>JAGXGS010000002.1 GCA_024636585.1 Thiogranum sp. | reverse complement strand
TTGAGTTGAGCGCTCAATTTATGGTGAGCGAATTGTTCACGCTTACTACCCCGTCCACACCTTGTGCTATCTGTGTGGCGTGCTCACGTGCGGTCTCACTCTGCACCGATCCGGTCAGAATCACCACACCGTGGTCGGTCTACGAGAACGAGTATCGGATTGTCGATCCCTTTAAGGGGCTAGGTGTCCAGATATTCCCCCGCGAGTTACTCGATGGTGTCTACCTAGGGGCGAATATTAATTCTGAAGTTCGGTCACGAGTGCTCGAATGCGTAGAGGAGCATGCGTCTCACGCGGAAGTACACCAAGCCAACTTCCATCCCGACGAGTTCGCCTTGAAGTTTGAGCGCATAGCGTAGCGCCCGAACGCCCATAGTAGCCAGAAGAAGCCCGGCAGTGGCGGGGCAGAGAGCGCGGTTGGACAAAGACGCGTTCTATCATAAGCAGCTGGTGGTCGCGAGAACTGTCAGTGGCTGCTCCGTGTTGGTTGTGGCCATCTAGATGGAAACCGCGAAATGACTGCTCAGGGTCGATAGCCGAAGTAGCTGCATAGAAACCTGACAGTCCGCTCAGGGTCGGTTTCCGAAATTGTGCTTAAACAGAGTAAGTTGGCAAAGAATGTCCGGTCTGGCCGCTGGATGTCTGGTGCCCGTCTCAGTGAGTGCCTGCTGGTTATCAGCGAGCAGGCACCCAATGGCGAGCGATCGCTGGATTTTCCCTAAATATCCGTTTGCTCCGCGATTTCGAGCGCATCATCCACTTCGATGCCCAGATAGCGAACCGTGCTTTCCAGCTTCCGATGCCCCAGCAGCAGCTGAACGGCACGGAGGTTCTTGGTCTTCCGGTAGATCAGCGAGACCTTGGTTCGTCGGATGGAATGCGTCCCGTATTCAGCCGGATTTAGGCCGATGCTGGCTACCCAGCCTGAAACGATCCGCGCATACTGCCGCGTCGAAATATGCGAAGCGTGTTTGCTTCGGCTTTTGAACAGGAAATCACCGCTGTTCAAATTGGCCTGCTGGATCCAGGTGGACAGCGCCTCCCTGGTCTGGGCGGTGAGTTCGAATTGAACTGGCTGCTGCGTTTTTTGTTGCAGGGTCATGGCGCGCTTGAGGATTTGCGTACCATGTGCGACGTCGCGTACCTGGAGCTTCACCAAATCACAACTGCGCAGTTTGCTATCGATGGCCAGATTGAACATGGCCAGGTCACGGGTCTTGTGCGCCATCTGGAGTCGGGTGCGGATGGCCCAGACCTCCTTGAGTTTCAGGGGCGGTTTCTGACCGATCAGTTTGCCCTTGTTCCAGACTAGATGTTTTTGCGGGGAATGCGTTAAGTACAGCATCGTGAGGCCTCCTTCTGGTGAAAAGGACCCCAAGTATTGGCAGAGTACAGCGGACGTCAGGAATCAGTGAATCCAACCCCAAGATTTTACAAGGATATTACTGCTACCGACCCTTAAGAGACGGTCATGGAAATTTGCTCAAGTTCCGCTGTCACCGCAAAGCTGTCATTTAGAAAAATCTAATATAGGTCTTGATCTAGCCAATTCCAGTCAATCATTAACGCCTAATAAGCCTATCTCCAAAGCAGACGTTGCGGTGTTATTTATCTAGATAATGCGGGGCCACCTATATCAATTTCAAGATCCAATGATTTTTCTGGTAAAGTACTGATTAAACTGGTAGGAATAAAATTATTTATAGTTAACCCGGAAAATAATATACGGACCGATGGGTCCATATCAAACTGATTGCCAGAATAGAGATACTCAAACTTAGGCGGAAAAATTTTAAATGCAAATCCAGGGTAAGTAAGTGCAATTCAGCAATATCATTAATGGATTGGAAGAAAAAGATCCGCTGTGGCTACTGGAATCGGCAGCCGATGCCATGCTTATCATCGATTCGATGGGGCGCATTGTGCAGGCTAACGGGGCTGCTGAAACCCTGTTCGGCTATGCAAGGGCGGAACTGTTCGCTTTGTCGGTCGAGAGTCTGATACCGCCACGTTTTCGTGCTACCCATGCACTACAGCGCCAGGAATATGCGGCCCATCCCGGCAGCCGCGTCATGGGTACCGGGCTTGAATTGTATAGCCTGCGCAAGGACGGCAGCGAGTTCGCCGCGGATATCAGCCTGAGCTCGCTGGAGGATGGTTATGTCCTGGCCACAGTGCACGACATTACCCGCCGCAAGCACGCTGAAGAGGCATTGGCTGAACAAGGCACCCGGCTCGCTGCCATCGTCGAGACAGCGGTGGATGCCATTATCACCATCAACGAACGCGGCACCATCGATTCTTTCAATCCCGCTGCCGAACGCTTGTTCGGCTATGCACCGGACGACGTCTTGGGCAAGAACATTTCATTGCTCATGCCCTCCCCTTATCGTGAAGAGCACGACGGCTATCTCGAGCACTATTTGACCACCGGCGAGAAGCGCATTATCGGCCTCGGCCGCGAGGTGGTCGCGCAGCGCAAGGACGGCAGCACTTTCCCGATCGAGCTGGCGGTAAGTGAAATGCACGTTGGTAAACGGCGGCTGTTCACTGGGCTGGTGCACGACATCACCCTGCGTAAGCAGGTGGAGGAGCGCCAAGCGCAGCTGATTCGCGAGCTGGAGAGCGCGAACGAGGAGCTGAAGAACTTCGCCTATGTTGTCTCCCACGATCTGAAGGCGCCGCTGCGCGCCATCGGCTCGCTGGCCGACTGGATCAGCACCGACCAAGCCGAAAAGCTCGACGCCGACGGCAAGGAGCATCTGCGCCTGCTGACGCAACGGGTGCGGCGTATGGACAGCCTCATCGATGGCATCCTAGAATACTCCCGCGTCGGCCGCGTGCGCGAGGCTGTGGTGGCGGTGGATGTGAATGAGATCATAAAGGAAGCGCTCGCGATGCTCGCGCCGTCGCCCCACATCCGCGTCGAAGTGGCCCCCGATCTGCCGATAATCCGCGCCGAGCGTACGCGCATCCTGCAACTGTTCCAGAACCTTCTGTCCAACGCCATCAAGTATCTGGACAAGCCGGCCGGGTTGATTCGCGTCGGCTGTGTGGGGCATAATCAGGATTGGGAGTTCACTGTTAGCGATAACGGGCCCGGCATCGAAGTACGCCACTTCAAACGGATTTTCCAGTTGTTCCAAACTCTCGCGCCCAAGGATCGGATCGAGAGTACCGGCGTTGGGCTATCACTGGTGAAAAAAATCGTCGAGATGTACGGCGGGCGCGTGTGGGTCGAGTCCCAGCCGGGTGTCGGCAGCACTTTTTTCTTTACCCTGCCGCGTAGCGGCGCAAGCTAGCAGGATCGGTACAATGAAAAGCACATGCAAGGCAAT
The DNA here is from genome assembly GCA_024636585.1 of Thiogranum sp. Taxonomy (GTDB): domain Bacteria; phylum Pseudomonadota; class Gammaproteobacteria; order DSM-19610; family DSM-19610; genus Thiogranum. The sequence goes on along the minus strand of JAGXGS010000002.1, from coordinate 4,966 downwards.
ATTGTTGGTGGAAGACGACGAGGTGGATGCCATGACCGTGCGCCGCGCCCTGAAGGAGTTGCATGTGAATAATCCGCTGGTAGTGGTGGAGAACGGCGAAGAGGCGCTCGGCTATCTGCGCCAGCCCGACCAGGTCATGCCATGTATCATCCTGCTCGATCTCAATATGCCGGTGATGGGCGGCATCGAGTTCCTGGAGGTCGTTAAGCACGATGCCGTGCTCAAGCGGATTCCGGTGGTGGTGCTCACCACCTCCGACGAACAACAGGACAAGGTGGCCAGCTTCGATCTCGGTGTGGCCGGTTACATCCGCAAGCCGGTCGACTACCAACAGTTCGTGGAAGCGGTGCGCTCTATCGACGCCTATTGGACCCTGAGCGAGTTGCCGCAATGAGTCGTGCCACCGTGCGCGTGCTGCTGGTCGAGGACGATGCGGTCGATCGTCTTGCCTGCCGCCGCGTGCTGGGCGCGCAATCCGACTCCGTGTTCGAGGTGGAGGAAGCCGACACCGCGCACGCCGGACTGAAGCGCATGCACGCCGAGGCGCCGGACCTGATCCTGTTGGATTACCGCCTGCCGGACATGGATGGAGTGGAGTTTCTCGCCAAACTCGCGGCCGACAGCGGCGCGATCGAAGTGCCGGTGATCATGCTCACCGGCGCGCAGGACATCGCAATCGCGGTAGACGCCATGCGCCGCGGTGCGCGTGATTACCTGGTAAAGGATGGCGAAGGCGACTATCTCAAGCTGCTGCCGAGCGTGATCCAGCGCGTGTTGCGCGAAAGCCAGGCGCACGCCGACAAGCGCGCAGCGGAAGGGCAGCTGCGCGCCGCCGAAGCCAAATACCGCAGCCTGATCGAACAGATTCCGGCGATCGCCTACACCGCCACGCTGGATGTGCCGGGCAACTTGCTCTATGTCAGCCCGCAGATCCAGCGTCTTGGGTTTTCCCCGGATGAATGGCGGGCGAGCCCGGACGGCGTACTCAACCGCGTCCATCCCGAAGACCAGGCGCGGGTGCTGGCCGCCTTCGCCCACAGCTACGAAACCGCCGAGTCGTTGCGCTGCGAATACCGCCTGTTGGCGCGCAACGGGGAAGAACGTTGGATTTTGGACGAAGCCCGGATCGTGCACGGCGCGGCGAATGAGCCCTTGTTCCTGCAGGGCGTGCTGATCGACATCACCGAGGACAAGCGTCGCGAGGAAGAGCTCGAATATCACCGCCGCCGTCTTGAGCAACTGGTGGCCAACCGCACCGGCCAACTGGAAAAACAGACCGAGCTACTCAGGTCGGCCAACGCCAACTTGGTGAAAGAAAACGCCGAGCGCCGGCAGGTCGAGCGGGCATTGCGCGACAGCGAATCGCGCTTCCGTCTGCTGCTCGAATCGGCCGGCGAAGGCATCTACGGACTCGATTCCGCAGGGCACTGCACCTTCGTGAACGAAGCGGCGCTGGCAATGCTGGGTTATACCCGCGACGAATTGCTGGGGCGCGATACTCACAGCCTGATCCACCACAGTCACGCCGATGGCAGCGCCTACCCGGCCGCGGGTTGCGCCATTCACAACGCGTTTCGCACCGGCCAGCCCACGCAAGGGCTGGTGGAACTGCTCTGGCGCAAGGACGGCAGTTCCTTCCCCGCGGAATACTCGGCGCAGCCTATGCGCGAGGCGGGGCGCATCACCGGCGCGGTGTTGGTGTTCCGCGATGTCACAGAGGCGCAGGCCACGGCGCACCACCTCACATTTCAGGCGACGCATGATGCACTTACCGGCCTGGTTAACCGTCGGGAATTTGAACGCCGACTCGAACGCGTCCTGACCGAAACCTGCAGCGACGACGAGGAGTACGCGTTGCTCTATCTCGACCTCGACCAGTTCAAGGTGGTGAACGACACCTGCGGCCACACCGCGGGTGACCAACTGCTGCGGCAAATTACCGCCCATATGCATGCGCGCCTGCGGGAGCGCGACACCCTGTCCCGGCTCGGCGGCGACGAGTTCGGCGTGCTGTTGGAACATTGTCCGCTGGATCAGGCGCTGCGCATTGCCACCGAACTGCGCGACGCGGTACACGGCTATCGCTTCATATGGGAGGACAAGCCGTTAGTGATCGGTGTGAGCATTGGGCTGGTTCCGCTTACTGCCATGAGCGGCAGCGTTTCCGCGGTGCTCGCCACTGCCGATGCCGCCTGCTATTCGGCGAAGGAGCAGGGCCGCAACCGGGTGCATCTATACCAGCCGGACGATACCCTTCTCGAGCAGCAGAGCACCCAGATGCAATGGGTGTCGCGCCTCACCCACGCCCTCGACGCCAACCGCTTTCGTTTGTACCAGCAGGTCATCGCGCCGCTTGCACAGCACGGCCAGAGCCGTCCCCACTACGAGAGTCTGCTGCGCCTGATGGATGAGGAGGGCCAGGTGGTCGAACCCATGGCCTTCCTGCCGGCGGCGGAGCGTTACAACCTGATGCCCGCTATCGACCGCTGGGTAGTGCGTGAGGTAATCAGTCACCACGCCATGCCGCAGTGTCAGGCGCCCATTGCACGGCGGCCGATCTTCGCCGTCAATCTCTCGGGCAGCTCGCTATCCGACGAACACTTTGCCGAATTCATATGCGGACTGTTGGTCGAACACGGCGTGCCGGGCGACATGCTGTGCTTCGAGATCACCGAGACCGCCGCCATCGCAAACCTCAGCCGTGCCGCGCACTTTATCCAGACCCTCAAACGGGAGGGCTGCCTGTTCGCACTGGACAACTTCGGTACCAGCATTTCCTCGCTTGCCTACCTCAGGCAGCTGCCGGTGGATTTTCTTAAGATCGACGGCAGGTTCATCCGCACCATGGCCGAGGACCGTGTGATGCGTGCCATGGTCGAGGCGATCAACGGGGTGGCCCATGTGATGGCGATCGAGACCGTGGGCGAGTGTGCGGAGAGCGCGCCGATTCTCGCCCTGCTCCAGGAACTCGGCGTGGACCATGCCCAAGGCTACGCCCTGGCGCGGCCGCAACCGCTGCCAGAGGCGAACGCGCCTGCGCGTGCCATCGCGCCGAGCGCCAGAAGCTCGTAAATTGCATCTGGATTCGAGCGCGTTTTCTCGAACCCCGCGGCTTCGCTGTTTGCTCGCGCGTTCTAAAATGTCCGCTTTTTTATTGAATCGTAATTACTAAAACGGCGGTTTTAGGGTGACAACCGAAGTTAAAAACGAAATCTGACTGACCGATTGTGATTGGTTGCAGACTAATTTACTACAGGCCTTGACCGACTCCTGTTGGCCGGTTTTGGACCTTCCCTGACTGAGCTCCAGGAAGGGGCGCGCTACATAAAACACTCTCATTTCAGATCAACCTTGATCGGTCTATAAGAACAAAAGCAGGCCCCCGCTACCAAACATCAAAAAAAGCCCAGGTGATAACCTCACCTGGGCTTTTTGTTTTTTGGCATTCGTACCGCTCACCTATGTATTGGATATCAGCGCCGGTGCAGTCTCAGATTGCGCCGCTTTATCAAGCCTAATATCACATCGCAGAGTCAAAACAGCCATCAAAACAGACGGTAACGACATCTTATACGGCGCAAGCCGTGATACCGGCAGAATTGCTGTTATCAAGGTGAAAACCGCTCATTTTCCATGATTTGCGCAGGGATGAATAATAGGGTAAAAGAATAAAAACTCTGCAGCTCACAACGGCCGAGAATAAAAACGACACATAACCGGTACACGAATGCTATCAATCTCAATTTCGGCTGTTATCCAGCGCACGCTGCCTTTGGCCTGTTATACGGCGTGCGCCGTCTAATTAGTAGTTCCACGGACGAATCCGAAATGGATTACAAAGCTTTCCATATAATACGGACAGACAGGACTCAAAAGCCATGATACAAAGCGAAGGCAGAAAGCGCAGTCGGCTTCAAGCTTGCTTGTACCGCTGCGCTTTCTGCCTTCGCTCTCCCAATGATTTCATCCAGTCTTTACGTATTTTCTGGCAAGCGACAAGCGCCACATCGGTGGTTCGCCGTAGAACAAACATGTACAGCAGACACGTGCTGCGCACGTGCAGCTGACCTATATCGTTAAGCAAAAGATTCATCAACCGCTCCGTTAGAGCAATAAAAAAAGGAAGTATCAATGAGAAATAAACTTTTACCCATTATTTTGGCGGCCTCCTTGCTGTCTGCTTGCTCGAGTATTGTAAGTAAATCCGAGTATTCTGTGGCCATAAATAGTAGTCCAGATGGTGCTAATTTCGTTGTCACAAATCGTACAGGACAAAAGGTGCATAGCGGGCTTACGCCAGCTTCAGTAACGTTAAAGTCATCTTCTGGCTACTTTAAAGGTGAAAGTTACACCATCGCTTTGAGCAAAGATGGCTTTTCACCTAAAACCTTTACGCTAACGAGCAGTCTCGATGGATGGTATTGGGGCAATATCCTTTTGGGCGGTCTGATAGGAATGTTAATTGTTGATCCAGCAACTGGTGCTATGTATAACCTACCTGACAGGGTTGATATATCAATCGATCAAGATACGGCTGCTGCTACAACAGTAAGCAAAGATATTACCTTAGCAACCATCGATTCTATGTCCGATGAGCAACTTACTCGTCTTGTACCTATCCAGTAATTGCTTAATAAAGCCAGCCACCGGACAACATACAACGTTGCCGGTGCTGGCGGCGTTAGGAAAAACCGGACCAGATTTATTTTGATGTGATCTAAAAAAGGAGAATTTACTCATGCCAAGGACGGCGAGAGTGATGCTCCCTAACTGTCCGCACCATGTGGTGCAGCGCGGGCATAACAGGAGTGTAGTGTTTTCAGAGGCGGCCGATTATCGGCGCTACCTGGATACGTTGGCGGATTGGAAAGGGCAGTTTGGCTGCCGGGTGTATGCGTATTGCTTGATGACGAATCACGTGCATCTCGTCATCGACCCCGGCGATGATGCTACGAGTCTCGGGCGG
>JAGXGS010000034.1 GCA_024636585.1 Thiogranum sp. | reverse complement strand
CCGCCGGGTTATGTCATCGAGAATTTTTGGATCAATCATGAACTGAACCATAGCGAAGGGAATGGCATGCGTCCAGTGGTTAACCAGTGTTGGCGCACCAACACCGCGCACGAAAACAGTGCATCAGCACAATTCTCCCCGCTTTGGTGCGCCTGATTCAGGTGCAAGGACGCTGAAAATACCTATCTATTTGTTTATCAATAATTAATTCAGCTGGCACGAGAACTGCAATAAGTCTGCTCAGCCTTTGCAGGTAATCGTTTTAGCCAGGGCAAAAAACCTTTAAGCAATTTTTTACGGCAATGTAAAAGAGGAGTCGCCAAACAATGAAACTTTCCAGAACCGCTCTTGCCTCCGCTCTCGTCGTCGCCAGCGGGCTTGCCCAGGCGGAACTCGGCGCCAGCCTGGGTGTGGCAAGCAACTACTACTTCCGTGGCGTCACCCAGACCAATGACGCCGCAGCTGTCGCCGGTAGCGTGGATTATAGCCACGACTCCGGCTTTTACCTCGGCACCTGGATGTCCAATGTCGACTTCGGCGGTAAAGAAGACATGGAAGTCGATCTATACGCCGGGTTTGCCGGAGACATCGGCAGCGGTGCGGGCTATGACATCGGCCTCATTCAGTACTGGTATCCGGGTGCTGGCGGCGACGCCCAGGGCGGCGAGCTGGATTATACGGAACTCGCAGGCAGCCTGAGCTTCGGCCCGATGACGGCAAGCATCGCCTACACCATTGATTCCGAATACGACGATGACGATGCGCCCTTTATCGAAGGCGATATGTACTACGGCCTGAGTGCGGATCTGCCAGTTGATGTCGAAGGTTTCGGCCTGGGTGTGTTTGTCGGGTACTACGACTTCGATGCGGATGGTGATGCTGCCGTCGGTGATATCTCCTACACCCACTGGGGCGCCAGCTTCAGCAAGGATGCCGGTGACTTCGGTGCCTTCAGCGTGAACTACGAGGAAGCCGAGGAAGAAGCCGGTGACGACAATCCGAATTTCTGGGTCGGTTGGACCAAAGATTTCTGATTTTAACTTTTAAGTAAACAAACGGGCCCGCTCTAGCGAGCGGGTTGAACCGGGAGACCTTCTGATGAAGCTAGTAACTGCAATCATCAAGCCCTTCAAGCTCGACGATGTGCGTGAAGCGCTGTCCGAGATCGGAGTGCAGGGCGTTACGGTCACTGAAGTAAAGGGATTTGGACGCCAGAAAGGACACACGGAGTTGTATCGCGGCGCGGAATACGTGGTGGACTTCCTGCCCAAGGTCAAACTCGAAGTTGCTATCAACGACGACTTGATCGAGCGGGTGATCGAAGCCATCAGCAAAGCGGCCAACACTGGCAAGATCGGTGACGGAAAAATCTTTGTTTATCCGTTAGAGCAGGCGGTGCGTATTCGTACCGGTGAAACCGGCCCTGACGCCCTCTAATCCGGAGGAACTAAAAAGTGGACGCAATTCTCGAAACCAAATACGCGCTGGATACCTTTTATTTTCTGGTGTCGGGTGTACTCGTTATGTGGATGGCGGCTGGCTTTGCCATGCTCGAAGCCGGTCTCGTCCGTTCTAAAAATACAGCCGAAATCCTGACCAAAAACATTTCCCTGTTCGCCATAGCCTGTGTCATGTACATGCTTATGGGCTACGGCATCATGTATCCGGGGGATGCAGCGGTTAACAGCTGGTGGCCGGGCTTGCATGGCATCCTGGGTACTGCCGACAATGACGCGGCTGCTGTAATCGCCGGTGGCGATGGTGCTCCGTATTACTCCAATCTGTCAGATTTCTTCTTCCAGGTGGTGTTTGTCGCAACGGCTATGTCGATTGTCTCCGGCGCAGTAGCCGAACGCATGAAGCTGTGGTCGTTTCTGGTATTCGCGGTCGTGATGACCGGCTTCATCTATCCGATGCAGGGCTACTGGAAATGGGGCGGCGGCTTCCTCGATGGAATCGGCTTCAATGACTTTGCTGGTTCCGGCATTGTGCATCTCTGTGGCGCAACCGCGGCTCTGGCCGGGGTGTTGCTGCTGGGCGCACGCAAAGGGAAGTACGGTCCGAACGGCGAAGTCCATCCGATCCCGGGTGCCAATATGCCGCTGGCGACGCTCGGCACCTTCATCCTGTGGATGGGCTGGTTCGGTTTCAATGGTGGCTCGGAACTGAAAGTCTCCGATGTCGGTGAAGCCAATGCAGTGGCGCTGGTGTTCGTCAACACCAATATGGCTGCTGCCGGCGGTGTGGTTGCAGCGATGCTGACGTCAAGACTCATGTTCGGCAAGACTGATCTCACCATGGCACTCAACGGAGCGCTGGCCGGTCTGGTAGCCATCACTGCCGAGCCTCTGGCACCGACTCCGTTGGTGGCAACTGTGGTGGGCGCGATCGGCGGTATCCTGGTGGTGTTTTCCATCCTGGCATTCGACAAGATGAAGATCGACGATCCGGTCGGTGCCATATCAGTGCATGGTGTGGTTGGTATGTGGGGCCTGATTGCGGTTGCCTTTACTAATGAAGAGGCAACGTTGACTGCGCAGCTGATCGGGCTGGTAACCATCTTTGCCTGGGTCTTTGTCGCCAGTTTCATCACCTGGCTGGTCGTCAAGATGGTGATGGGTATCCGCGTTACTGAACAAGAAGAATTCGAGGGAGTCGACCTTGCCGAATGCGGCCTGGAAGCCTACCCCGAATTTACTGGAACGCGCGGTTCCGGTATCTGACTCCTGCTTCCTCCGGCAGGGTTCCAATTGGCGGGCGCTTCGGCGCCCGTTTTTTTATCTTCATAGTGATTTATGGCTGCCATCGCAGAACGGCTGATCGGCACTCTGCTTGCAACCGCAGAGCCAGACCTTGGTTCTGCTTTCAATCTCGAGTTTTACCGGGCTTATACCGGTACCTTTATGGGAGCCGTCACAGAACGGCTGGTCGAGTGATTTCCCGCAGGCACACCACCAATAGGTGCCCGGTTCGAGTTCAACAGCATAAGGCTCACTTTGCGCTATACGAGGTTCCGCCATATCCTTGTCCTTTTTGACAGGCGAGCGGTCCAGTGGACTGCCCGCGTTAATTGCCACGATTCTGGCTGCCGACACTACGCCGGCGGGCTCGGCAGGTAAAGTTTAACCCGGGAACAGCAGGTGTTTGAAGTTATCGATCTGAAGGGCCCGCAGCTGCCCGCAATTTCATTCAGGCTGGGGGCCGGGGAGCTGGTGTGCCTGTCGGGCCCGAGTGGCGCCGGCAAGACACTGTTGCTCAGAGCCCTGGCCGATCTCGATGCCAATAGCGGCCGAGTGGTTCTTGATGGCGTTCCGCGGCCGCAGATAACGGCTCCGCTGTGGCGTCGCCAGGTTGCCTATCTGCCAGCCGAGAGTCGCTGGTGGGCGGCGACTGTAGGCGAACATTTTCCGGATGTGCAGCAATCGCTGCTGACCGAACTCGGCTTTGCTCCCGATGTCGGGAGCTGGCAGGTGGAACGCCTTTCGAGTGGTGAACGTCAGCGCCTGGCGCTGGCGCGAATGCTGGCGAACCAGCCGCGGGTGCTGTTACTCGACGAGCCGACAGCCAATCTGGATCCCGAAAATATCGGAATAGTCGAGCGCCTGGTGACCGAATACATCCGCGTTCAGCAGGCAGCCTGTCTGTGGGTGACCCATGCACCGGAGCAGATTGCGCGCATCGCCGATCGCGCCCTGTATCTGGACGCGGGCCGCATCAGTGAGCGCAAGGCAGCATGATCCAGCTCAGCCTGCTTGATCTGTCGATCGCCGCTTTGCTGGTAATCGCGCTGGCATTTACCTCGGCGCGTATCTACCCGGGGCTGGCCCGCCAGTTGCTGGTGGCGGCTCTGCGCACCGCCATCCAGCTGACGTTGATCGGTCTGATTCTGAAAGCGCTGTTCGCGAATGCGAACCTGCTGTGGGTGGCGCTCATGGCGATGGTGATGCTGGCGGTTGCCGGGCGTGAAGTGATGGCGCGTCAGCATCGGCGCTTCGCCGGCCGCTGGGGCTATGGTATCGGCGCCGTGTCGATGTTTATCTCTTCGTTTACAGTGGCGCTGTTTGCGCTGATCGTGGTGATCGGCAACGATCCCTGGTATCAGCCGCAGTACGCGATCCCGCTGCTGGGCATGCTGCTCGGCAATACCATGAATGGTATTTCGCTGGCACTGGATCGGCTGACGCAATCTGCCTGGGAAATGCGCGAAACCATCGAAGCGCGGCTGATTCTTGGGCACCGCGCCGAAGATGCGGTGTCAGACATTCGCCGCCAGGTGTTTCGCAGTGGCCTGATTCCTATTATCAACGCCATGGCGGCGGCCGGGATCGTCAGCTTGCCGGGCATGATGACCGGCCAGATTCTGGCCGGGGCCGAACCGACCGAAGCGGTAAAATACCAGATCCTGATCATGTTTCTGATCAGCGCCGGAGCCGGCTTCGGTACCCTGGCAGCAGTGCACCTCGGTGTACGGCGCCTGTTCGATGAACGACAACGTCTGCGCCTGGACCGATTGCAACGTCAGGTCTGATTCAGCTGTTGAAGAATTCCGGCGCTGCCAGAGCGCCGGCGTGGATGCCGGCATTATAGTAGCGGGTCGTGAACGTCTTGCTTTGTGCAGCGGCGGTGCGGAATTCCTGTACCGGACGCTTGCCTGCCAGCGTTGCCGACCACCAGCCCGACGGATAGCAGGGTTGCGGGAACGGCAGTGTTACACAGTCGCTGAAGCCGGCATCGCGCATCGCTTTATGCATCGGTTTGATAATCGAGTCGTAATGAAACAGCGGTGATTCACTCTGCTGGACGATGACGCCGTCGGCGCCCAGTGCGCTGTGGCAGGACCTGAAAAAAGTTTCGGTGAACAGTCCCTCTGCCGGCCCCACCGGATCGGTGCTATCGACAATAATGACATCCACGCTGCCGGCCGGCGCCTGCTTCATCCATTCAATGCCGTCACCGAAATATAATTCCGCGCGCGGATCGTCATTGGATTCACACAGTTCGGGAAAATATGTCTCCGCAAGGCGTGTGACACGCTCATCGATATCGACCTGCAGCGCATGCTCCACCCCCGGGTGCTTGAGCACTTCGCGCAACGTACCGCAATCTCCGCCGCCGATGATTACCACACGCTTCGGATCAGGGTGCGTGAACAGCGCCGGGTGACACATCATTTCGTGATACAGAAAATTGTCCAGGCCGGTGAGCATGTAGCAGCCGTCGATGACCATCAGATTACCGAAGTGGGTCGTGGCATAAATCTCGATGTGTTGATATGCCGACTGCTCGTCGTGCAGCTTTTCGCGCACCTGCAGTGAGAAGGCGGAGCCGGCCTGCGAGTGAATTTCGGTAAACCAGTTGTTGTCGGTGTCTTTGATCATGCGCGGGTCAATCCTGGATTCCTGTCTACAATGGAGGGCATAAGGCCCGGTAGTATAGTAAAGAATTGCCTCCGACCCCAATTAATCTGTACCCTGTGCGACACTATGAGCTGGTCAATAGAAGCATCCAGAAAACGCTATAACCTCTCCGGTTGGAGTGATGGTTATTTCGATGTCAATGGCAGGGGCAACCTCCTGCTGCGCCTTGACAAGGGCGGTGAAAATGTCGAGGTCGACCTGTTCGAACTCGCGGGCGATATCGAGCGTTCCGGCTTGAACTGGCCGGTGCTGGTGCGCTGTGGCGGGATTCTCGAGAATCGCGTCGACCGGCTATGCACCGCATTCGACAACGCCAGGCAGCAGTCCGATTACAAGGGTGGCTATACCGCCGTTTATCCGATCAAAGTGAACCAGCAGTTCAGTGTCGTGCAACAGATACTGGCTCACGGGGGCGACCGGGTGGGCCTGGAAGCCGGTAGCAAACCTGAATTGATGGCGGTGCTGGGGCTGTCGCGGCGCGAGGGTCTGGTAATCTGCAACGGTTACAAGGACCGCGAGTACATCCGCATTGCGTTGATGGCGCGTCGCATGGGCCAGCGCATTTTCCTGGTCATCGAAAAGCTCTCCGAACTGGAGCTGGTGATCGAGCAGGCCCGCGAGCTCGGGGTAGCGCCGCTGCTCGGCATTCGCGTGCGCATGGCGTCTATCGGCGCCGGCAACTGGCAGAACACCGGTGGTGCCAAGTCCAAATTCGGTCTGCACGCGGCGCAGGTGCTGCAAGTGATCGAGCGCTTGCGTGACACCGGTATGCTGGAGCATCTGCAGCTGTTGCATTTTCATCTGGGATCACAGCTTGCGAACCTGCGCGACATCAAGAGCGGCGTACTCGAGGCGGCACGTTTTTTCGCGCAGCTGCATGCGCTGGGCGTGCCGATCGAGGTGCTGGATGTCGGCGGTGGTCTGGGTGTCGATTACGAAGGTACGGGCTCGCGCAGTTTCTGTTCCATGAACTATGGCGTCGATCAGTACGCGGCAGCCATAGTCGAGGTAGTCAGCCGTATCTGCGTAGAAAACAACCTGCCGCACCCGGAGCTCGTTACTGAGTCAGGGCGCGCCATGACGGCTCACCACGCGCTGTTGATCACCAATGTTATCGATACCGAACAGGCGCCCGGTGCGGCGGAACCGGACCCGCTGCCTGACGTGGTACCGGATGTGTTGCGCGACCTCGAGGCCCTGTATCAGCAACTGCAACGGCGCTCGCCGCTGGAGATATTTCACGATGCCGGCCAGGCGCTCGACGCCATGCAGCAGGCTTATAGCCAGGGCTTGCTCAGTCTTCCGCAGCGGGCGCATGCCGAGCAGTATCACTTTGCCATTCTGCAGCGGCTGCGTCTGATGTTGCAGCCGCAGCGCCGCGAACACCGCGAGCTGTATGACGATCTGAACCAGAAGCTGGCGGACAAGTATTTCTGCAATCTTTCTATTTTCCAGTCGCTGCCGGACGTCTGGGCGCTGGAGCAGATCTTTCCCATTGTGCCGCTGCATCGTCTCGATGAGGAGCCGTTGCGCCGCGCCACGCTTGAAGACCTGACCTGCGATTCGGACGGGCGCATCGATCATTATGTCGATGGCGAAGGCATCGAAAACAGTCTGCCGGTGCATGAGGTGCGCGGGGACGAACCTTATCTGCTCGGGATCTTCATGGTTGGCGCCTATCAGGAGATTCTCGGCGACATGCATAATCTGTTCGGCGACACTGATGCAGTCAACGTCGAGGTGAATGCCGACGGCTCCTACGTGCTTTGTCAGGCTGAGCACGGTGACCGGGTGGATGAGCTGTTGCGCTATGTGCATTTCGACCCGGACCGGCTGCGGGCGGTGTACCGGCAACGCGTGCAAGCTGCCCGGTTGCCCGCCGCCGAAGCCGCGCGTTATCTTGCAGAACTCGAAGCCGGCCTGACCGGCTATACCTACCTGGAAAAATAACGTGACGCTGAGTGCCGCATTCGTGGGTCTCGGCGCGATGGGCGCACCTATGGCGCACAACCTGCATCGCGCCGGTCAGCTCACCTCAGTCTGGAATCGCAGCCGCGAAAAAACCGACCTGTTCATCCGCGAGCATTCCTCTGTCAGTGCCGCAGCGAATCCGGCGCGGCTCGCTGAACAGGCGCAGGTAATCATCACCTGTGTGTCCGCCGATGCCGATCTCGCCGAAATCGTCGAACTGCTGCTACCGGGGCTGGACGCGCAGTCGATAGTCGTCGATTGTTCGACGGTAAGTCGCGCCACCGCTACAGCTGCTGCGGTGCGGGTGGCGACGCGTGGCGCCGGATTCCTCGATGCACCGGTATCCGGTGGTGTCGAGGGTGCGCGTCATGCCAGCCTGGCCATGATGGTGGGAGGTGATGCAGAACTGCTGGCACAGGTGCGACCGCTGCTCCAGAGCCTGGCTGCGCGTATCGAGCATATGGGGCCAGTGGGCAGCGGACAGGCGACCAAGGCTGTCAACCAGATCATGGCGGCAGGGATAAACCAGGCCGTCAGTGAAGCACTGGCGTTCGCCAGCGCCCAGCAACTGCCGCTCGAAAAAGTCATCGATGTGGTTGGTTCAGGGGCCGCTGCAAACTGGTTTCTGAAGCATCGTGGCAGCAGCATGGTGGCCGACAGCTTCGCACCCGGATTCAAGGTGGCGTTACACCACAAGGATCTGCTGATCTGTAAACAGATGGCTGAAGAATTCGACGTTGCCTTGCCGATCGTCGAAATGACTCTGGTGCATTACCGGCGTCTGATGGCGGCCGGTTTCGGTGATGAAGATATTTCGGCCCTGTTTCGGGAAAAGATCGCGCTGTTCCGCCGCACCTGAGCCTAGCTCTTCAGCCGGATCAAAATTGCATCTATGCCGTTTTTCTTCAGCGCGCTGCGCGCCTTGTTGAGGTCAGTCAGGTTGCGAAACGGCCCGACCCGCACCCGATGCCAGGACTGACGATTATCGATACTCACCATCTGAATACTGGTTTCGTACCCTAACAGTCCGAGGCGTGCACGCAGCTGCTCGGCCTGCTCCTGGTTGCGGAATGACCCGGCCTGCAGCAGGTAAGTGCCCGGCTCCTCCACTGGCTTGACGCCCTCGGGAGTCGGATCACCCTTCAGTTCCTGCTCCGGAACCACCACTTCCATCTCCGGCAGCAGGTCGTAAAAATCGAAGCGTGGTTTCGACGGCGCCAGTGGCGCTTCTGGTGGCGTGGCTTTGGCAAGTGGCGCAGGCGCAGGTACGGCCAGCGGTTCGGCAGGCGTTGCCACCACCACGGGGACCTGCTGGTCGGCCGGTTCACGCATTTGCAGAAATACCAGAAACGCGATGAACAGGCCGACCAGCAGTCCGACAGATGCCCATAACCAGGGCGCCGGAGCGCCCCGTTTGCGGCGCCCCGAGGCGCGGTGTTTGTAGTCTCTGGCCATTCGGTAATTACATCTGCCGTTTGTTGTTACATGCTGTCGGGCGCTGATACACCGAGCAGGTTAAGGCCATTGGAAATTACCTGTTGAGCTGCCTTGATCAGAGTCAGGCGTGCGTTCCGCAGCGCCGCATCCTCGACCAGGAACTGGTGCGCGTTGTAATAGGTGTGGAACTCATTGGCCAGATCGCGCAGGAAGTGTGCAAGCTGGTGCGGTTCGTGTTGCAGCGCAGCGACTTCGACCACTTCGGGATAACGCGCTATGCTCACCAGCAGTGCATCTTCGTGTGCTTCGCTCAGGCGCCCAAGGTTTTCCATGCCGGCTGCATTATCCCACTGCAGGCTTTTTTCCTGCATCTGGCGGAAGACGCTGGCGATGCGGGCATGCGCATACTGGATGTAGTAGACAGGATTGTCACTGGATTCCGACTTGGCAAGATCGAGATCGAAGTCCATATGCTGTTCACATTTGCGCATGACATAGAAAAAACGCGCAGCGTCGTTCCCGACCTCCTGCCGCAGTTCCCGCAGGGTCACGAAATCGCCGGAACGTGTCGACATCTGTGCTTTCTCGCCGCCACGATACAGTACGGCAAACTGTACCAGCAGCACATCAAGTTTGTCGGCGTCATCGCCAAGCGCGCGGAGCGCTGCCTTCACGCGCGGCACGTAACCGTGGTGATCGGCGCCCCAGATGTCGATAACGCGGGCATAGCCGCGTTCCATCTTGTTCATGTGGTAAGCGATGTCGGAGGCGAAATAGGTTGTCTGACCGTTATCGCGTACCATCACCCGGTCTTTCTCATCGCCGAAATCGGTGGAGCGAAACCACAATGCGCCGTCCTTTTCATAGGTGTAACCGGACTGCTGCAGCCGCTCGATAGCGCGCGTTACAGCGCCGGTATCGGCCAGTGAGCGTTCGGAAAACCATTCATCGTAATGCACGCCGAACTCTTCCAGGTCGCGGCGGATGTTTTCCAGGATAGAATCCAGACCCAGGTCAAATACCTCGCGGTAACGAGTCGCATCCAGCAGGATCTTGCTGCGCTCGATCAGCCCGTCGATGTGTTCTTCCTTGTCGCCGTCCGCCGGTGCATCCGCCGGCACGCCTTCGAACAGCTCTGCGGCACTGTACTTCAGCTCATCGCCGTACTTGCGGTGCAGGCTGGCGCCGATATCCCAGACGTAATCGCCTTTGTAGCCATTGGAGGGAAAGGTGAGTTCCACGCCACACAGGTCGAGGTAGCGCAGGTAGACGCTGGTCGCCAGAATGTCCATCTGTCGTCCGGCATCATTAACGTAATATTCACGATGAGTTTTGTAGCCAAGCGCATCCAGCAGATCTGCAACCGTTGCGCCGTAAGCAGCGCCACGCCCGTGGCCGACATGCAGCGGTCCGGTGGGGTTGGCCGAAACAAACTCCACCTGTACCGACTGACCGGCGCCGATCTGACTGCGGCCATAGGCCTGCCCGAGTTCGAGTGCCTGAGCGACAGCGTTGTGGTAGGCCTCGGTAGTCAGGAAGAAATTGATAAAACCGGGGCCTGCCACTTCGACATTGCGCACCTGCCCCGAAGGCGGAAGTGCAGCGATCAGCTGTTCGGCCAGTTCGCGCGGTTTGCGGCGCGCAATCTTGCTCAGCACCATGGCCAGATTGCTGGCGAAGTCACCATGACTGCGGTCACGGGTGCGCTCCACGCTGATGGCAATGTCGGTGTCGACAGGCAATACACCCTGTGCCTTGAGCGCTTGTAGTGCTTCGGACAGGAGTTGCGATAGATGCTGTTTCATGAAGGGTCAGGCTTGGCCGGAAAGGCGCCTATTATTCAGGGCCACCAGTCCGGATTCAACAGGCGACTGAAATTCTTTTGTGGAACCAGGGGCCAGCCTGATCGAGCAGGACTTCAGCTATTTCAGTGCCGGCCTCATTGGCCGGTTTTAGCTGCATTCAGAAGGTATCGACCGGATCGACATCGATCGACCACCGCACCCGCCGCGCCGATTTGCTGTTTTCGAGCTGCGGCATCAGTGCGTTCAGGAGACCCTGCAGTGCGACGCGTTCCTGTGCCTGAAACAGTAATTGCGCGCGATAGCGTCCGGCGCGGCGTTCCATCGGGGCCGCGACCGGTCCCCATATCTGCACCTGTTCGCCAGCCAGTGGTTCGGCGGCGGTGCGGGCGGCATCCAGAAATGCCTGGGGTGCCTGCGCCTGTGGTGCTTCGGCGCGCAGGATAGCCAGGCTCGCGAATGGAGGCAGCAGCGTCTCGCAACGCTCCTGCAGGGCAGCTGCAGCAAAAGCTGCATAGCCTTGTCCCACCAGCTGGTGTAACAGGGGATGATCCGGCTGATGGGTCTGGATGATGACTTCGCCGGGTTTTTCCGCGCGCCCGGCGCGTCCCGCCACCTGAATGATCAGCTGAGCCATCCGTTCGCTGGCGCGGAAATCAGCGCTGAATAATCCCTGGTCTGCGTCCAGAATCGCCGCCAGACTGACGGCCGGAAAGTGATGCCCTTTGGCGAGCATCTGGGTGCCGAGCAGAATGCGGGCACGGCCGCTGCGCGCATCGTCCAGTGCCTCGTCCAGTTGCCCCTTGCGGCGTGTTGTGTCGCGATCGATGCGCAGCACCCGGTGTTCCGGAAAGCGCTCCAGTAACACCTCTTCGATGCGTTCAGTGCCTTCGCCGATGCCGATCAGCTTGCTGCCGCCGCAGGTCGGGCAGCTGACATCGATGCGCCTCTGGCTGCCGCAATGATGGCAACGCAGAGCGCCGCTACGCTGATGCAAGGTCATGCGGGCGTCACAGCGAGAGCATTCGGCCACCCACCCGCAGGCGTGACAAAGCAGTACCGGGGCAAAGCCGCGGCGGTTGAGAAACAACAGCACCTGTCCATCGCGCGCCAGATGCCAGCTCATGGCGTCGATCAGAGGTTTGCTCAGCAGATCGCGCATCGGCTGATTGCGTAAATCCAGCAGGCGCATGGCCGGTGGCGCCGCCGTCCCCGCGCGCTCCGGCAGATGCAGGTGCCGGTACCGTCCCTGCTGAACGTTGAACAGACTCTCGAGAGAGGGCGTGGCGGAGCCAAGCAGCACCGGAATGTTCAGCTGGCGCCCACGCCACACTGCCAGGTCGCGGGCGGAATAGCGGAAACCTTCCTGCTGTTTCAGCGAAGGATCATGTTCTTCATCGACGATGATCAGGCCGGGCCGCGCCAGCGGTGTAAAAATGGCTGACCGGGTACCGAGTACCAGCGGTGCCCGACCGGCGGCTGCCTGTTGCCAGGCGTGTAGCCGCTGGGTGTCGTTCAGCCCTGAATGCATGACCGCGATAGCGACGCCGAAGCGATGCTGAAAGCGGTCCACGAGCTGCGGCGTCAGCCCGATTTCCGGCACCAGCACCAGCACCTGGCGACCCTCCGCCAGCAGCGGCTCGATCAGGTGCAGGTAGACTTCGGTTTTGCCGCTGCCGGTGACACCGTCGAGCAGCAGCGCCTGAAAATTCCCGAATGCGCTTTTGACGGCATCGACAGCCTGCTGCTGGGCATCGCTCAGCGCGTGTGCCGAACCACTATCGCCGCCGACTGCGCCGGGTGCCGTCTGTCGGCTCACCATCTCGCTGCGAATCCAGCCTTTGTCTCGCAAGGTTCTGAGTACTGAAAGCGGTGCATCCAGTGCATCGCGCGCAAGACCGGCGGGCTGTTGTTGAAGCTGCATCATCACCCGCGCCTGGCGGGCGGCGCGACCCGGTTCCCGGGGGCTCTGGGCCCGGCCCTGTTCAGTGAGCGTCCAGATCTCGATCTGCGCCTGTGCCTGAGTGCCCGGCTTGCGTAGTAATACCGGCAGCGCGGTGCTGACGACATCGCCGATCGGGTGGTGGTAATAGCCTGCGGCCCACTCGAGCAGTTGCAGCAGTTTGGGATCAAATACGGGTGCATGATCGAGAATTTCCAACGCGGGCTTAAGCTTTGCGCGGGCGACATCGGTATGCTGCCGGACCGCCAGCAGTACGCCCACGACCTCGCGGCGTCCGAACGGCACACGCACCCGTACGCCCGGGACTGGCGGAGCGCCGCGATGGTTGGCTGGCGCCAGATAGTCGAAGCTGCGATATAACGGCGAAGGCACAGCAACGGCGAGAATCAGCGGGGCATCAGTCATGTGAACGCGCCTGGCGCGGGTATAACCCGATGCAATGACGGATGTGGTATCGAATTGCGAGCAAGAAGGCGCGGCCTTTGAATATAACGGGTTCTACTGGCATCGCCGTGATGGCTCCGCACCGCCATGGTACCAGAGGACGCAACATGGCGCGGCCGCTTGAAAGCTGTACTAGACTGGTGCTTCAGAAGCTCCGAAAACCACCAGTCTCCACGAGGATAAGCCTATGAATACACAACCTGCAGCCGATGCTCAGGGCTATCGCGATGCGATGGGCCAGTTGCTCGTGCTATACACACAAGTCGACCAGCTGATCATGGAAGCCTGTGCTGAGCGCATCGCAACGGCGCCCGATATCAAGGCCAAGCTGGGGCTCGCAAAGCAGGTCGGCGATGAATCCAGGCACGTCGCTATTCAGCGGGAATGGATGCATCGCTTCGGCACCAGCCAGACGCCGCTGCTTTCCGAGGCGCAGCAAAGCGCGATCCGCGACCACTTCCGCGATCTCGACTGGGTCGATTTCCTGACTGACATGTACCTGTGTGTCGAAGCGCTGGGCAGCGATGCTGTCGAGCAAGTGGTGCCGCTTGCCGATCCCGGGACCCGGGAATCACTGCGCCTGCCCCTGCAGGACGAGCTGGACCATGTTGCCTTTGGTGTCGAGCGCCTCAGGCAGGCGCTGGCCGATATGCCGGCATCGGACCGGCAGGCGCATCTGGAGGCGATTCCGCAGCGCATCAATGCCTTGGGCGGGATATTCCTGGGCATGGGCCTGGGGTTGCGGGCGCTGTTCGAAGCAGTCGGCGCCGATTTCGATCAGCTGACCCATTCAGTGCAGCGACGAAAAACCGAAATTCTGGGCGAAGTCGCCATGCCGGCCGGCTGAATACCCTGCTGTTGTCACCAGCAGCGATGGATCAGCAAGGATCAATCAGCAGGACGTGTTACAGCTGTTTGGCCTCGGCGATCAGCTTGCTGGCGACTTCCTGTCCGTCTCCGTATAGCATCCGGGTGTTATCGAGGAAGAACAGGGCATTTTCGATCCCGGAGAAGCCCTTGCCGCGGCCTCGTTTGACGCAGATGACGTTCCTGGCCTTGTCGACATCGAGGATCGGCATGCCATAGATCGGGCTGTCGGGATTGGTGCGCGCCACCGGGTTGACCACGTCATTGGCGCCTATCACCAGTGCCACATCGGCCTGCGGAAATTCGCTGTTGATTTCCTCCAGATCGAAGATCTTGTCGTAAGGTACGCCGGCCTCGGCCAGTAACACATTCATATGACCGGGCATGCGGCCGGCTACCGGATGGATGGCAAACTTGACGGTAACACCGCGCTCTTCCAGCAGTCTGGCGAAGTCCCAGATTTTGTGCTGTGCCTGGGCTACCGCCATGCCGTAGCCGGGCACGATGATGACCTTGTTGGCGTAAGCCATCATCACCGCAGCATCGGCGGCATCGATTTCTTTCATGGTGCCTTCAGGTCCGGCTTCACCCACCGCCTCGACACCGGAACCAAAGCCGGAAAACAGCACGTTAGCGAGCGAACGGTTCATGGCTTTGGCCATCAACTGGGTGAGCAGAGTGCCGGCGGAACCGACCACCGTACCGGCGATGATCATCGCTGCGTTGCCAAGGACGAAGCCCTCAAAGGCTACGGCCAGACCGGTCAGGGCGTTGTACAGGGAGATGACCACCGGCATGTCGGCGCCGCCGATCGGCAGGGTCATCAGTACGCCAAAGGCCAGCGCCAGACTGAAAAACAACAGGATATTGAAGCCCGCCGGCTGATCGGCCCCCATCAGCAGCAGACCGAAGACAAGGGTTGCACCGAATACTGCCAGGTTGATCAGCTGCTGTTGCGGGAACAGGAATGAACGCTTCATGAGACCTTGCAGCTTGGCGAAGGCGACCATGGAGCCGGAGAATGCCACGGAACCAATCAGCCCGCCCAATACCGCCAGGACCTGAAAGGTGGATGACTGAAAGTCGCCGCGCATCAGCTCGACAGCGGCAATGGCAGCTGCTGCGCCGCCACCCATGCCGTTGTAGATGGCGATCATTTGCGGCATGTCGGTCATGGCGACTTTTTTGCCGGTGTACCAGGCGAGTCCGCCGCCAATCGCGATGGCCAGTATCATCAGTCCGTAATTGTGCATGCCCGGCCACATGAAGGTGACCAGAGTCGCGACGACCATGCCGGCGCCGGCCCAGACAATGCCGCCGCGCGCCGTGACCGGTGAACTCATGCGCTTCAGGCCAAGAATGAACAGCACCGCCGCAAGAAAATAACTAAGCTGAATCAGGGAATTCATCAGCGATTGCTCCCTTTGCTGCTCTTGAACATCTCCAGCATGCGTTCCGTAACCACATAGCCGCCGACGGCATTACCGGCGGCCAGCATCACACCGATGAAACCGACGAACTTCTCGGCGCCGGTGCCGGCATGTCCCAACGCAACCATGGCGCCAACCAGCACGATGCCATGCACGAAATTGGAGCCGGACATCAGCGGCGTGTGCAAAATAACCGGCACCCGGGCGATGACTTCATAGCCGGTAAAAGCTGCCAGCATAAAGATATAGAGTGCAGTAAAGCCTTCGATCATCATGATGTGGCTCCTTCGATCTGCGCGCGGGTCGGTGCATGCTTGATCTCGCCGTCGCGGGTCAGGGTGCTGCCGGCGATGACCTCGTCCTCCCAGTCAGGGGCGAATTCCCCGTCCGTGATCATGGGGGTCAGGAAGTTGAGCAGGTTCTTGGCGAACATTTCGGAGGCATGGATCGGCAGTTCGCTCGGCACGTTCAGCGGGCCGTAAACCATGACGTCGTTATGCATGACGCGCTCACCGGCGCGGGTCACTTCACAGTTGCCGCCGCCCTCTGCTGCCAGATCGATTATGACTGCGCCCGGCTTCATCTGGTCGACTACTGCGGTGCTGATAATCCGGGGCGAGGTGCGTCCTGGAATGGCTGCGGTGGTAATGACCGCATCTGCCGCGATGATATGTTTTTCGAGCACAGCCTGTTGCTGCTGTTGTTCTTCTTCAGTCAACTCGCGCGCATAACCACCGGCACCCTCTGCCGACACGCCGGTATCCACAAAACGGGCGCCGAGCGATTCGACCTGTTCCCTGGTAGCGCTGCGTACGTCGTACCCTTCGACCATGGCGCCGAGGCGTTTGGCCGTCGCGATTGCCTGCAAACCCGCCACTCCGGCGCCGATAACCAGCACCTTGGCAGGGCGGATAGTGCCGGCGGCCGTGGTCAGCATCGGAAAGAAGCCGTCGAGGCTGTCCGCCGCCATCAATGCTGCCTTGTAACCGGCTACCGCCGCCTGCGAAGACAGCACATCCATGCTCTGGGCGCGCGAAATACGCGGCACCAGTTCCATGGCGAAACTCAGGAGCTTGCGCTCGCACAGCTGTTTGACGCGTTCCGGATAGCGGTGCGGCGTCATCATGCCGACGACCACGGCACCATCCTTGAGCATGGCAATTTCGGCCTCGGTAGGCGGTTGGATTTTGACTATGATGTCGGCCTGCTGGTACAGGCTTTCCGCATCGGCGACCAGGGTTGCGGCGCTATAGGCGCTGTCGGGAAAATGACTCTCGGCACCGGCACCATTCTGCACCAGCACTTCGACCCCCAACTTCGCGAACCGCTCGACGATGGCCGGAACCAGTGCGACCCGCCGCTCGCCGTGTTCGATTTCTTTGGGAACGCCCAAACGTATCGACATCTATAGCTACTCCAAGCTGTGAACCAGATATCCGGCCGAGTCCCGGCCGATCGCTGCAAAAGGCGGCATGATAACGGATTCCGGGCAGTGATGAAATGTTGGTTCCGCTGCGGGGGAGAGGCTTTACAGTCCGGCCATTTACAAAACCGGGTTTATCTGGGATAAAGTATCCAATCCTGAAACAGGAGGACTGTGTGTACGATTTGAAGACTCAGGTCTTGCGAACCGATGCTGCCGGTATGCCCCTCGAATGGGTCAATTACCAGGATGCGGTGCGGCTGTACCACACCGGCCAGGTTGCCTACAGCTGTGGCATCCTTCTATACCGCGTGCATGGCGGCGTCTGCGCCCTGACCGGTCGCCAGAGCTATATTGACGTCAATTCCATCATTGCCACCCACGGCAGCAACCAGGCACTGTTAAAGATCCGCGACCGCTATGTCCCGCCATTGAATAACCCGGCCCTGTTCAAACGTGATGCGCATCTGTGTATGTATTGCGGCGAGCGCTTCCGGGTTGCCGACCTCTCGCGCGATCATGTGACACCGATCAGTCAGAAGGGTGCGGATCACTGGACCAATGTGGTTACCGCGTGCCGGCGCTGCAACTGTCACAAGGCCGGGCGCCGACCGGAGCAGGCTGGTATGGAGCTGCTGGCGGTGCCTTTCACACCCACGCATGCGGAATACATTTTTCTGCAGGGCCGCAAGGTGCTCGCTGACCAGATGGAATTCCTGCGAGCGCATTTCCCGCGCAGCAGCCCGATGCACGCCCGACTGCAGATGTAATGGTGGCCACGGGTTGCGGCCCGCGCCCTGACAAGTTCGTGTAATGCCAACAACATCGTTCTGGAAAACCATCGAATCGGATATCGCGGCGGCGCTGGGGCGCGAGGTCTCACTTTCAAAACCGGCTTCTGTCGGCGGCGGCTGCATCAGCCAGTCCATGCGCGTCAGCTCCGGCCCGGACAGCTTCTTCATCAAGCTCAACTCCGCCGGCATGCTCTCTATGTTCGAGGCTGAGGCTGATGGCTTGCGCGAACTTGCACGCAGCGATGCGCTACGTATCCCCGCGCCCATCTGCGCGGGGATCGCAGATGGCCAGTCCTACCTGGTGATGGAGGGACTGGATCTGGGCGGGCGCGGCAGTTCGGCGGCTCTGGGGGAGGGGCTTGCGGCACTGCACTCGATCAGCGCGGAACGGTTCGGTTGGCATCGCGACAATACCATCGGCAGTACGCCGCAGCCGAACCGGCAGCATGACGACTGGATCGGCTTCTGGCGCGAGCAGCGGCTGGGCTTCCAGTTACAGCTCGCGGCGCGCAAGGGTGCGCCGGCACGGACACTGGCGGCGGGCGAGCGTTTGCTCGAAAATCTGGAGCAGGTGCTCGATGACCACCGGCCGGTTCCGTCGCTGCTGCACGGGGATTTGTGGTCGGGCAATTACAGCTTCACTGCAGCTGGCGAACCGGCGATTTTTGATCCGGCGGTTTACTTTGGTGATCGTGAAACGGATCTTGCGATGACTGAACTGTTCGGTGGTTTCGACCGTGATTTCTATGCCGCCTACCAGGCGGCCTGGCCCCTGGAGTCAGGCTACGCGTTGCGCAAAAAACTCTACAACCTCTACCACGTACTGAATCACTACAATCTGTTCGGTGGCGGCTACCTGGCGCAGGCGCAAAGTCTGGTCGATGCGCTGTTGAAGGAAACCCGCTAGCGCTTCGGCGCGTCGCCGGGCACATAGCGGCAGCTCTGATTGCGTCCACCGTGCTTGGCCTGGTACAGAGCCTGATCGCTGCACTCGATCCAGTCACAATGGCTGCGAATATGCTCGCTGCATTCCGCGAGGCCGAGACTGATGGTCCAGGTTATTTCTACATTTTCGTACTGAACGGTGCTGGCGGCGATTTTCCGCCGCAGGCGTTCGGCGAACACCGCCGCACCCTTGATATCGGTGTCGATGAGAATGATGACAAACTCTTCCCCCCCGTAGCGCCCCGCAATATCGATGGCGCGTTTACTTTCGAGAAGCATTCGTGCAGTGGCACGAATCACTTCATCGCCGGCCTGGTGACCATAGGTATCGTTAACCGGCTTGAAATGATCGATATCGAACATTATCAGCGTGCATGGCGCGCCGGTACGCATGGCGCGTTGGTGTTCGGACTCGAGGCATTCTTCCCAGTAACCGCGGTTGTTCAATTGCGTCAGGCGGTCGGTGCGGCTGAGGGATTCCAGCTGACCGTTAACCTCCTGTAGCTGTGATTTTCCGACCGCCATATCGGTGACATCGTAAATGATGATGCCGATATGTTTGACTGTGCCGTCGCTCGACAGCAAGGGGATCAGGGTGATGTTCTGGTACATGAACTCCGCAGTGCCGGTGATAGGGCGGTAGTTCTTGAAGCGGAACAGATAGGGACGTTGTTCCCAGGTAGTGAAGGCGCGATTTTTAAGGAGAAAAACCGAGTCGGCCTTATTCCGGAACCAGGTTTCCGGGATACTGTCGAACAGATCGAACAGATTGCCCCCAATCACATCATGAGGTGCTCTGCCACTGTGGTTGGCCATGAAACCGTTCCAGACCTGGATTGCGTAGGTGCTGTCAATCACCACCAGACCGACATCGATGGTCTGGATCATATTCATGAGCCAGTGGAATTCCTTTACCTGGTTCTGATCGGTCACGGGTTAATCCAGCGCATAGGCGAGGCGCTGGTTCAGCGAGGGCAGTGAATCCTCGGTGAACAGCAGCAGTAAATCGCAGTTGATGTCATAATTCTCGATGGAATAGGCAATCTCGATGGACAGCGTCCTCTCCCATTGGGCAGAGCCACTCTTCAGCAGATCCTGTACCTTGACGTGGCGGCCCAGTACTACCGGGTGACTCTGGCTGAAACTGATGTCCAGCTGATCGGCGATACCGGTCAGGCAGGCGCCGATCAGCACGCTGGCGATATCCATGAGCAGTTCAAGCTGCGCGCTGTCGTCGACTTCACCCCGATACTTCATCAAGCCAGCGATATCCGCAAAGCTGGACTCGTTGAACATTAATAACGCTTCACCGGCAATTCCTGCGCCGATGAATCCCTGGCAGACTCCGGACAGGGTGTCGTCATCGGCAACCCGCTCCAGCGCCATGCGCAGTTCCGCAATTTCGATCATGCGCACTTTGGGGATCGGCAGCACGACGAATACACCCAGCAGGCGGGCGAGCAGATCGCCGGCGCGGCCCATGGCTACATTGGCAATCTCCTGGTAACTGTCCATCGGGTTGACGTCGACTTTGACGTCGCTCAGGTTGCCCTTGCTCTCGCCGCGAATGCCGTACTGATTGAGCACCTGTTCAATCTGCTCGGCATCCACCGGTTTCTTGAGAAACGCCAATGCACCCATTTTCATGACGCGCTGGTGAGCTTCAGGCTGGATGTCGCCCGATACCACGATCACCAGGGTAGGAAGATCCTGCGCACGAATCGCTTCGAGCACCTGATATCCATCCATCACCGGCATATTGAGATCAAGGAACAGCACTTCACCCTTGCCGGCCTTGATAGCTTCAAGACCTTCGCGTCCATCCGCTGCGAAACTTATTTCTGCATCCCAGTCCGGCGGCAGGGCGCGCGCCATCTGTTTCCGCGCCATTCCCGAATCATCACAGATCAGAATGGCCAGCGTCATGTTATCGAAGCCTGCGACATATCACTGATGGTAGGGCATGCTTAATTCGTGCACCGCAGTGACCATGGCGGTCACATGTTCCGGTGGGATGCCGGGATGAATACCGTGGCCGAGGTTGAATACATGGCCGTTGCCCTTGCCGAAACTCGCCAGCACTTTTCCAACCTGTTCGCGAATATGTGGCGGTGATGCATAAAGTACCGATGGATCGAGATTGCCCTGTAGCGCCACCTGTCCGCCGACCCGGCGGCGCGCGTCAGCCAGATCAGTAGTCCAGTCCAGTCCCAGCGCATCGGCTCCGGTATCGGTCATGGCTTCCAGCCACTGGCCGCCGTTCTTGGTGAACAGAATCACCGGAATTTTCTTGCCGTTATATTCGCGCTGCAGTGACGCAATGATACGTTCCATTGGCTTGAGTGAAAATCGGCAGTAGTCACTCGGGGTCAGGGCGCCGCCCCAGGTATCGAAGATCATCACGGTTTGCGCGCCGGCGGCAATCTGGGCGTTGAGGTACAGCGCCACCGAACGGGCGACTGTGTCGAGCAGCTGATCGAGCAACTCCGGGCGTTCGAACAACATGGCTTTGATAGTGCGGAAGTCTTTGCTGGAGCCGCCTTCGACCATATAAGTCGCCAGCGTCCAGGGACTGCCGGAAAAACCGATCAATGGCACACGGCCGGCGAGTTCTCTGCGAATCAGTCGCACCGCGTCCATCACATAGCGCAGTTCCTGTTCCGGGTCCGGCACGCCGAGTGCCTTGATCTGGGCTTCGGTGCGGATGGGATTCTTGAAGCGCGGTCCCTCACCTTCGGTGAAATACAGGCCAAGTCCCATGGCATCGGGGATGGTTAGAATGTCGGAAAACAGAATCGCGGCATCGAGCGGGAAACGCTCCAGCGGCTGCAAAGTCACTTCGCAGGCGAGTTCCGGATTGCCGCACAGTTGCATGAAACTGCCGGCTTTCTCGCGCGTGGCACGGTACTCGGGCAGATAGCGTCCGGCCTGGCGCATCATCCAGACCGGGGTGACATCGACGGGTTGTCGCAGCAAGGCACGGATAAAGCGGTCGTTTTTCAATTCAGTCATGTAAGTATTAGACCGCGTTGGGAGGTGTTATACAAAAGTTTCTCCGATGGATTGCCACTAACGCGGCAAATCCGAAACACCCATCAAAAATTCATCGACTGCCCGCGCGCACTGACGCCCTTCACGTATAGCCCACACCACCAGCGATTGCCCGCGCCGCATATCACCCGCCGCAAACACCTTATCCACTGAGGTTTTGTAGGCCTCGCGGCCTTCTGTGTCGCCACGTACATTGCCGCGTGCGTCGTAGCTCACGCCGAGGTCGTTGAGCAGGCCTTCCTGTACGGGATGCACGAAACCCATCGCCAGCAAAACCAGGTCGGCATCGAGTTCGAATTCACTGCCGGGAACTTCCTGCATATTCCAGCGGCCCTGGGCATCTTTCTCCCATTCCACCCGCGCACAGTGTATTTTTTCAACTTTGCCGTCACGCCCGGTCAGCATCTTGGTCGTTACCGACCAGTCGCGCTTCGCCCCTTCTTCCTGTGACGAGGAGGTGCGCATCTTGTTCGGCCATTCCGGCCATGTGAGTTCCTTGTTTTCTTTTTCCGGCGGCCTCGGCAGGATTTCCAGCTGAGTAACCGACTTGCAGCCTTGCCGGATCGATGTGCCGATGCAGTCGGAGCCGGTGTCGCCACCACCGATGACTATGACGTGCTTGTCCTTCGCACTGATCGCGATCTTGTCGGGAATCGTGTCCCCGGCGTCACGTTTGTTCTGTTGCGGCAGAAAGTCCATGGCGAAATGCACGCCATTCAGTTCCCGACCCGGCACCGGCAGGTCGCGCGGGTGCTCCGAACCGCCCGTCAATGCCAGCGCATCGAAATCTTTCAACAGCTGCGCGGTGTCGATATCCACGCCAACATGCACGTTGACTTTGAAGACCACGCCTTCCGACTGCATCTGTTCAATGCGGCGATCGATGTTCTGTTTTTCCATCTTGAAGTCAGGAATGCCATAGCGCAGCAGGCCGCCAATGCGATCACTTTTCTCGAACAGTGTCACTGCGTGGCCGGCACGCGCCAGTTGCTGGGCGCAGGCCATGCCAGCCGGCCCGGAACCGACAACGGCGATTTGTTTGCCGGTCTGCACCGGGGATGGCTGTGGTTTGACCCAACCGTTTTCCCATGCCTTATCGATAATGGCGCATTCAATGGTCTTGATCGTCACCGGTTCATCGGTAATGTTCAGGGTGCAGGATTCCTGGCAGGGGGCAGGGCAGATGCGGCCGGTGAACTCGGGAAAATTATTCGTGGAGTGCAGCACTTCGAGGGCTTCCCGCCAGTCGCCTTTGAATATCAGGTCGTTCCAGTCGGGAATGATGTTGTTGACCGGACAGGCTTCGTGGCAGAAAGGAATGCCGCAATCCATGCAGCGCGCACCCTGGCGGCTCAGTTCCTGTTCATCCAGCGGGATCACAAATTCCCTGAAGTGCCTGATACGCTCTTCAACAGGTTTGTAATGTCGGTCGTGGAGAGGGTACTCCATGAATCCGGTAGGTTTGCCCATCGACTACTGTCCTCCGGCCGCCACGTCAGGTTGCGCGGCATGGTCCTGTGATTGCTTTATTTCTTCGAGTGCGCGTCGGTAATCCACCGGCATGACTTTTACGAATCTCGGCAGGTATTCATTCCAGTTGTCGAGTATGCGCGCTGCCACAGTGCTGCCGGTATGGCGCAGGTGTGCCTTGATCAAACGCTGCAGTCGAAGCGCATCATAGCGCGTCATGTCCGCGCTGATGTCCACCATACCATGGGTTTCCATGTCGCCGCCTTGGTGCTCCAGCGCTTCCAGCGCCTCGTCTTCTTCCGGAACCGGTTCCAGCTCCACCATGGCGAGGTTGCAACGGTTTTCAAAGTTGCCGTCCTCGTTGAGCACATAGGCGATACCGCCACTCATGCCGGCAGCGAAATTGCGCCCGGTTTCTCCCAGCACCACGACCACACCGCCGGTCATGTATTCGCAGCCGTGATCTCCCACCCCTTCGACGACCGCACTGGCGCCAGAGTTGCGCACGGCAAAACGTTCGCCAGCCACGCCGCGGAAAAAACATTCGCCGGTGATCGCACCATAGAGGACGGTATTGCCGACAATAATATTTTGCTCGGCAATGATCGGACAGTCGCGCGGAGGGTAGACGATGATGCGCCCGCCGGACAGGCCCTTGCCGACATAGTCGTTGCCTTCGCCCTCCAGCTCCAGGGTCGCACCGTGGGCCAGCCAGCTGCCGAAGCTTTGGCCGGCAACACCATTGAGCTTGATATGTATGGTGTCGTCCGGAAGGCCTTGATGGCCGTAGCGTCTGGCGATGTGACCGGACAACATGGCACCCACGGTGCGGTTGACGTTCTGCACCTGCGTCTCGATGTGCACCTTTTCGCCGCGTTCGAGCGCCGGCGTGGCTTGTTCGATCAGCTTGTTATCAAGGGCCTTGTCGAGTCCATGGTCCTGTTTTTCGCAGTTGTAGCCAGCAACTTCCGGTCCGGCGTCGGGTCGGTGCAGGATGCGCGAATAATCGAGGCCATGCGCTTTCCAGTGATCGAGCGCTTCGCGCATGTCCAGCTTGTCGACGCGTCCGATCATCTCGTTGATGGTCCGGAAGCCAAGTTGTGCCATCAGCTGACGCATTTCCTCAGCAACAAAGAAGAAATAGTTGACGACATGTTCCGGTTTGCCGGTGAAACGCTTGCGAAGTTCCTCGTCCTGGGTCGCCACCCCGACCGGACAGGTGTTGAGGTGGCATTTGCGCATCATGATGCAGCCTTCGACGATCAACGGCGCAGTCGCGAAACCGAACTCATCGGCTCCCAGCAGGGCACCGATAACGGCATCGCGGCCGGTGCGAATGCCGCCGTCGACCTGCACGGCGATGCGGCCGCGAAGCTTGTTCAGAACCAGTGTCTGGTGAGTCTCGGCAAGGCCGATTTCCCAGGGGCTGCCGGCGTGCTTCAGGGATGTCAGCGGCGAAGCGCCGGTGCCGCCGTCATAGCCGGCGATTGTGACATGGTCGGCATGTGCCTTGGACACACCCGCAGCAACCGTGCCGACTCCGACTTCCGATACCAGTTTGACGCTGATGCGTGCCGCCGGGTTCACATTCTTCAGGTCGTGAATCAGCTGCGCCAGATCCTCGATCGAATAAATGTCGTGATGAGGGGGTGGCGAGATCAGGCCGACGCCGGGCGTGGAATGCCGCACCCGGGCAATCCATTCGCTCACTTTATGTCCAGGCAGTTGTCCGCCTTCGCCGGGTTTCGCGCCCTGCGCCATCTTGATCTGGATGTCGTCGGCATTGACCAGGTATTCAGTGGTGACCCCGAAACGTCCTGACGCAACCTGCTTGATTGCCGAGCGCATGGAGTCACCGTTTTCCAGTGGCTTGAAGCGACTGCGTTCTTCGCCGCCTTCACCGGTGTTCGACTTACCACCAATGCGGTTCATGGCGATTGCCAGTGTGGTATGTGCTTCCCACGAGATGGAACCGAATGACATGGCGCCCGTAGCGAAGCGCTTGACGATTTCACTGGCCGGTTCGACTTCCTCGATCGGCACGGGTTCTGCTGCAAGCTTGAGATCGAACAGGCCGCGCAGCGTTTTCAGGTTGCCGCTCTGCTCATTGATAAGCCGCGAATATTCCGCATAGGTGCGCGGATCATTGGCGCGGGTCGCATGCTGCAGTTTTGCGATGCTGTCGGGTGTCCATACGTGTTCTTCGCCACGGACCCGATAGGCATAATCGCCGCCTACATCCAGCGCATTCGCGTAGATCGGTTTTTTCCCGTATGCATCACGATGCCAGTGCACGGCCTCTTCGGCGATTTCATCGATACCAATGCCTTCGATGGTCGTGGCGGTGCCGGTAAAATACTTCTCCACGAAGCTGGTTTTCAGCCCCACGGCGTCGAAAATTTGCGCGCCACAATAGGACTGATAGGTCGAGATGCCCATCTTTGAACAGACTTTCAGCAGCCCTTTGCCAACTGCCTTGATGTAATGCTTGTTGATGGTCGCTTCATCCAGCTGGATATCAAGATTGGCATTGATGTCATCTTTGATGGACGCCAGCGTTTCGAACGCCAGGTAAGGATTTATCGCTTCAGCCCCATATCCTGCAAGCACGGCGAAATGGTGCACCTCGCGCGCGGAACCTGTTTCCACAACCAGCCCGACTTCGGTTCGCAGGCCGGCGCGCACCAGGTGGTGGTGGACGGCTGACGTTGCCAGCAGTGCTGGAATTGGAATCTGTTGCGGTGATACGGAACGATCGGACAGGACCAGAATGTTATAGCCTTCTTCTATAGACGCTTCCGCCTGCTGGCATACGGCTTCGAGTGCCGCAGCCATGCCACCGGCACCCTGTTCGGCCGCATAGCAGATGTCGATGGTTCCGGTGCGGAATGCGCCGCTGGTCGTGGTTTCGATATTACGAATCCGTTCCAGATCCTTATTGCTCAGAATTGGCTGACTGACTTCCAGGCGCATGTATTTGCCACCGGAGTGCAGGTTGAGCAGGTTGGGGCGGGGCCCGATGAGCGAAACCAGCGACATCACCAGCTCTTCGCGGATCGGGTCGATCGGCGGATTGGTGACCTGCGCAAAATTCTGTTTAAAATAGTTGAACAACGGTTTGGCTTTGCTGGACAGCACTGCAACCGGGTTGTCCGAACCCATTGAGCCAACTGCCTCCTGACCCGCTGCGGCCATCGGCATCATCAGCAGCTTTAAATCTTCCTGCGTGTAACCGAACGCCTGCTGCCGATCCAGCAGAGTGTCCGGATCGCCTCCATTCCCGGGCACGTCGGACGGTAGATCCTTGAGATGAACCTGGGTTTTCTTCAGCCATTCCTGGTATGGGTGGCTGTCCGCGAGTCCGGTCTTCAGTTCTTCGTCGTCGATAATGCGGCCCTGTTCCATATCGATCAGGAACATCTTGCCGGGCTGCAGGCGCCATTTCTTGACAATCTTGCTGGCCGGAATCGGCAGGACGCCCATTTCAGATGCCATCACCACCATGTCATCGTCGGTGATCAGGTAACGCGCCGGGCGCAGGCCATTGCGGTCCAGGGTCGCGCCGATCTGGCGTCCATCGGTGAAAGCCACAGCTGCGGGGCCATCCCAGGGCTCCATCAATGCTGCGTGATATTCATAGAACGCGCGGCGTTTGGCAGGCATCAACGGATTGCCGGCCCAGGCTTCCGGAATCAGCATCATCATGGCGTGTGCCATCGAGTAACCGCCTGCGACCAGCAATTCCAGTGCGTTATCGAAGCAAGCCGAATCGGACTGGCCTTCGGGAATCAGCGGCCAGATTTTCTCCAGGTCTTCGCCGAACAGTTCCGAAGCCATGGAATGTCGTCGCGCGCGCATCCAGTTCACATTGCCCCGCACAGTATTGATTTCGCCATTGTGGGCGATCATGCGGAACGGGTGAGCGAGATCCCAGGAAGGGAATGTGTTGGTTGAAAAACGCTGATGCACCAGTGCCAGGGCCGACACCATGCGCTCGTCTCTCAGATCCTGATAGTAGGCGTCGACCTGATCGGCCAGCAGCATACCTTTGTACAGGAGCGTTCGGCTGGACAGTGACGGCACGTAAAAGTGTTCGTGATCCTCCCAGTCAGAGGCACGCACTGCGTTTTCGACCACCTTACGGATCACGAACAACTTGCGTTCGAAATCGGTCTGACTGGTACAGTCTTCACCGGCGCCAATAAAGATCTGGCGCACCACGGGTTCTACCGCCTTCACGCTGTCGCCCAGGCCACGATTGTCAGTGGGTACATCGCGCCAGCCGATTGACACCTGCCCTTCATCGCCGATCGTCTGCTCGAACAGCGACTCGATCTTCAGGCGCGTCTGTTCCTGGGCCGGCAGGAATACCATGCCGACCGCATAGCGACCTGGGACCGGCAACTCGAGACCCAGGTCAGCACAGGTCTCGCGCAGGAATCGATCCGGAATCTGGAGCAGGATGCCGGCGCCATCACCGGCCAATGGATCAGCACCCACCGCGCCTCGATGGGTGAGGTTTTCCAGAACCTGAAGTCCCTGCCTGATAATCGCGTGATTCGGGACACCTTTGATATGGGCGACAAACCCGACACCACAGGCGTCATGCTCATTGCGGCGATCATACAGGCCCTGGTTTTCCGGAAACGCACCGTGACTCATGTCTGACCTCTGTAACTGCTTGTAATATTGTTCGGAAATTGTGCATTGGGCGCACACACAACCGCCTGCTCACAAGAGAGGCGGTGTAACCCGTCAGTTAAAAAATTGGGCCCGAAAGGATAATTGAGACCGCGGGTTTTCGCCAGTGTTTACGTATAAAACCTTCCGGTTTGAAAGGGAGCGATGTGCATCAATTCCCCTGCTCGATGCCAGCTTTCTCCGGCGTTGCCGCCTGAATTGCCTGATGCACAACCTCCAGTTTTCGCGGCCAGGGCTTCGCCTTGCGGACCGCCTGCGGCAAGCTTCGCAAACCCTCCATTGCTGCATCCCGCGAAGGGAAAGCACCATACATCACAACGAACCAGTCTGCGTCCTGATGAAGTCCACGATAATAAGCAGTCTGCGCAGGATCCAGCTGGTGGCGCCGGATAAAATCTGTCACGGCTTTTTCGCTGCGAGAGCCCAGCAGTTGCAAGCTGAAATGGCTGGCTGGCTGGTTCATGAGCCAGGCCGCGTTTCGCGTCGGGACTGCGGTTTTGGCAGTCGGCGCGTCCACGGGCTGAAGTGTCTCTGCGGCTGGCGGGGCTGGAGCGGTTTCGGCGGGCGATTCTGGCGGTTCTAATGGTATAGGAGGCTGGACCTCTTCCGCGCTCGAGGAGGGTGACTCCAGCGGTTCGGCCAGGACCGCTATCGACGAATCGGCTGTGACCGACGGCACCTCTTCCCGACTCGGCTGTGGCTCCTCGGCAGGTAAAGCAACGGGCGCTTCTGCCAATGGCATTGCGGCGGCTGTCGCAGGACGGGCATCGGCCCGATCCGGTGACGGCACATCTGTGGCGGGCTGTTGAGATGCATTACTGTCGTGCGGCAGAGGACGCTCAGGTGTTGCGGCAAGCTCGGGCTGGGGCTGGGGCTCGGACTCTGGCGGCAAAGTCAGCGTGGTTTCTTCCATGACAGCGGAGGTTTTCTGGTTCTGGTCCGGCGCATAAAGATTCTGCCAGACCAGATAAATTACGGCGATGGCCAGAACGGCGGGTACTGCCAGCCAGCGTGGTCTGCGGCTGTGCTGTTGGGTTATGACAGGTCGTTTTTCGCTTCGTAGCATGTTGTCCCTTAGTGTCTGATCGGCAAGTTCATTGATCGCGCCGGGCCAACCATCAGCTGCTTTGCAGATGGCCCGGATTTCAGTGGTGCTGAACGGGCTTTCACCGCTGTATCCGGCTACGGACAGCCGGTACATCAAGTAAGCTGCTGTTTCTTCTTCAGAAAGACGCGGAACGTCCAGTACCTGCAGAGTGCGCGTGGAGCCGAGCTTCGTCAATGACTCCTTGAGCATCGGCTGCATGCTGGCGGTTCCAAACAGCAGCACGCGAAGGCGTTCTCCCTGCGGCCTGTCCAGCAGTTCGCAAAGTGTGCGACAGGCGTTTGCATCGAGATTGTCAGCGTCATCAATGGCGATGACGAACAAACGCGAAGCATCCGTCTCGCTGTCCCAGCGGTCCAGCAATGCGTCGATGCCAGTGCTCAGGGTCGTGTCCCCGAGCGCGCTTGAAAAATGCGCGGGCAGCTGTTCCAGCGAATCGGCAGTTAGCTGGCACAAATACCAGCGGTTGCTGGCCCGCGCAACGAACTGTTCCAGCATGGTGCTCTTTCCGCTGTTGGGCGGGCCGATGACCAGAATTAATGGATCGCCGAACTGGGTCAGATGGGCGAGCAGATCGAGGCGCTGCATCAATGCAGTGCTTCCATAAAAGAATTCTGAATCTGCCGTGTTCTCGAAAGGGGGCCGGGTGAGTGCGTATTTCTCCAGGTAATCGAGTGGCACGCTGTGTGGCGATCGATTGCTATTCATGACTGTCCTTGCATAAATACGACCTGATAACCTTTTTTGATTTGCGCATCACGCACCTGCAGCAGGGCATTCTCGGCGCTGTCGCGATCAGGGTAATGGTCTTTGACCATGCGCCCGCGCGCGCCCTGGTAGCCCCACTCCCGTACCAGAGTCCAGCCCTCGATGAGGTCTTCCTGCAGGTGCAGATGATAGAACTTCGGTGCGCCGGTGTCGCCGGGCGGAATTTGCATATAGATGCGCATGGGAGGAGTCCTGGCAACGGCCCGGTATCAAGTCAGCTCCCCGGGATTATAAACGCGTGCATATTCTTTGATAGCGTAACGATCCGTCATGCCGGCGATATAGTCGGCCACGGCGCGTGCCTGGCCGTGCTGCGTTTCCGAGCGGGCGAAACTCTGCTGCGCATCTTCGGGCATCAGGCGAGAATCTTCGAAGAAAGCAGCAAACAGGCCACGAATAACGCGCCCTGCCTTGGCGCTCATGCGGTGCACCCGGTAATGCCGGTACAGCTTCTCGCGAAGGAATCGCTTCAGCTCCAGATTTCTGTCCTCCATTGCGCCACTGAAGGATATCAATGGCCGGGGCTGTTTTCGTACTTCATCCAACGACGCCGGGCGATGCCTGTCCAGCAATTCCTGGCTGGTCTGCACCAGATCCACGACCTGGCAGTTGATCAATCGGCGCACCACCTCATGTATGACGCGGCGCTGGGAAAGGCGCGGGTAGCGATCCCGCACTTCTGTGTACTGTTCAAGGAACAGGGGAATCTCCACCAGTTGCTCGACTTCGATCAATCCGGAGCGTAAACCATCATCGACATCATGGCTGTTGTAGGCGATTTCATCGGCCAGGTTGGTAAGCTGGGCCTCCAGGCTGGGCTGAAGTTTTCTAAGAATGCGTTCGCCGATCTCGCCGAGTGTTTCGGCATTTTTTCGCGAGCAGTGTTTTAAAATGCCTTCACGGGTCTCGAAGGTCAGATTCAGGCCGGGGAAGTCCGCATATTTTTCTTCCAGTTCGTCGACCACACGCAGCGACTGAAGGTTATGCTCAAAACCACCGTAATCTTTCATGCACTCGTTGAGGGCATCCTGACCGGCATGACCGAAAGGCGTGTGTCCGAGGTCATGCGCCAGTGAAATTGCTTCGGTCAGATCTTCATTCAGGTCGAGGGCGCGGGCAATCGAACGGGCGATCTGCGCCACTTCGATTGAATGGGTAAGGCGCGTGCGGAACAAATCCCCTTCATGGTTGACGAAAACCTGGGTTTTGTATTCAAGGCGACGGAATGCTGCGGCATGTATTATGCGATCCCGATCGCGCTGGAACTCACTGCGGTAATTCGGCGGCGGCTCCTGCACGAGTCGGCCGCGCGAACCGCTGTCTGTTGCGGCGTAGGGTGCCAGTGAATTTCCGCCGGTTGACTCAGATAGGCGCGCTGTCATGAAGATATCGCGGCGGGTTTACGCTCCAGGGTTTCATTGAGCATCTCGCCATCGTAGTCGCTGCAGACTTTTGCCTGGCCTATGGCATCGAGCAGGATCAGGCGCAGGCCGTGATCATCAGCTTTTTTATCGACGGCCATGAGTTCCAGAAAGCGTTCTCCGTTCATCGAATCGGGCGGCGTGGCCGGTAAGCCTGCCGCCGCCAGCAGCGCATCGATACGAGCCACATCGGCGTGGTCCAGCCAGCCATGCCGTGCAGACAGATCCGCGGCCATTGCCATCCCGGTGGCAACCGCTTCCCCGTGGAGCCAGTTGCCATATCCGGTACCTGTTTCGATAGCATGTCCGAAGGTGTGGCCAAGGTTCAGCAGCGCGCGCCGGCCGCTCTCCCGCTCATCTGCAGCGACAATATCAGCCTTGCACTGGCAAGATCGTTCAATCGCGTAGATCAATGTTGCAGTATCCCGATTCTTCAACTGCTCCATATTTTGCTCCAGGTAAGCGAAAAATTCCGCATCACCGATCAAGCCATATTTGATGATTTCCGCGATTCCTGCCGACAGCTGGCGACTGTCGAGGGTATTCAATGTCGTGGTGTCCGCCAGCACACAGCGGGGCTGATGAAATGCACCGATCATGTTCTTGCCGAGCGGATGGTTGACGCCGGTTTTGCCGCCCACAGACGAATCCACCTGGGCCAGCAGAGTTGTCGGTAGCTGAATAAAATCCACGCCGCGCTGATAGGTCGCAGCAGCAAAGCCTGCCATGTCGCCGATCACGCCGCCGCCCAGCGCGATAAGGCAGCAGTTTCGATTGAAGCGGTTTTTAAGCAAGGCATCGTAGATGAGGTTCAGGACGTCCAGGTTTTTGAATGCTTCACCGTCCGGAAGAACGACGGATTCCACCTGGTAGGCCGACAAGGCATTCCGTACAGCGTCTGCATACAGGGGGGCAACGGTCTCGTTGGTGACCAGCATGATCTGGCGACCGCGGATATGCGGTTCATACAGCGCAGTTTCGGAGAGTAATCCAGGTCCGATGTGTATCGGATAACTGCGCTCTCCCAGC
Organism: Thiogranum sp.; assembly: GCA_024636585.1. GTDB lineage: Bacteria > Pseudomonadota > Gammaproteobacteria > DSM-19610 > DSM-19610 > Thiogranum. Next base: position 47,476 of record JAGXGS010000034.1, on the reverse strand, counting down.
TCCATTCTCAATGACTTTCTCATCAGTTCCCAAGAATACGGAAAATCTGTTTAGATTTCCTCAATATGTTGAATAATGTTTTGCACCACCTCGCGCGCCCGGCAACCATCCGTATCGACAGTCCAGTCGGCGATGTCGTGGTAAAGCGGATCACGCGTGGCAAGCAAATCGCGCAATTTCTGCTCCGGATTTTTGGTCTGCAACAGGGGGCGATTGCGATCATGAGCAGTGCGCTGAAGCTGCTGCTCGACGGAAGTCCTCAGATAGATGACATAACCGCGGGAGCACAGGTTGCGGCGGTTGCTGTCATCCAAAATCGCGCCGCCGCCAGTGGCAAGAACGATTCCCGGCCTCGCGGAAAGCTCCTCGATGACCTCCTGTTCCCTCTTCCGGAAGCCTGTTTCGCCTTCCAATTCAAAGATTAAGGGAATGTCAGCACCAGTGCGCTTTTCGATTTCCCGGTCGCTGTCCAGGAAGCGTAGATTGAGCAGGCGCGCCAGTTGGCGCCCGATCGTGGATTTTCCGGCCCCCATAGGGCCGACCAAAAAAAAACTGCCCGGCTTTTTCATGCCGGGCAGGTATGCCAGAAATCTGGCTGCGGTACAAGTAGCGTCTATTCGAGAATCATGCCCTGCTTGAGAATTTTCGGGGTGACGAATATCAGCAGTTCGCTCTTGTCGTTCACATTTCGCTCGGTCCGGAACAGCCAGCCGACAGCAGGCAGCTGCCCGAAGAATGGCACGCTATCCACCTCTTTTCCGCTTTCCTGTTCGTAAATGCCACCGAGCACCAGTGTTTCACCGTTATCGACCAGTACCCGTGTGGTGACGTTTTGAGTGTCGATACTGGGAATACCGAAGAATATTTCGCCGATATTATCCTTGCTGACAAAAAGATCCATAATGATGCGATCATCCGGGGTGATCTGCGGAGTCACAGTTAATTCCAGAACGGCTTCCTTGAAGCTGACTGTTGCCGCTCCGCTCGATGAACTTTCCAGGTAGGGAATCTCGACACCCTGTTTGATCGACGCTTCCTGCTGGTCGGAAGTAATGACGCGCGGACTGGAGATAATTTCGCCACGATCTTCCAGCTGCATGGCACTCAGCTCCAGCTGCAGTACATTGCTGCCCAGCTTGCCAAGCGCCATCCCGATGGAACCAGTTGAGCCGATGACCGGAAGGTTTACCAGCAGTGGCTCGCCGCCGGAGCCAGGAACAGTGCCACCCTGGGTGCCGCCGATGTCCAGGAAGCGGTCGTTGTCAGTGCTTGAGTGACTGATACCGAATCTGACGCCCAGATCCTTGGCAAAGTCATTATTGGCCAGCACGATTCTCGACTCGATCAGCACCTGGCGGATTGGTATATCCAGTCGCGCCACCATACGCCGAATCTGCTCCAGTTTGTCTGCCGTATCCTGAACCAGCAGGGTGTTGGTGCGTGAGTCTACGCTGACTTCGCCGCGATCCGACATCAGCGAGCTGCTGCTGCTTTTAAGCAGAGCCGCCAGGTCAGATGCTTTGGCATAGTTGACCTGGATATAATCGGAGTACAACGGAGCCAGCTCTTCAATCTGCTTCTGGGCTTCAAGCTCCATCTTCTCCCGGGCGGCAATTTCCTCGCTGGGCGCGATTAACATGACATTGCCGTTCTGACGTTTCGCCAGGCCCTTGGTCTTCAGTACGATATCCAGAGCCTGGTCCCAGGGTACGTTTTGCATCCGCAGAGTGAGGCTGCCCGTCACGGTATCACTGACGACAATGTTAGTGCCGGTGAAATCGGCGAGCAGCTGCAGCACAGACCGGACCTCGATGTTCTGGAAGTTCAGTGACAGCCGTTCGCCAGTAAAGCCGAATTCTTCCTTCTTGCGTTGTTCCTGCTCTTCCTTCGTGGTCTTACGGATCTCGACGGTAAACTGGTCGCCGGTCTGGTAGGCGAGGTGTTCATATTCTCCCATCGCCGTGATGGCCATGCGAACACCTTCGCGGGTGCTTTCGGTATCGATTGTCCTGACTGGCGTGGCAAAGTCGGTCACGTCAAGGCGACGCTCCAGCTCTGCCGGAATGCGGGCGCCTTTAAAGTCCAGCACTACATTGCCCGCCTCCTGACGCATATCCACCGGGATCGCCGGATCAGACAGAGAAATGACAACCCGTCCTTCACCTTGATCACCGCGTCGGAAATCAACTTCTGAGATCCCGGCCTGGCGGGATGCGGCGCTGCCTGATGCGGACGCGGCAGCTGGAGCTGCAGCCGTGGCAGCGCCTGTAGTGGCGCCCAGCACCACTATGATCTGATCGCCTTCGGTGCGTGTTTCGTACGGAACCATTTCAAACAAATTAAGAACTACCCGCGTCCGACCCTTTACTTCCACCGCGGTAACGCTCTTGGCGGGCCCCACTCCGATGGCCTTTGAACGGTTCTGCAGTTCGCTTTTGGTCGCTGGCAGATCAAAGGCGATACGCGCAGGATTATCGATTGTAAAACTCGCAGGTGCAGGGGCTGGCTGGCTGAGCTTGAAGATAATCTGAACCTGGTTTCCCGGCAGACCTGCGAACTCTATGTCCTGCAACGCGTTCAGCGGCGGGGCCTCCGCATGAGCAGGTGTCCACGAGCCAGGCAGCAACAGCATACCCAGGGCCAGTAGTCCGTAACTGACCAACTGAGTGAGGCCGAGCGAGCCCCGCTTCGTAGCGTTCCAGGTCATCAAATTCACGTTCATGGTTTTATTCTCCAATTACTCACTGAGTGCCAGTGCTGCCTGGCGTTCAATCCATCCCCCGAGGCCATCAGGAACAATCTCGGCCAGCTCTACTTCTGATTCTGAAATCTGGACAATCTTCCCATGGTTCGCCCCGAGAAAATTGCCCGGTTTGACGCGGTGGATGGTGCTGTCGCTCATGCGCACCAGCGCCCAGGAGTTGCCGTCACGTTCCATGGTTCCAACCATACGCAGGCTATCCAGCGGCTCCGACTCCAGTGGTTCGCGCGGTCGATTGAAGTCAGGCGATATGCCGTTACCGACCGGACCCGCGACCTGAGTCGCAGGTGAAGAGTGCATCGGGAGGCTGAATGGATCGCGACTATCGCCTGCCTGGTAAATATAATTCTCGTAAGGAGCAAATTCCGGTAGCGGTTCGACACGTGCCGTTTGTTGGGACTTTACCTCTTCGACATAGACACGCAGATCCTCAGTATTGTTATTACTGCATGCCGAAATGGCGATTCCCAGTAAGCCAATGCCGAAAGCGTGTGATGTTCGTAGCGACTTCATTGTGCGCCTCCGTCATTTTCATCCATGTAACGATATGTCTTGGCAAGAATGTTCATTGACAGATCGCCGGCCTTATCCTGATTGATGTTCACGTCATGGATCGTTACGATTCGCGGCAGGGCGGCGACGCTGCTGACGAAGGCGCCAAACTCGTGGTAGCTGCCCTTCACCCGGATGCTGATCGGCAATTCAGCGTAGAAGTCCTTGGGATTCTCGTTCTCGGGCTTGAAAAGCTCGAATTCCAGCCCGCTGGAGAGTCCGGCCTGGGAGATATCCACCAGCAGTTCCGCGACTTCAGTTTTGTTCGGCAGTTGACGGAGCATCGCTCCGAAAGTTTCCTTCATTTCTTCCAGCTGCTGAACGTAGGCTTCCAGATTGGCGGCTTTCCTGGCCTTGAATTCGAAGGTCGTGCGTAATTCGGTTTCCTGCTGTTCAGCCTTTTCCAGCCTGATCCCCTGATCTTTGATGTCTAACCAGTAGCCCGCTGCAATTACACCGGCAAAAACCAGAGCGATAACCGCTATTCTGGCCGGTAAAGGCCAGCTGGCGATGTTGCTGACATCAAGTTCGTTGAGTTGAGAAAGATCCATTAGCTCTGCTCCTCGCCAGTCTTCCCGGTCGGAGTTACCTGTCGGGCGCGCATGACGAATTCAGCATCCCGGCGCGCCCGGTCTTGCTTGCCTTTTGTTTCAATGACATCGAGCTTGGGCTGTCCCATCCAGCCGGAATCATCGATGTTGCGCATGTAGGCTGAAACACGTGCATTCGATTGTGCTACCCCGTTTACAGTCAACGTGGTGCCTTTCTGAGAAATTTTCTGCAAATGAACACCATCCGGCAACGTGAAGACCAGCTCATCCATCAGGTGAACGCTCTGCGGACGACTGCGCTGAAGTTGCTGAATGATGTCCATACGCGCCAGCAGAGCTGATTTGGTTTTTTCGAGAGTCTTGATGCGAGCTATTTTTTCGTCCAGTTCTGTTATTTCGGCTTGAAGAAAGCTGTTGCGGTTGTTCTGCTTATCGATCAAACCTTCCATTTGCATGTGGACCAGAAGGATCAGAAGCCCACCGAGAACCGCCGATCCCGCTGCGACAACAGCAAATTGCTGCTGCTTCTCTTTGCGGAGCTCCTCGCGCCAGGGTAATAGATTAATGTGTGCCATTAGTCGAAACTCCTCAAAGCCAGGCCGCAGGCAATTAACAATGCTGGAGCATCATTGCTTAAGGATTGTGGTTTAACGCGTGAAGACAGTGACATGGAAGCGAAAGGATTCGCAATAACGGTTTCGATGCCCAGTCGCTCCTGTATCATTTCGCTAGCGGCGGGAACAGATGCGCTACCGCCTGCGAGGATAATCTGGTCGACGCTGTTGTACTGACTTGAGCCAAAGAAGAACTGGAGCGAGCGGCTAACCTGTTGACACATCGCTTCACGGAACGGTTCAAGGACTTCGGGTTCGTAGTTCTCGGGCAAACCACCTTGCCGCTTGGCCATACCCGCCTCTTCATAAGAGAGCCCGTAACGGCGCATGATTTCTTCTGTGAGTTGCTTGCCGCCGAAGACCTGGTCGCGCGTATATATCAATTTGTTGTCGTGCAGCACGTTGAGCGTGGTCATAGTGGCACCGATATCGATGACCGCGATGGTCTTCTCTACGCCCTGATCAGGGGCCTGGTCCAGTAAAAGCTGAAACGCATTTTCGGTCGCGTATGCCTCTACATCGACGACTTTGGCCTCCAGCCCGCCACTCTCGACGGCTGCTGTGCGCATTTCCACAGTTTCGGTCCGGCATGCGGCGAGAAGCACGTCAACCGTATCCGGATTGTTGTTGCTCGGACCCAGAACTTCAAAGTCGAGACTCACTTCCTCCAGCGGATAAGGGACATACTGATCAGCTTCAAGTTCGATCTGGTTGTGCAGCTCGTCTTCCGATAAAGTGTTCGGCATGGGAACAACTTTGGTGATGACGGAAGAGCCTGCGACCGCCACTGCAGCATTGCGGATGCGAGCCCCGGATCGTTTTATGGCACGGCGCACCGCTTCTCCGACAGCCTCTACATCGGTGATGTTTTTTTCGACGACGGAATTGGGCGGCAAAGGTTCGACTGCATAACTCTCGACGCGGAAGCGGTTACCATTGCGACTGAGTTCGAGTAATTTCACTGCTGAGGAGCTAATGTCCAGTCCCACAACCAGCGGCTTTTTCCTTGTAAACAGTTGCGCGATTTGCACCGTAATTTCCCTTTAATTCACTGCATTTTGCAGTGTATTTATACTGTGGTGGATTAAAGAGCATCAGCAAATGCTTGTCAACAAAGAGCTCTTCAATCGTATTTGGTTCGATTCCATGTATCGGAAGCTTTATACTGAAGTTTAGGAATGCCATTGATTTTTAATTTGAACTTGATCACATCCTGCCAAATTTATGACACCACTTCTTAAAGCGCTGCGCCTTGTTTTCGGGATAGGCTTTGCATCCCTCGTGATCGCTGTGCTGACCGTCCTCGCAGTGTATTTGTATATCGCGCCTCAATTGCCGGATGTTGATCGGCTACAGGACGTGCAGCTGCAGGTGCCGCTCCGGGTTTACTCGCGCGATCTGGAGCTGATAGCAGAATTCGGAGAGCAGCACCGGACACCCATCCGGTATGAAGACCTGCCCGAGCCGGTCATCCAGGCAATTCTTGCATCCGAGGATGCACGCTTTTTCGAGCATCCGGGGGTGGATTACCAGGGATTGCTACGTGCCGCCGTGGAATTGATCCGGACTGGTGAGAAGCGTCAGGGGGGGAGCACCATAACCATGCAGGTCGCTCGCAACTTTTTCCTGAGTGCCGAGAAAACCTATTTACGCAAGGTTACGGAAATCTTTCTGGCACTGAAAATAGAGCGTGATCTGAGCAAGCAGGAGATTCTCGAGCTCTATCTGAACAAAATCTATTTCGGCCATCGGGCCTATGGTATAGGCGCTGCTGCCCAGGTTTATTATGGGGTGCCGGTAAACGAACTCGATCTCCCGCAAATTGCCATGATAGTGGGCTTGCCCAAAGCGCCTTCAACAAATAATCCGCTCACAAACCCGGCGCGAGCGCTGCAACGCCGCGACTATGTATTGGGGCGCATGTACAGCCTCGAGTTCATTGACGCTGAACAATACCGTGCTGCATTGACTCAGGAAGATACGGCAAAGCTGCATCGGAATCCGGCTGAGATAGAGGCACCTTATGTAGCTGAAATGGTCAGGAGCTTCATGGTCGATCAGTTCGGTGACGAGGCATATATCGGTGGCTATAGCGTCGTCACAACAGTCGAGGGAAAGCGCCAGACGGCGGCTAATGCCGCACTGCGAAGAACTTTGCTTGATTATGATCGGCGTCATGGGTATCGAGGTGTCTCCGGCCATGTCGACCTCGATGAACAGGCCACTGAGCAGGACTATGCGCGGATCCTGGAACATTCCGTGGTTGTGGGGGGGCTGCGTGAAGCGATTGTGGTCGCTGTAGAGGGACAATCAACAAAGCTGCATGTTGCAGGTTATGGCCCTGCTGAACTGGATTGGGAGGGAGTATCCTGGGCACGGACTTACATCTCGGCCAATCACCGGGGCGAGGCGCCGGAAGCGGCTGGCCAGTTGTTTAGGGGCGGCGACTTGATCCGTGTAGAAAGACTGTCCGACAACCGTTGGAGTCTGGCGCAGGTGCCTGCTGTCACGGGCGCGCTCGTTTCGCTTCGACCGCAGGACGGAGCCATTCAGGCACTGGCGGGCGGTTTTGATTTTTCACGAAGCAAGTTTAACCGTGCAGTACAGGCGCAGCGTCAACCCGGATCGAGTTTTAAACCTTTTATTTATGCCGCCGCGTTAGCCAAGGGCTACACGTTGGCAAGCATTTTTAATGACGCACCTGTTGTTTTTGATGATCCGTCTCTGGAAACTGCATGGCGACCGGAAAATTACAGTGGCAAATTTTATGGCCCGACCAGAATGCGCGAAGCACTGACGCGCTCACGCAACCTTGTCTCGATACGGCTTTTGCGTGCAATTGGTGCTCCTTACGCGGCGCAGTATGTGCAGCGCTTTGGTTTCCAGCCGGAGCGGATTCCAAAAGATTTATCGCTGGCCCTGGGCACTGGTACGGCGACTCCACTCGAAATGGCCAGAGCCTACAGTGTCTGGGCCAATGGAGGATTTTATGTGGAACCATATTTTATCGAGGAGGTGCGAGACGCACGGAATAATGTAGTGCTGAAGGCCAATGCTCCGGTCGCCTGTCACGATTGCACGTCACCTCCTGACGCACTGGAGAGCATTCCCGCAGAGCAGCTTTCGGGACCCCCGAGCGAGATAGAACATACTGCCGTCCTGAACGTGCCGCCCGGCATGATGGTGCCCCGGCCTGATGCGCCGCCGGTATATGCCGAGCGGGTGGTGGATGCAGAAACCGCTTACCTGATGAATTCGATGATGCAGGATGTGATAAAAAGGGGGACCGGTCGTCGCGCCATGCAACTGGGGCGCAACGACCTGGCCGGAAAAACCGGGACGACCAATGATCAGCGTGATGCCTGGTTTTGTGGTTACAACGCCAGCCTCGTGACAACCGTCTGGGTCGGTTTCGACAGCGCTCAACCATTAGGCAGCGGGGAAACAGGTGGCCATGCAGCATTGCCGATGTGGATCGATTACATGAGCACGGCCTTGCAGGGCGTGCCGGAGATGCCGCCGCCGCAGCCTCAGGGGCTAGTTACAGTGCGTATCGATCCCAGAACCGGCCTGCGCTTGCGGTCGGGGCAGGGGGATGGCCTGTTCGAACTGTTCAAGGCCGAGACGGTGCCGGAAGAATACAGCGATTCTGCTGCTGGTGGTGCCGGTAATGGCGGCGTTCCCAATGACACGGCCACGGACCCGCTTTTCTAGCTGCAATGGCACGTAATTCCGGACGAGACCAACAGATGCGTGCGCGTATCGCTCAAGAAGCCGCGCGTCTGATGGCAGAACAGGGTGTGCAGGATTTTTATCTCGCCAAGCGCAAGGCGGCTCAACACCTCGGGGCACCGGACACCAAAAATATGCCGCGCAATATAGAAGTCGAAGCTGCGTTGGCAGAATATCACCGCCTGTTCCAGGGCGACGCACAGGTGAACCATCTGCGTGCGCTGAGAGATAGCGCTGCGAAGGCAATGCGTTTTCTGGCGCAATTCTCCCCACGTCTGGTGGGTTCGGTTTTAACCGGCTCCGCTGGACTTCATACCTCCATCGACCTGCACCTTTTTGCGGATACGCCTGAAGAAATAAGCTTCTTCCTGATGGAGGCCGGCATTCCTTTCCAGGTATCCCAGCAGCGGATGCGTATCGGAAAGGATGAATGGCGAGATTTTCCATCATTCCATTTTGTTGCCGGTGAGCACGCAGTAGACATGGTGGTGTTTCCCCGTGAGGGTTCCCGGGAGGCGCCGCGCAGCCCGGTGGATGGGCGGCCGATGGCGCGGGCTGCTCTGAATCAGCTCGAGATTTTGCTCGAGTAAGTCATAGAGGAAAAGCCGTTCATGAAAATTGGCACGCCGTTATCGCCAGGCGCCACACGGGTCATGCTGCTCGGCAGTGGTGAATTAGGCAAGGAAGTGATCATTGCCTTACAGCGCCTGGGCGCAGAAACCATAGCCGTTGATCGTTATGCGAATGCACCGGGGCATCAGGTTGCACATCGGGCCCAGGTTATCGATATGACCGACGGCGCTGCGCTGCTGGCGCTGGTTGAACACGAAAAGCCCCACATCATTGTTCCGGAAATCGAGGCGATTGCGACCGATATGCTGGCAGAGATCGAAGCACGCGATCTCGCCAGGGTGATTCCAACGGCACGCGCAGCGCAGTTGACGATGAACCGCGAAGGCATACGTCGCCTCGCTGCCGAAGATCTGAACCTGCCGACGTCGCGATACGCGTTCGCGGAAAGTCTGGAAGCGGTTCAGGCGGCGATTGAGGCTGGTATCGGTTATCCCTGCGTCATAAAGCCGGTCATGTCTTCTTCAGGAAAAGGTCAGTCACTGGTATCGACTGCGGATGATTTGCCGGCAGCCTGGGAATATGCCCGAAGTGGTGGGCGTGTCGATGGTAATCGTGTCATCGTCGAGGAGTTGATCCAGTTCGAATTTGAAATCACCTTGCTGACGGTTCGTGCATATGGGCAATCCGGTGCAATCGAAACATCATTCTGTGCGCCCATCGGGCACATTCAGCAGCAAGGCGACTACGTGGAAAGCTGGCAGCCGCAGGCCATGAGCGACGCGGCGCTCGCCCGGGCACAGGAAATTGCCGCCCGGATAACCGACAGCCTCGGCGGTTGCGGATTATTCGGCGTCGAGTTATTTATCGCTGGTGATCAGGTCTGGTTCAGCGAAGTCAGTCCACGGCCGCACGATACCGGTATGGTGACCATGATTACCCAATGGCAGAACGAGTTCGAATTGCATGCGCGCGCTATTCTTGGTTTGCCGGTCGACACGGCGTTACGCAATGCCGGGGCGAGTGCGGTCATTTACGGTGGGATGGATAGAAAAGGTATTTCCTTCGGCGACGTCGATGCGGCGCTGAGCGTACCGCAAACCGAACTTCGTCTGTTCGGGAAACCCGAGGCTTTCCGCCGCCGCCGCATGGGTGTCGCACTCGCCTATGCGGACGACGTGACTGACGCGCGCGAGCGCGCATGTCGCGCCGCAAAACTTGTGACGCCCATGGACTGAGCGATTAAGGGTTTTCCAGTCTCGCCACACCCGAGTCAATAGCGGCTTTTGCGACCGCCGCCGGAACAAACTCCATCAGCCGCGGATCGAACGGCTTGGGAATGATGTAATCCGGACCGAAAGCCAGTTCGGGTAATCCATACACCTGCAGAATCTCCGGCAGTACCGGCTGATGCGCCAGGGCCCGCAGGCTTTCCACCGCGGCAATCTGCATTTCGCGATTAATGGTGCGCGCCCGGACATTCAATGCACCACGGAAGATGAAGGGAAAGCCAAGCACGTTATTCACCTGGTTTGGAAAGTCGCTGCGGCCGGTTGCCATAATCAGGTCATCGCGCACCTGGTGTGCCAGCGATGGATTGATTTCCGGGTCCGGGTTGGAAAGGGCGAATACAATCGGGTGGTCCGCCATGCTCCTTAGCATCGCCTCGTCTACCAGATTGGGTCCGGAGACGCCAATAAAGACATCACAACCGCGCATAGCGTCTGCGAGTGTGACGCGATCAGTTTCTACAGCAAACTCCTGCTTATAGATGTTCAGGTCAGAGCGCCGGGAGCTGATCACGCCCTTGCGGTCAACCATGAGTATGTTTTCTCGCGATGCACCGAGAGCAAGCAGCAACTTCATTGATGCAATTCCGGCGGCACCTGCCCCGAGGCATACGATCTTCGCTTCAGCGAGTGATTTATCCTTGATTTCAAGTGCATTCAGGAGCCCGGCACAGATAATGATGGCGGTGCCATGCTGATCATCGTGAAATACCGGGATATCGAGGCGCTCGATCAACGCCTGCTCGATTTCGAAACACTGCGGCGCTGCTATGTCTTCGAGATTGATTCCGCCGAATCCGCTGGCGATGCGAGCTACCGTGTCGATAAAATCAGTTGTATTGTCCGCATCCACTTCGATGTCGAAGACGTCGATATCGGCGAAGCGTTTGAACAGTACCGCCTTGCCTTCCATGACCGGCTTGCCCGCCAGCGCGCCAACATTTCCCAGTCCCAGCACCGCGGTACCATCGGTAATGACGGCGACCAGATTGCCTTTGCTGGTGTAACGAAAGGCATCGTCCGGGTTGGCGGCAATTGCGCGTACCGGTTCCGCGACGCCTGGCGTATAGGCCAGGGACAGCTCAGATTGCGAGGTACAGGGCTTGGTGATCTGCGTCGCTATTTTGCCGGCGCGGGGAAGGGCGTGGTAATCGAGGGCTTCTTGTTTCAGATCTTTGTACATGGGGATTCCATTAACAGGTGTTTTTTGGCAGGAATAACGATGCGTTCGAGCGGCTAACGCACCACTTTGATTGATTCACCGGCGCGAGGCTCTCCGACCGGATACTGGCTGTTGAGAAGACGAAGTTCTGCTTCGGCGTGATTTTCAATTGGTGATCGTCGAGCAAGATCCGCGAAGCGGGCGCCGCTATCGGGTTTTATAATCTTCAGGCGCAAGCCTTTCGCCAGTTCCTGTTCCCGGGGATCGAGCTTGTGGTAACTGTGCAGTATTTCCAGAAAGACTTTATCGTGCTGGCTAAAATTCTGATCGCTGCGGCTGACACCTGTGAACAGGAAAGTTTGCTTGCCATCGCGCAGTGCTGCAACGCGTGCCTGGCGTTCGCCTTTGTTAGTCGTTACAGCTGCTTCGCCCGTATAGGCTGGTAAGCCTTTTATATCCAGAGGCTCAGCGTTGCGTAGATTCCTGACGCCCTTCTCCGCAAGATATTGCCGGGGGGGGTGTTCCCCGGAGTCGGAGTCCACCTTGATTTGCATGAATGCAGCTTCCTGCGGGGCAATGATCAGTAATTGATCCGGAAGGTTCTCGATTCTCCATCGCTCGGGGACATCGAGGCCGAAATCGAGGGGCCTGTGCAGAAAGGTGTTGTTACGCACCATCCCTTCACTTTCGCTGTCGCCAAATGCCAGGCCATCGATATGCGCCAGGAATTCACTTCGCCCAATCCGAGTGACTGAGGTCGTTTTCAATTGTTCAGCTTCACCAATCACTTCCTGTAGCCGGCGATCATTTTCGGGATGGCTCGCGAATACGCCATGATATGCGCGCGGCTCTCGCCCCTGCTCCCGGGCGCGCTCGTTTTCAATCAGCTCCTGGTTTTTCAGCACACCAATCACGTCGAGCATGGCATTCGGGCTGTAGCCGCTGCGCGCCAGATACTGAGCGCCGAGCCGGTCGGACTCCAGCTCGTGCTCGCGTCCATAGCCACTCAAGATGGCCTTGCCGGCTACATTGAACAGATCTTGTGACCCACTGATCCCGGTAGTGGCCTGCAAAAGAATGCCAGCCATTCCCGCGGCAGTCGTGGCGCTGTGCTGGCGTACCGAGTGACGTGCCGTTACATGGCCGATTTCGTGGCCCAGCACAGCAGCGAGTTCGGCTTCCGAGTTGAGATACGCGAGCAGACCGCGGGTTATATAGATATAACCGCCCGGCAGCGCGAAAGCGTTGACCTGGGTGCTGTCGAGGACAGTGAACTGATAAGCGAGCTGTGGCCGATGACTTTCCCGGGCAAGACGTTGACCAATGTTATCAACATAAGATGCCAGCTTCTGATCGGGATAGACCGGCATCTCCTTGATGATCTGCTGATGATAGCGGGCGCCGAGGGCGAGCTCCTCGGGTTCGGACATGAGCACAAAATCTGGTCCCCCGGTTACAGGGTTGGTCGCGCATCCGGACATGTGCATCAGCACCGCAAGAAAAAGCGCCAGCCTGATCAGGCGGACGAGAGGCATTCGGCGAGGCAGGGAGCTCATGATGGTGCCGTTGCAGTCCTGTGACAAAGGGATAATGTTACCGAAATCCAGCCCGGCTGTGCAGGTGATTCCCGATCACTGTAACGGCTGGAGAGTGATGGAAGCCGGATGCTGGACGCTGACCCGCAGTTCGCCCTTTATTTGTTTCACCCAACCCCGCACTTCGAGCTTTCTGCCAACCCAGGTTTGATCCGGTGCCGGGGTGAACCACTGCAGGTGCTTGTCGGGGATCCTGATGGCAAAGCGACCTTCCAGATTGATCCAGGTAGCCCCGCCGCCGCGGTTGACCCGAATCACGCGGCCATGCACGCGCTGAAATCCGGTGCTGCGTAAAGAGAGTCGCGCTGAATCTCTGGCGGCGAATGCAGGCCGATTCCATACGCCCCGTGAATCGGCGCGCGCTTCACGCTCGGCTGCCAGATAGCAGTCCAGCAGTCTGGTATTGGGCGGGATGGCGAGAGCCCAGCCCAGACCCTCACGGAGCAGCAGTGCGGTGAGATTTTGACCGTCAGGCGTCCACAGGTGTGCCAGGCTGCGCCCGTAGTGATCGGTCCGCTCTTCCCCGAGCAACATGCGCGCCTGATTTCCGCTGCCGAGCAGAATCTGACGGACCCGGTTTCTGGCTTCGATAGACAATGGCTCGGCGGGCGATCCCGCGCCACCTGCTTCAGGAGTGTTGATGCCGATCAGTCGTACTTTGCGCTGGTCGGCGAGTGCCAGAGTGTCACCGTCGTAAACATAGCTTACAGTCACCGCCGCCGGTGTTTCGGGTGGGGCGCAGTTTGCTGCCAGTGCAGGCTGTTGCGAAAAGCACGCAAGCACAAAAAAGGCGCCCACCCGGGACGCCTTCATGCATGCGCCTGGAAACAGGTGCATCAGGACGATTTGTTGATACCGTATTTCTTGCGGAAACGGTCCACGCGACCCCCGGTGTCGAGCATTTTCTGCTTGCCCGTGTAAAACGGATGGCACTGCGCGCAGACTTCGATATGCAAATCCTTGCCCACCGTGGACCGGGTGGTGAAGCTGTCGCCGCAACTGCAGGTGACGGTCACCTCTTTATAATCCGGATGAATATCTGCTTTCATGAACGTTTTCGCCTCAAAAAATTCTGGCCGACCGTCGAACGTGACGTAGCCGCCGAAAGGCCGGGAATAATACGGTATACCGCCTGTCTGGACAAGCCCCGCGAATTGGCGGGACTGACCGAATTGCTCAGGATCCCGAAGGGAATTTCAGGACCGCGGCGGCTGGCGGCCTTTCATACTGGCCCGAGCGCAGGCGGTTCAACGCCTCGTTCAAGCCACCTGGCCCGGTGAGCGATTCCCACATCATTTCACTGATTTTGACGCAGGCGCCCATTGGCGTGCGCGCCCGGTTGCGAACCTGGTCGATCTTCCACTGCAGACAACGCATGCGCTGTTGCTTGTGAACCGGCATGGCGCTGATAGTTTCTTCAATGAAACGGACCCGTTGCATCTCGAATGCCACCGGATCCGATTTCGCGAGTGCCGACCACTGGTCAAAATCGATGAGTGGTTGGCATGCTTCGGTCGCTTGTTTTTCTAGTCTGGGCATAATGGTCTCCGACACCTGATCGACAGTTGTTTCTGCTCTTTTCTTAATGTCAGGCTGGAGAATATCACAGGGTCATGCGCTATCCCTAACTCGTTGGACAGGGCAGTCAAGTTGTTGATATAATAGATTAATTCCTATATAAAGTGACTAAGCGCCAGGTGCGACCGGAGAACAAACCGACAATTGCTTACAAATTCGGCGCCGAAATCCGCATCAGCGTCAAGGTTTCGACCCGGCTTTAATCAACGATTTGCGCTGCCTGCGCCAAAGGCTGCCAGATTATTGGCGACTGGTAGGGCTAGCAGGCGCGCTCCGGTCATTCATCATTGCGGCTTGCAGTAACACCGAGGAGGGTGCCGTCGCCATCGACTTCGGTGCTCATTTCGATCGGCTGACAACAGACCGGACAGTCTTCCACGTACTGCTCGCTCCCGGCGGAACAATCGACACTGATCTCGATATTCTCGCCGCAGTAAGGGCAATCAATTCGGGTGATTTCCAGCATTACATGTCACCTCCGGTAAAAACCGCGCCACCAGATCGTCCAGAAACAGCCAGCCTTTCTCGCTGTGATTCACTGTCTCGTTATCCAATATCAGCAGGCCGTCAATTTCTGCCTGGCGCAGTATGGGAATGATCCCGCTGCGCGGCAGACCGCTACGCGCTTCAAACTCACTCAAGCTGAAAGGCTGTCTGAGGCGCAGTCGGTTCAGCGCATATTCGAACAGTGTCTCTTCTGCACCGAGTTCGCGCTGTCCCTGGATGAAGCCGCTGCAGTCAGCGGATTCCAGATATGCCCTCGGATGCCGTTTGCGCCAGGTTCTGCGTATCCTGCCCGCTCCTGCGTCTGTAACCTTGCCGTGTGCGCCGGCGCCGATGCCCAGGTAGTCGCCAAAGCGCCAGTAATTCAGATTGTGCTGACTGATTCTGCCGGCACGTGCGAAGGCGGACACTTCGTATTGAGTATAGCCATGCTCCAGTAACAGACCCTGTCCGGCTTGCTGCATCGCCCATCGGTCGTCGTCATCCGGCAGCACCGGTGGGTGTGCATGAAAGAGCGTGTTGGGTTCGAGGGTGAGTTGATACCATGACAGGTGCGTGGGTTGTAGCTCGATTGCCGCCAGCAGGTCGGCGACTGCCTGCGCCGACGTCTGCTGCGGTAGCCCGAACATCAGGTCGAGATTGAAGTTGTCGAATCCGGCAGCACGTGCCGCGCGTCCTGCATCTGAGGCTTGCGCAGCAGCATGGATGCGTCCCAGGGCGCGCAGCTGATTATCGTCAAAACTCTGGACGCCGATGGAAAGCCGATTGACCCCCGCTTCACGGTAACCGGCAAAACGTTCCAGTTCGACAGTGCCGGGATTGGCTTCAAGGGTGATTTCGGCGCCAGGGGCCAGGGCCAGGCGCGCCCGAACACCGCTCAACAGGCGTTCGATGGCGGCCGGAGAAAACAGGCTCGGCGTGCCGCCGCCCATGAATATTGTCTGCACGGTGCGGCCCCATACGGCAGGTAATTCGAGCTCCAGGTCTTTCAGCAGAGCCTCTACATAGGCATTCTCGGGAAAATCGTCATGCAGGGCGTGAGAATTGAAATCACAATAGGGGCACTTGCTGACGCACCAGGGAAAATGGATATACAGCGATAGCGGGGGTGGCGCGGAAAATTCAAACACGGCCGGGCTGGCGTAATGCATCGACAAGCTGACGTAACGCTTTGCCGCGATGGCTCAAGCTGTTTTTGATGTCAGCGGGCAGTTCCGCCGAGCTGCAGTTGCGCTCCGGTACATAGAACACCGGGTCATAACCAAACCCGTTGGCGCCGCGCGGTGCGCGCAGAATCATCCCTTCCCAGCTGCCCTGAAAAATACGCGGCGTGGGGTCGTTGGCATGACGCAGGTACACCATGACGCACTGGAAGCGCGCGTTGCGGTTGTCATCATCGACATCTTCAAGTGCCTGCAGCAGCTTGTACAGGTTATCTGCATCACTGGCACCCGCGCCGGCGTAGCGTGCGGAGTAGATTCCTGGCGCACCGTTCAGCGCATCGACCTCCAGACCGGAATCATCGGCAATGGCCGGCCAGCCGGTCAGGGCGGCAGCATTGCGTGCCTTCAGCAGCGCGTTTTCGACAAAGGTGAGTCCGGTTTCTTCGATATCGGGGACCGACAAATCCGATTGGGGCACCACTTCGAATTCGCTGCCGCTCAGCAACTCATTGAATTCCCGGACCTTGCCGGCATTATTGCTGGCAAGTACTATTTTAGCCGGCATTCTCGACCTGCTGCTCGAGCACCTTCTGCTGCTGTTGTGTTAGTTCTGCAATGCCTTTTCTGGCCAGCGCCAGCATCTGGTTCATTTCAGTTTCCGTGAAGGGATGCCCCTCGGCTGTTCCCTGGACTTCAATGAAGTGACCGTCGTTGGTCATCACCACATTCATGTCCGTTTCTGCATTGGAGTCTTCGGCGTAATCCAGGTCCAGAATCGGAGTCCCCTTGAATATACCCACTGATATTGAAGCAACCGAGCCGACCAGCGGGTTGTTCCTGACGATGCCGTCGGCAACCATTTTCTGAATTGCGTCGGCCAGGGCGACAAAGCCGCCGGTGATACTGGCGGTGCGCGTGCCGCCGTCGGCCTGTATCACATCGCAATCAATAGTTATTGTGCGTTCGCCCAGCTTTTTCATATCGATGACGGCGCGTAGCGAGCGACCGATGAGGCGCTGGATCTCCATGGTGCGGCCACCCTGCTTGCCATGCGCGGCCTCGCGACCCATGCGCTGATTAGTGGAACGGGGCAGCATGCCGTATTCCGCCGTTACCCAGCCCTGTCCTTTGCCGCGCAGGAATCCCGGCACCCGTTCTTCGATACTGGCGTTGCACAGTACTTTGGTATTGCCGAATTCCACCAGCACCGAGCCCTCGGCATGCATCGTGTAGTTGCGGGTCAGTGTGATGGGACGCATCTGGTCCGGCTTGCGGTTGCTGGGGCGCATGAAATTTCCTCGGTAATGCTTGCGATTCGGGCGCTGATTATACCCGAGGAAGGTTGCCGGCGGGGCATCCGCTCAGTGAGCTATTTCTTCATTTCCGCGGCGTAATCGAGCATTGCGCGGTGAATGTCATCTTTAGCCTGCTGGATTGGGTCTGTGGTCTTCTTTTCGGTTTTGCGGCGGGATGCGGCAGGACCAGGGTCGATTGCTGTAGTGGCAGGTTTTCCGGCGGAGAGCCAGCGCAGGCAAACCAGGCTGATGTTGTCGCTTTGCGGATAACTGGCCGTTTCGGCTTCGGCTGTAAGCTGCCTGACGATGCGATCGAGATCGCCATATCCCGGTATCGCCAGGAGCTTCTGGTCGGGAATCGCTGACCAGAGTCCATCGGAACAGAGCAACAGGATGTCATCCGGTTTGAGGCGAGACTGGTCGCTCGCAATCTCAGGCGGACGTGCCATCCCGCCCAGGCAGCGACTGACGCTGTTGCGCAGCGGGTGAGAACGCAATTCATCTTCGCGGATCACGCCGTTTTGCAGCAGCTCTTCAACCGGAGTGTGATCGCGAGTGCGGGTAACCAGCGTTCCTGATCGAAGCAGGTAAAGTCGGCTGTCGCCAACATGCGCCCACCACGCCTGATCACCCTGGACCAGGCAGACCACACAGGTGGTACGGGGAGTGACCGGTGGGTGTTCACTGCGACCTGCGCACACAACCTCCCGGTGCGCCTTCTGAAGTGCGGCTGTGAGGAAAGCGCGCGGTTCTGAAATCTGGCCGCGTTCGGCGAGGAAAGCGCGGCGCAGGCTTTGCACCGCAACCTCGGCAGCCAGGTCGCCGCGTGCATGCCCGCCCATGCCATCGGCGACCGCCAGCAGTATTCGTCCCGGCTTCTCCAGCACCAGGCAGCGATCCTGATTGCTTGATCGATTTCCCAGGTGGCTGGACCAGGCCGTTAATGCCTTCATGATTCCCCCCGGCCGAGCAAAGTGGTCGTCAGCCAGCCGAAAGCCGAGCGCGGTTGCTCCGGTTCCAGTGCGATGTCCGCAGTGAGCGCCGCACGGAAAGTAGCCACATTCTGGGGGCGCAGCAGGGGATCGACTTCCATGGCCCAGTCGATGGCGCGCAGCAGATTATGCGAATAGCGTTTGCGAAAGGCGTGCTGCGCCGGGCGGAGGCTGTCATGGTCGTGGCGCTTGCGCGCGTTCAGGGGTGCCCGGCCCTCGATGCAGGCGCGCATGGTGGCACCGAGTGCATAGAGATCTGTCCAGGGGCCGACGTAGCCTCGATTATCGTATTGCTCGATCGGCGAGAAGCCGGGGCTGATAACCTGGCCGGGCTGTTCCTGGCGACTCTGGGGGAAACCGTGTACCGCGCCGAAATCCAGCAGCAGCGGCTGTCCGCCGCACTGAATGTGGATGTTGCCGGGCTTGATGTCGAGGTGCAGCAGGTCGCGGGAATGAATCAGTTCCAGGCCATCCAGCAGGGGTGGGAATACCGTTCGCAGAAATCTTTCGCTGAGACCTCCGCGGCGGCTGGCAAGATAATGCTGCAGGTTTTCGCCATCCTGATATTTCATGACCATGTAGACCGTGCCATTGGCCTGGAAAAAATTGAACACATCAACGATGTTGTTGTGCTTCAGCGTCGCCAGAGTGCTCGCTTCCTGAAAGAATAGTTTACGACCGCGGCTGAACCGGCTTTCGGTCTTGTCACTGCGCGCCTGCACCTGTCCGCTGCGATCGCGTCGGGCCAGTCGATTGGGGATGTACTCCTTTATTATGACCCGTTCGCCGGTGTCCAGCTGCCGCGCCACATAGACCACGCTGAAGCCGCCTCCGCCCAGCGGTTTTTCCAGTTCATAGCCGTCCAGGCGCGTGCCGGGCTTCAGACTGTCTAGCTTTTTTCGTCCGATCATCTAGACTGTCGCCTTTGTTCCGGTGTTGGATTTTTCATAAAACTTTTAATAAAACAGGTTGTTGCGCGGCTGTGTAACGGCATACCGAAGGGATGACTTGAGATGATACGCAGCATGACGGCGTTTGCACGAATCGACGTCTCGCAGGACGAGGCCGAGCTGACGTGGGAGATTCGGTCGGTTAACCACCGCTACCTCGAAGCCTTCGTAAAGCTTCCGGACGAGCTGAAGGCGCTGGAGTCGCAGGTGCGCGAGCGGCTGAGCGCGCGCATGGGACGCGGCAAACTGGACTGCACGCTACGCTGTCGTCTGGCGCCCAGTCAGGCGATGAGCATGCAGCTTCAACATGAGCGTCTGGATGCGTTGCTGGAGGTTTGTCGGGAAGTCGAGCGACGTTCCGCCGAAGCGAGTTGGCCGAGCGCCATGGAACTGCTGCGCTGGCCGGGCGTGGTGCAGGACGCGGAGCCGAATACCGGCTCGCTCCAGGTACAGGCTCTGGCTGCGCTGGACGAGGCATTGAATGAACTGATCGCGACCCGCGAGCGGGAAGGAACGCAGATCAGGGACCTGTTGCTTGCGCGCCTCAGCGGGATTGAGCAACAGATCGTGAAAGCGCGCGACCGTCTGCCGGAGGTTCGGGCCCGGATGCGGCAGAAGCTCGAGGCCCGACTGGCGGAATTGCAGGTGGATGTCGACAGGGATCGCCTGGAGCAGGAGCTGGTTTATCTGTTGCAGAAGATGGATGTAGACGAGGAACTGGACCGTCTGGATGGTCATGTCATCGAAGTGCGACGGGTTCTGGAAAGCGATAAACCGGTTGGTCGACGGCTCGACTTTCTGATGCAGGAATTCAATCGTGAGGCCAACACCCTGGGTTCCAAATCTGCAGATGCCGAATCCACAGCAGTCTCGGTGGAACTCAAGGTGTTGATCGAGCAGATGCGTGAACAGGTGCAGAACATAGAATGAAGATTGATAAAATGACCCCGGGAAGCCTTTATATTGTTTCGGCACCTTCGGGCGCCGGGAAAACCAGTCTGGTCAAGGCGCTGCTGGAACGCGCTGACGGAATCAAGGTCTCGATATCCCATACCACGCGCCAGCCGCGCCCGGGTGAGCGCGATGGCGTTGACTACCATTTCATCGACAAAAGCGAATTTGAGCGGCGCGTGCAGGCAGGACAGTTTCTGGAATACGCGCAGGTTTTCGATAATTACTACGGCACCAGCCGCGCCGGTGTCTTCGAACAGCTGGAGAGCGGCTGCGACGTGATTCTGGAAATCGACTGGCAGGGTGCGCGTCAGGTCAGGGAGTCAGTGCCCGACTCGATCAAGGTGTTCATTCTGCCGCCTGACCAGCAGGCCTTGCGGGAGCGCCTCACCGGGCGCGGGCAGGACAGCGAGGCGGTAATCGAGCGCCGGATGCGCGATGCGCTGAGTGAAATGTCGCACTTCGATGAGTACGACTACCTTGTGTTTAATGATGAATTCGAACGGGCAGTCCGCGAACTGGGGGCATTGTTCATCGCCCAACGCTTGCGTCGCGCGCCGCAGCAACAGCGGCATGCGGACGAGTTGCGCGACCTGCTGGAACCGCGCGACTGATTCGCGTACACTTTCCCGTCCACCAACAGTTCAGGTCTGGCGAAATCAATTATGGCTCGTGTCACAGTAGAAGATTGTCTCGGTAAGGTTGATAACCGCTTTCAACTGGTTCTGGTTGCGACCAAGCGGGCGCGACAGCTGGCGAAAGGTGCCCAACCCTTCCTGGAGTGGGAAAATGACAAGCCCACAGTAGTGGCGCTACGTGAGATCGCCGAGGATTTCGTGACGCCGGGGATTCTCGACGAGAAGCCGGATGATCGCGAAAATGCGGAAACACCCGCAATGCCTACGATAAGCGAGGTAGTTGCGCAGATGCCCGATCACTTCGCGGAAGACTGATTCCTGAAGAAGACACGCTTCAGTATGCATACCGGGGCCGTTTCAGGCGTAACTGAAGCGGCCTTTTTTTTACGCAGTCCGGCGGCGGTTCAGACTTTACCTGTGGTTTGGGCGCGGAATCAAAACGGCGGGCACTAGGCAAATGGCAAAACCGGCGGTAATTGCTGTTCCTGAAGAATCACGTTTCCTGATCAGTGATCTGTGTGATCTGCTGGATACTTATCTTGATAAAGATCAGGTGCGGCAGGTCTACAGCGCCTATCTGTTCGGCGCCGAAGCCCACGAAGGCCAGCACCGCATGTCGGGCGAACCTTACATCTATCATCCGCTCGAAGTGGCGCGCATCCTGGCCGAGATGCACATGGACTACCAGAGCATCGTCGCCGCCATTTTGCATGATGTCATCGAAGATACCGACACCATCAAGGAAACCGTAACCCGGGAATTCGGCGAGGAAGTCGCGGAACTGGTCGACGGTGTCAGCAAGCTTACCCAGATCAAGTTCAACAGCCAGGCCGAGGCGCACGCGGAAAATTTCCGCAAGATGATGCTGGCGATGGTGCGAGACCTGCGTGTGATACTGGTCAAACTAGCCGATCGCCTGCACAACATGCGCACCCTGGGCGTCATGCGCACTGACAAGCGCCGCAGAATCGCGCGCGAGACGCTGGATATTTATGCGCCCATAGCCAACCGACTCGGCATGAACCAGATTCGACTGGAACTGGAAGATCTGGGTTTTGCGACGCTCTATCCCATGCGCTATCGCGTACTTTCGGAGGCGGTGCGCAAGGCGCGCGGCAATCGCAAGGAAATCCTCAACAAGATCGAGTCGGCGATCCAGAGTCGACTCGACCAGGAAGGACTCGGATACCGCCTGCAGAGCCGCGAGAAACATCTCTACAGCCTGTACAAGAAAATTCGCGACCGGGTCGGATCGTTCGCGGAAGTGTTCGATGTGTATGCATTCCGGGTCATCGTCGACAGCGTCGACACCTGCTACCGAGTGCTCGGTATGATGCACAATCTGTACAAGCCGGTGCCCGGCAAGTTCAAGGATTACATTGCGATTCCCAAGGCCAACGGCTATCAATCCCTGCACACGGTGCTGTTTGGCCCCTATGGCGTGCCGATCGAAGTGCAGATACGCACCGATGACATGGAGCGGGTTGCCGAAGCAGGCATTGCCGCACACTGGTTGTACAAAAGCAGCGACCGACCGGCCGGTAATAACGCTCAGACACATGCCCGGGAATGGCTGCGCGAATTGCTGGAAATGCAGCGCAACGCGGGTAACTCGCTGGAGTTTCTGGAGAACGTCAAGATCGATTTGTTCCCGGACGAGGTCTACGTGTTTACGCCCGCCGGGGATATTCTCAATCTGCCACGCGGCGCGACCGCGGTCGACTTTGCCTACGCTGTGCATACTGATGTCGGCAACACCTGCATTGCTGCGAAAGTCGATCGCCGACTGGCGCCGTTGCGCACTCCGCTGCTGAACGGGCAGACGGTGGAGATCATTACCGCAACCGGGGCTCATCCGAATCCGGCCTGGCTGAATTTCGTTGCCAGCGCCAAGGCCCGTTCCAACATTCGTCACTACCTGAAGAATCTGCGCAATGACGAAGCCACGGAACTGGGGCAGCGAATGCTCGATCGCGCCTTGCACAGCATCAACAGGGGGCTTGCCGATATACCGATTGCCGAGTTCGACCGTATTATGGTGGAGTCCGGCTTCAAGGACCGGGATGCGCTGTTCGCCGATATCGGCCTAGGAAACCGCATGGCCATGCTGGTGGCGCGGCGACTGGTGCCGAATGATGAAGAGGGCGCCGAACGCACTGCGGATACAGCACATAGCAAACCGCTTGCGATTCGCGGTACGGAAGGCATGGTGGTGCATTTTGCCCGCTGTTGCCGGCCGATTCCCGGCGATAACATTATCGGCTTTGTCAGCGCCGGGCGTGGTCTGGTGATACACACGGAAACCTGCAAGAATCTCGCGGATTATCGCAGCCGTCCGGACAAGTGGATCGACGTCGAATGGCAGCCGCTTACCGAGGGAGAATTCCCTGCTGAGATCCGCGTTGATGTCACCAACCAGAAAGGCGTGCTGGCGACCATTGCAGCGGAGATTTCAGAGGCCGGTTCAAACATTGAAAATGTAACCATCGAAGAGCGGGACGGTCTCGACACGGCGCTTAAGTTCACCATCACGGTTCGCGATCGCCAGCACCTGGCGCGGGTCATGCGTTGCGTTCGCAAGGTGCCGGCAGTGATGCGAATCAGCAGAAGCAGAAGCTGAAGGAGCTAGTATGCAACGCAAGGTTATTCATACGGATCTCGCACCGAAAGCCATAGGCACGTATTCACAGGCGGTGCAGGTAGGCGATACGGTTTACCTGTCGGGTCAGATTCCACTGGTGCCCGAGACTATGGATCTGGTGGAGGGCAACATGGAAATGCAGATCCGCCGGGTTTTCGATAATCTCGCCGCGGTTGCGGAGGCTGCCGGAGGCAGTCTGGCGCATATCTGCAAGCTGAACATTTTTCTCACTGACCTGCATCATTTTCCGCTGGTCAACCAGGTGATGGCTGACTATTTCCAGGAGCCGTATCCGGCGCGCGCAGCTGTCGGTGTGGCGGCGTTGCCGAAAGCGGCGCAAGTGGAAATGGATGCAATTCTGGTGTTGTCCGACTAAGTCATTTGCAGGAACAATCGCCACCAACCCTGGATGCGCTGCCGGTGTCCGCATTGCGCGGAGTCGGTCCCAGGGCGACAGCCCGGCTGGCCGCTTTCGGGATTGAAAGCGTGCAGGACGTTCTGTTTCATCTGCCGCGGCGTTACGAAGACCGCACACGCGTCATGCCGATCGGCGGATTGCGCCCCGGCGATCGGGCTGTCATCGATGCGGTTGTGGATCTCGCTGAAATCAAGTTTGGCCGACGCCGCAGCCTGCTGGTGCGGGTCAGCGATGGCAGCGGATCGCTGCTGCTGAGGTTTTTCCATTTCAACAAACTTCAGCAACAGGGCTTCGAGCGCGGCGCCCGGGTGCGGATCTTTGGTGAAGTCCGGCGCGGCCCGGTGATGCTGGAAATGGTGCATCCGGAATACCAGCGACTGGAAGAAAGTGAAAACCGTCCTGTCGATGAGCAGTTGACTGCCATTTATCCCACTACCGAAGGCGTGCACCAGCTGGCCTTGCGCAAGCTCAGCGACCAGGCGCTGGCGCTGCTGGAGACCAGTCGCTTGCCCGAATGGTTACCCGCCACGCTTCTCGATGATCTGCAGCTGAGTGATCTGCATTCGGCCTTGCAGTACGTGCACCGGCCTCCGCCGAACGCTGATCTTGCCGCGCTGGAAGCGGGCACCCACCCGGCGCAGCAGCGACTGGCGTTCGAGGAAATGCTTGCGCACCATCTCAGTCTCAAGGCAATGCGCCAGCGTGCAGAACGCCACAGCGCCATGCCGCTGCACGGCGGGCAGGCATTGCTGGAACGCTTCCTGGCGGCGCTGCCGTTTGCCCTGACGGCCGCCCAGCAACGGGTCCTGGCCGAGCTGCAGCATGATCTTGTGCGCTCGCACCCGATGATGCGGCTGGTTCAGGGCGACGTCGGCTCGGGCAAAACCGTCGTGGCGGCTGCTGCTGCGATCCAGGCTGTCGCAAGTGGCTGTCAGGTCGCAATCATGGCTCCCACCGAGCTGCTGGCGGAACAGCATTTTCGCAATTTCGCTACCTGGTTCGGGTGTCTGGATATTCAGGTGGCCTGGTTGTCGGGGAAAGTGAAAGGCAAGCCGCGTGGCACGGTACTGGCGGCATTGCAATCCGGTGAGGCGCAGGTCGTGATTGGCACTCATGCGCTGTTCCAGGACGATGTGGTATTTCGGCAGCTGGGGCTGGTCATTATTGACGAGCAGCACCGTTTCGGCGTTCACCAGCGCCTGGCGCTTCGGGACAAAGGGCGTGAAAAGCAGCTGCTGCCGCATCAGTTGATCATGACGGCAACGCCGATACCCCGCACGCTGGCGATGTCTGTGTATGCAGATCTGGATTCATCGGTGATCGATGAAATGCCCCCGGGGAGAATCCCTGTGCATACGGTTGCTCTGCCTGACGGCCGGCGCGCCGAAGTGATTCAGCGAGTCCGCGAAGCCTGCCGTAAAGGCCTTCAGGCCTATTGGGTCTGTACGCTGATCGAGGAGTCGGAATCACTGCAATGTCAGGCAGCAGAAGACACTGCTGTGCTACTGCGTGAAGCACTCGATGAACTCAGGGTCGGACTCGTGCACGGCCGCATGAAAGATGCAGACAAGCAGCAGTGTATGGACGCGTTCAAGCGTGGTGAAGTGGATTTGCTGGTGGCAACCACGGTCATCGAGGTCGGCGTGGACGTGCCGAATGCATCGCTGATGATTGTCGAAAATGCCGAGCGTCTCGGCCTCGCGCAATTGCACCAGTTGCGTGGCAGGGTCGGGCGGGGGGCGGCACAAAGCAGCTGCGTGCTGATGTACCGGGCGCCTCTGTCAGCGCTGGCGCGCCAGCGCCTGGCGGTGCTGCGCGAAACCAGTGACGGCTTTGAGATTGCGCGCCGTGACCTGGAGCTGCGCGGACCTGGAGAGGTGCTCGGCACTCGCCAGACCGGGATGATCCAGTTCCGGATTGCCGATCTGTTGCGGGATCAGGACCTGTTGGACAAGGTGGAGCAGGCGGCTGATTATCTTGCGCGTCATTGCGCCGAAAGTGTGCAGCCGGTGATACGGCGTTGGCTTGGTCGTATGGCCCGCTACGGAGGCGTTTAGCGGCTGCCGCCGGGTCAGGCGGTGCGCGCCAGTCCCGACCGCGATTCGTCCAGCCAGCTGTGTGTGTACTGGTTGATCAGGGCCTGTGCATGGTTCGCCAGTCTCGCATCGAGTTCTCCGGCGCGCTGCATGGCGTCGCACCCCTCCAGCGTATGTCCCGCTGCGAGCATCGCCTCTCCGCAGGTAAAGCACACCGCCGCATCATCCGGATTGGCACGATACATTTTCCGGAACACACTAATATTTTGCTGCTTGTCCAGAAACCGCCGGGCCAGACGCACGAAATTGATTGCTGAACTGCCGCGCAGGTCCTGTTCCTGCGAGCGTCTGTGCAACTGGTCAAAGCGGTTTTTCGCAGCCTGGAATTCAGCGTACCGCTGATGCCAGTCAGGCGTGATGCATCGCTGCCAGTGCTGATCCAGTTTCTTCAGCATAGTTTTTGTCTCGATAATGCATTCGAAGGCAGTGCGTTCCGGTAGGGCGGGACACTGCAGGAAATCGATCTTTAGTTCGGCAAGCAGATTCTGCAGGATGCGCTGACTGCTGCCGGAGCCGGCCTGCGCTTTGAGCAGCCAGCGGCGTGCCGCATTTTCCGTGAAGCTTCCTTTAAGCAGCAGGTCGAAGTGACTGAACGGACGCGCTACCGGCTGTGGGCAGTGATCTGCACCCTTGAGCATCATGGGCCAGTAATGCCAGTTGATGAAAGACGATGCGAGCACCTGACAACTCAGCAGCTCACGCGCGGTCTGCTCATCGGTATGGTTGAGAATCCAGCGGGTCTGCGCCTGCAACATGCCCGTTTCGACTGTGTAGCCGAGTGTCCGGTTGGCTGCCGCTATCCAGCGGGCCACAGGCAGGAGCAGCTGGGTTGCGAGCACGGATTTCTGTTCCAGGCTATGGATAATGACGGGCCAGTCGCGGACTGCCTGTGCTGCCCAGCCGAAAAGACTGCGACGCGATTGCGCGCTGGTTGCCACTGCTCCGGCCAGCGCCAGTCGAAACTGAGGCTCGGAAATGAAAAACAGCAGGGGCGCTCCGACATTGAGAGTGTACGAGTGCAGCAGTGGAATCGGCCAGCGCGGAGTCGCCACTATGGTCAGATCAGTATCGGTGCCAAGTCTTACACTGTTCAAAGGCTTCAGCTTGAAGTGCGTCAGGCGGCGCTCGAGCATCGGGAACAGCCGGGACTCCTGATCTGCATCGAGCGTAACGCCGTCAGCGGCATCGGGATGCAGTGTAGAAAGCTGATAACACATCCAGCCGGCCACTAAACTTAATGCCGCGCACACCCCAAGCAGGAACCAGTCCAGCGGGCCCTGGATATTATTCGCAATCAAAACCGCTGTACTCATGAATCCAGCTGCAATCAGTACCGGCGATAGCAGCAGCAGGCACCCGCCCGCGTTCAGCGCAACCATCAGAGATGAGCGCAAGGCTGCCGAGCGTTCGAGAGTGCGCCGCAGTCTCTGGGCCGCGCGCTGCAAGTGGTCAGAAAACTGCTCGTTTATTATTGCGTATTGATCCATCGGAAATCTCCTGGCGGAATGATTTGCATAGCAGTCTACTGGCGGGGCAAAACGATTCCGCGAGCTACTTCACACTCGGTCCCACCGGTTCTGCGAACTGTGTCAACAAAAACCGATCCGCCGGCTGTGCCATAATCCGCCTTTTGCTGAACGTGGAATCGTTTAAATTGCCTGCTCCCGATCGCCCTGTCAGCGTGCCCGCGTGGGCTCCTTACCCGCGCTGGCTACGCAGCCGTATTCCGCCGGAATTGCGGCCCTGGCTGCTCGACTCCGGATCGCTGACCGACCGCGTGAAGCAGGCCTGTGCCGGTTGTTTCGGCGTACGGGTATTGCATCAGGGATGGCAGCGGCCGCGACTCGATGAAGCGCGGGCGCTGGGGATTCCAGTGGCGCGTGCCGCCTGGGTTCGCGAAGTCCAGTTGCTCTGCGATGGGCGCCCCTGGGTGTTCGCCCGCACCGTGATGCCGGTGACGACGCTCAGTGGCCCGCAGCGTCGCCTCGCTCACCTCGGAAACCGTCCACTGGGTGCCTTTCTGTTTGCTGATCCCTCCATGTCGCGAGGGGTTGTCGAGCTTGCGCCACTCAATAGAAAGCGCGCGATGTATGCGCGTGCGGTGGCGAACCTGACCAGCCAGCCCGAAGAAATCTGGGGGCGACGTTCAGTCTTCAGGGTCGGGGGTAAACCGCTGCTGGTCACGGAGGTTTTTCTGACCGCCGCGAACCGGGCGCCAGCGCGATTGTAGATCCTCGATCTCACTTGTACGATGACATTCTGCTTATGAAAGAACGACTCGCTCAATACGCATTGTTGATGCGGCTCCACCGCCCAATCGGGATTTACCTGCTGTTGTGGCCGACGCTATGGGCACTGTGGATTGCCGGTGAAGGCAGTCCTGATCTCCTGGTCCTGCTGGTGTTTGTAGCGGGCGTGACACTGATGCGTTCGGCGGGGTGCGTCATTAATGACTATGCTGACCGCGATGTCGATCCACAGGTAAAGCGCACCCGTGACCGGCCTGTTGCGACGGGGCGGGTCAAGCCACGGGAAGCACTGTTCCTGTTTGTGATCCTGAGTCTGACCGCCTTCGGGCTGGTGTTGTTGATGAACAGGCTCACTGTGTACCTGTCTCTGGTGGGTGTGGTTCTGGCGGCGACTTATCCTTTCATGAAGCGCTATACCCATTTCCCCCAGGTGTATCTGGGCGCCGCGTTCGGCTGGGCAGTGCCGATGGCATTTGCAGCGCAAACCGGGGGGGTGCCAAAAATCGCCTGGCTGTTGTTTGTGGCGACGGTCCTGTGGGTCACCGCCTATGACACCCTCTACGGCATGGTGGATCGCGAAGACGACCTGAAGATCGGCGTGAAGTCGACGGCCATATTGTTCGGCGATGCCGATCGCGCCATTGTGGCGATGATACAGGTTCTGCTGATCGGGGCCTTGCTGCTGACGGGGCAGACGGCCGGGCTGGGAGGCTATTATTACTTTGGTCTGCTGCTGGGCAGCGGGTCATTGCTGTACCAGCAGTACCTCATCCGTGATCGCGATCCTCGCCAGTGTTTTCAGGCCTTCCTGAACAACAACTGGTTCGGCGCTGCGGTTTTCATCGGCATTGTTCTGCACTATCTGGCCGGGTGATCCCGCAAGGTTCGAGCGATTACCCGAGCCTCTACCCGCAATGCCCCGGCACGTTTCAGTGTCGCCGCCAGCTCGTTGAGGGTGGCGCCGGTCGTCAGCACGTCATCAATGAGAGTGACATTCTGCCCGCGCACCTGGGGAGATGCTGAAAACGCATCGCTCAGATTCGCGCGCCGACGCGATGCGGGTAGATCCGACTGCGCATGCGTCGGTTTGTGCCGCCGACAGTACTGAGGCTTCAGCAGGTATCCGCGTTGTCGCAACGGCCGTGCTATCTCCAGAGCCTGGTTATAGCCACGTTCAGCCAGGCGCTTGCGATGCAGCGGTACCGGGATCACGAGGCTGTCCGGTGGCGCGGTCGGCAGGTGATCGGCCAGCAGCTTTCCGAGCAGTTGCGCGGCTGCCAGATCCTGATGGAATTTCAGGTTTTGCACCCAGGTAGTAACGGGCTCCCGATAGCCAAACAGCGCCTCACAGTGGTCGAGCGCCGGCGGCTGTTGCAGGCAATCCGGGCAGCGGCTGACCGGCGCGTCGGATGGCAGCGGGCGGGCGCAGCCGTGGCATGTGTGTATCAGCCAGGGTAATTCCTGTGCGCAAGGCCCACAGATTTCCAGCCCCGGCTGGCCGGCCGCGCAGCACAACTGACAGATTGACGGGAACAGCCATGATTGTGCGCGTTGTACCCACTTGTAAACCATATGCCACCCTCCCTGGTTGACAATAGATTGTTGGCGGTTGCATAGTGCGGCCCCGCTAACCGCGCCAGTGTATCCGATTAACAGGCATGACCGAATCTGAACCTTTCAGGGCGTCGCATGGCAGCGTTCGGCTGCTGCCGGGCAATAAAGCACGTACTGCGGCGGCCGTGTTCAACATCGGTAATATTGTTGCCATCATGGTTCCGATACCGCTGGGCATGCTGTGGTTGGGCCTGTCGATGCTGGTGTACGCGATGAACCGGCACCATCCCAACGAAAAGGTCGGGCATTACACCCAGCATGCGGCATACCGTTTTTATGGCGTCACGGGATTTTTCGTTGCCGCCGCCGCCTTCATTCCGGGCGGCGGCTGGCAGTATTACGTTATTGCCTGGGCACTTGCAGCCCTGGTGCTGATCCCCTGGTCGATCGTCGACCTGATCCGGATCCGGCGCGATGACTGGATAGATATGGAGTTACCGGCAGAAAATCATGACACAGACAGCCACACTTGAATCCTCGCAGCAGTCATCAGAAGGCCTGCGTTTCGACTGGCAGCAGGACGAAATCGCAGCTTTGTTCGCGTTGCCCTTCAATGATCTGTTGCACCGCGCCCAGCAGGTGCATCGCTCACATTTTGATCCGAATGGCGTGCAGATCAGTACGCTGCTGAGCATCAAAACCGGCGGCTGCCCGGAAGACTGCAACTACTGCCCACAGAGCGTGCACTACGAAACGCCGGTGGAGCCGGGAAGCCTGATGGATGTGGATGCGGTAGTCACTGCCGCCCGCGCCGCCAAACAGACCGGCGCCAGCCGTTTCTGTATGGGAGCAGCCTGGCGCAATCCGCGGGGTCGCAATTTCGAGCGGGTGCTGGACATGGTCCAGCGGGTCCAGGCCGAGGGCCTGGAAACCTGCATGACGCTGGGCATGCTCGATGAACAGCAGGCCGAGCGCCTGAAGGCTGCCGGTCTGGACTACTACAACCACAATCTCGACACCTCGCCGGAGTTTTATGGCGAAGTAATCACGACACGTACCTATGAAGATCGTCTGCAGACCCTGCGGAATGTCCGCGCTGCCGGTATGAATGTCTGTTGCGGTGGTATCGTGGGCATGGGTGAGGCACGCCACGACCGGGTTTCACTGCTGAAGCAACTGGCGCAGCAGTCACCGCATCCTGAGAGCGTGCCCGTAAATATGCTGGTGCGGGTGGAAGGCACGCCCCTGTCCGATCAGCAGGCGCTGGATTCGTTCGAGTTCGTCCGCACCATCGCGGTCGCGCGGATACTGATGCCGGCTTCCCATGTGCGGTTGTCTGCCGGGCGTGAACAGATGAGCGATGAGATGCAGGCGCTGTGTTTCCACGCCGGAGCCAATTCGATTTTCTATGGCGAAAAACTGCTGACCACTTCGAATCCTGAGGCTACCGCAGATCAGCGCCTGTTCGAGCGACTCGGTCTGCACCCGGCCTGAGCAAACAGACGCATCTGTAAGAATTTTTCATGCAGAACCTCGCCACGGAATTAACGGAGCGAAAGCGCCTGCAGCTGTACCGCAGCCGACAGACGCTGGAAAGTCCACAGGGTGTTCTGGTTCGCATCGAGGGACGCGAGTATCTCTCGTTCTGCAGTAATGATTACCTGGGTCTCGCAAATCACCCGCAACTGATCGAAGCTTTTAAACAGGGCGCGGACCGTTTCGGTGTCGGCAGCGGAGCCGCGCACCTGGTTACCGGTCACAGTTATGCTCATCAGGCACTGGAAGAAGACCTGGCGGAATTTGTCGGCCGGCCAAGGGCACTGCTGTTCTCCACAGGCTATATGGCGAATCTGGGGGTCATATCGGCGCTGACCGGACGCGGCGACCTTGTCTATGAGGATCGGTTGAACCACGCATCGCTCATCGATGCTGCACAGATCAGCAACTCCCGGCTGGTCAGATATCCACACCTGGATCTGGCGCGGTTGACCACCAAACTCGCAGCCCAGACGCGCGGCCAGCGATTAATCGCCAGCGATGGCGTGTTCAGCATGGACGGCGATTGCGCACCGGTCGCGGAGCTGGCACAGGTTGCGGAACAAGCTGATGCCTGGCTGCTGATTGATGATGCGCATGGCTTCGGTGTGCTCGGACGCGACGGACGCGGTTGTTGTGCGGAGCAGATTGCAGCGTCTTCGAATGAGCTGATACTGATGGCCACGCTCGGCAAAGCCTGCGGTACCTTCGGGGCTTTCGTAGCCGGGTCTGAAGACTTGGTGGAAACCCTCATTCAGCAGGCGCGCACATTCATCTATACCACCGCGCCACCTCCGGCAGTCGCCTGGGCTAGCCGCAGGGCGCTGCAACTGGTGCGCGAGGCGCAGCCCCTGCGCGATCATCTGGATAAACTGATCGAGCGCTTTCGCATTGGCGCAGGACAGCTCTCGTTGCCCTTGCTGCCCTCCACGACTCCGATCCAGCCATTGCTGGTTGGCGATTCCGGTGAGGCGCTGCGACTCAGCAAGGCGCTGAGCGAACACGGCATTCTGGTGACTGCGATTCGGCCGCCGACGGTGCCGGCAGGCACCGCACGTCTGCGCATCACCTTGTCGGCACAGCATACCCACGAACAGGTCGATCGCCTGCTGGATAGTCTCCAGGACCTCTGCGGAGTCTCTCGTAATGCTGCATGTTGAGCGCGGTGGCGATGGGCCTGAGCTGGTGCTTTTGCATGGATGGGCCATGCATGGCGCGGTGTTCTCCGACTGGACGCGGCTGCTGGGCGAGCATTTCCGGGTCACGGTGGTAGACCTGCCGGGGCACGGTCACAGCCGGGAGGCGGAGCCGGCCGAGCTTGAGCAATGGGCTGAAGCGGTGCTCGAAGTCGCCCCGGAACGGGCGGCCTGGGTTGGCTGGTCGTTGGGTGGGCTGGTGGCATTGGCCGCCGCTGGCGCAGCACCGGAACGCTGTCGAGCGCTGGTGTTACTGGCGTCGACGCCGCGGTTCGTGACCGGCGCCGGTTGGCAGAAAGCGGTCGATGCCCAGGTGTTTGACCAGTTTGCACGCCAGCTCGATGCGGACATTGAACGGACGCTGTCGAGATTCATGGCCTTGCAGGTACGCGGCGCCGAGGACAGCGGGGCGGTTCTGCGGCGTTTGCGTGTTCAGCTCGGCAGCCGGCGACAGGCCAGTCCACAGGCCTTGCAGGCTGGCCTTGATCTGTTGCGGCAATCTGATCAGAGGGCAGTGCTGCAAGAGCTGATGATGCCGGTGTACGGGATCTTCGGAGAACGGGACACGCTGGTGCCGGCTCTGGTCGCCGACACTTTTGCTGCAGGTGATTCGCTGATCATAAATGGGGCGGGGCATGCGCCGTTTCTCTCGCATGCGCGGCAGTGTGCCGGGCAGCTGCAGCAATGGTTATCAAGTCCTTCGGAGCAGCGACATGCAGCTAACTGACCAGTTGCCGGAAAAGCATCAGGCGCGCCGCAGTTTTGCGGCTGCCGCGAATGGCTACGATGCGGCTGCGGTGTTGCAGCGCGAAGTGGGAAAGCGTTTGCTTGAGCGCCTCGATCTGATGCAGCTGCAGCCGCTGCGGGTGCTGGATCTCGGCACCGGGACCGGGCAGTGTCTCGGCGGCTTGCTCGGGCGCTATCCGAAGGCAGATGTGGTGGCGCTCGATATCGCCTTGCCGATGCTGACCCACGCGCGCAAGCGCGGTCGCTGGTTGCGCCGCCCGCGCTGCGTCTGTGCCGATGCCGAACGGCTGCCCTTCCCCGACAACAGTTTCGATCTGCTGTTTTCCAACCTTATGTTGCAATGGTGCGTGGATATCGAAGCCGCCTTTGCCGAGTTTCAACGGGTTCTGCGACCTGGCGGGCTGCTGCTGTTCTCGACGTTCGGACCGGATACTCTGAAAGAGCTGCGTAGCAGCTGGGAGACTGTCGACGGTGCCAGTCACGTGAATATCTTCCTGGATATGCACGACATCGGTGATGCCCTGGTGCGTACCCGGTTCGCCGATCCGGTGGTCGATGTGGAACGACTGACGCTGACCTACCCGGACGTCTGGCAGTTGATGCGGGAACTGAAACAGATCGGTGCACATAATGTAACCGCCGGACGAGCGCGCGGCCTTACGGGTCGGGCGCGTATGCAACGGCTGGTTGCAGCCTATGAGCAGTACCGGCACGCCGGCGTGCTGCCAGCCAGCTATGAAATCGTCAACGGTCATGCCTGGACCGCGAGCAATCAGTGCAGCATTTCGGTCGAGAGCATAAAACGGCGATGAGCCGTGGATGGTTCATTACTGGCACCGATACCGGCATTGGTAAAACCTGTGTCAGTGTAGCGTTGTTGCGGGCGCTGAAATCCGGCGATTTCAACGCCGTGGCCATGAAGCCGGTTGCCAGCGGCTGTATCGAGACTGAATGGGGGCTGCGCAATGACGACGCCGAGCGCCTGCTGCGGGAATGTTCGCACGAGCTGGCGTATGAACTGGTCAATCCTTACGCTTTCGAGCCTGCCATCGCGCCCCATCTCGCCGCTGATGCGGTCGGCACCGTTATCGAAATACCACGCATCGTCGACTGCTGCCGGCAAATCGCTGCAACGGCTGACGCTGTAGTCGTCGAGGGCGTAGGAGGCTGGATGGTACCGGTGAATGACCGGCAAACCATGCAGGATATTGCTGTGGCGCTGGATTACCCGGTGATCCTGGTGGTGGGCATCAGGCTCGGCTGTCTGAATCATGCACTGCTGACTGCCGCGGCGGTGCGAGCCGCCGGCCTCAGCATGGCTGGCTGGGTCGCGAACCGGTGCGACAGAGAGTGTGTGAATCCTGATGAAAATGTGCGGGCATTGCAGCAGCGACTGGAAGCCCCCCTGATCGCTGATTTCCCTTTTATTGACGCAGCCGAATGGCCGCAACAGCAGTATCGACGACTGGACCTGAAACGGTTGCTCCGCTAGTCGAGCTTCTTCCTGAGCTTGCGCAGTTCCATGGTGGCCGGTTCGTAGCCATTGTCCTGGGCTTTCTGGAGCCACTCCAGCGCCCGCTGAAGGTTTCGGTGCTGACCGCTTGCCGCCAGCAGCTTTCCCATCTGGTACTGGGCGGGCATGTATCCCTGTTCAGCAGCTTTTTCCAGCCAGGACATCCCCTGCGCTTCGTCCTTTGCAGTGCCTATGCCGTCCAGATAGCACAGACCCAGCTTGTATTCAGCTTTGTCCAGCCCCTGTTCGGCAGCCCTCAGATACCAAAGAACGGCCTGTTCGTCATCCCGTTCCGTGCCGCGTCCCTTTTCATAGCGGTATCCCACATCGTACTGCGCTTCAATATCACCTGCCTTTGCGGCGCTGAGTTTGCGCTCGAACATGACTTCGCCAGCGGCGTGATTTTGCGCTGCGAACAACGTTGCGCATAAAGCCAGGATGATTGTCAGGAAATGCTTCATGTCTGCCCTCCCTCGGTACCGGAGAAGACGCTCCGGAAGGCTGTGGATCAACTCTCCATGGTCGGCGGACAGCTGCACAACTTGAGAATTAGCTATTGATTAACGGGAAGTTACAGACGCTCGTCAGATTTCGACAGGTTATCTTGTCAAGGTTGGCAACGGTTCCGTCATGGGTGCCTCGTCATTGGCGGCTTATGCCAGAATAACGTTATGAAAAACAATAACTGTTTGGCATTTATCGCCGATAGCAATGGCCTGCTGACAAGGCATGTTTTCATAATTCAGTTATTTAAAATATTCTAATATATTGTTTTGTAAATATCTGATATAGCAAGTTTTTATGACCGCAAATTTCAAATTTTTTTGCACCCTTTCCAATCGCTGAGGTAGCATGCGCCCCAGCGTACGCGGCGGCATCGATCCCGGGGGTCGAAAACAGCGCCCGGCTACGCGCTTATCAATAGAACCTGCTGGTTCAGAAAAAGGCTTATTTGGGCAGATGACAAAAAAAGCCTGGCTGTGTGTGGTTTTTAAATGCCTGCCACAGGCGCACGAGTGGAAGGGCCGACTGGTTCTTTGACATAAAAGAATTCGAGTATCCGGGAGTGGGAAGGAGAGATGTTGGCATGTGGTTAACCATAGTTAGACGAACGCTAACGGCGATAAGCGGAGGCGCAGCCGCGTTATACGGAGCTGCCGTGTCCGCCGAGTACGGATTGAATCTACCGCGCGGCGTTACGCCGATCAGCCAGGATGCCTATGACCTGCACATGCTGGTTCTCTGGGTGTGCGTGGCGATCGCTGTCGTGGTTTTCGGTGCGATGTTCATTTCCATTATCTACCATCGCAAGTCGAGAGGCGCCAAGCCGGCCCAGTTTCATGAGAGTACTCTGGTGGAAATCGTCTGGACGATCGTCCCGTTCCTTATCCTCGCCGGTATGGCGATACCCGCGACCAAGGCACTGGTCGCCATGGAAGACACTACCAACTCCGATCTCAGCATCAAGGTGACGGGCTATCAGTGGAAATGGGGCTACGACTATATTGACGACGGCGTCAGTTTCATCAGTTCCCTGTCTACGCCTCAGGACCAGATCTACAACCGCCAGGGCAAGGGCGACAACTATCTGCTGGAAGTCGACAATCCGTTGGTGGTGCCGGTCAACAAGAAGGTGCGCCTGCTGATCACCGCCAACGACGTCATTCATGCCTGGTGGGTTCCCGAGCTGGGCATGAAGAAAGACGCCATTCCGGGTTACATCAACGAAATGTGGATCAATGTCCAGGAAGAGGGCGTGTATCGCGGCCAGTGCGCGGAATTGTGCGGCAAGGACCACGGTTTCATGCCGATCGTCGTGGTGGCAAAAAATGATGCCGATTTCGACGCCTGGATGCAGGCGCAGAAATCCGCCGCCGATGCGGATGCGTCGGCGGCCGACCGGGAGTGGGCGCAGGACGAACTGATGACGCGGGGCGAGAACGTCTACAACACCGCATGTGCGGCCTGTCACCAGGTCAGCGGTGCGGGTGTTCCGGGGGCATTCCCCGGTCTGGTGGGCAGTCCGATAGCGACAGGCCCGATAGAAGCGCACCTTGACATGGTGATGAACGGCAAGCCAGGCACCGCTATGGCGGCATTTGCCGGTCAGCTCAACGACATCGATATTGCCGCGGTAGTGACCTATGAGCGTAATGCCTGGGGTAACGACACCGGTGACCTGGTTCAACCCTCGGATGTAGAGGCTGCCCGTTAAGGGTCGTGGAGGAGAAGTAATGAGTACAGCAACAACACACGACGCACATCACGAAGAACAGCGCAGCGGCTTGATGCGCTGGGTGTTCACGACCAATCACAAAGACATCGGCACACTTTACCTGCTGTTCTCGCTGCTGATGTTCATGGTCGGTGGCGCGATGGCAATGATCATCCGTGCCGAACTTTTCGAGCCGGGTCTGCAGTTCGTGCAGCCGCAGTTCTTCAATTCCATGACAACCATGCATGCGCTGATCATGATTTTCGGTGCCGTAATGCCGGGCTTCGTCGGGCTTGCCAACTGGTTGGTGCCGATGATGATCGGTGCGCCGGACATGGCGTTGCCACGCATGAATAACTGGAGTTTCTGGATTCTGCCCTTTGCCTTCGCCATGCTGCTGTCAACGCTGTTCATGGAAGGCGGTGCGCCGGCCGGCGGCTGGACCATGTATCCGCCGCTGGTGCTGCAGACCGGGAACGCCTTTCCGTTCCTGATCTTCGCGGTCCATCTGATGGGTATTTCCTCCATCATGGGCGCCATCAACATCGTAGTGACCATCGTCAACATGCGCGCGCCTGGCATGACCCTGATGAAGATGCCGCTGTTCGTCTGGACCTGGCTGATCACCGCTTACCTGCTGATCGCGGTTATGCCGGTGCTGGCCGGTGCGGTGACCATGCTGCTGACCGACCGCAACTTCGGCACGCACTTCTTCAATGCGGCAGGCGGCGGTGATCCGGTGATGTTCCAGCACATCTTCTGGTTCTTTGCTCACCCCGAGGTCTACATCCTGATTCTGCCGGCTTTCGGTATCGTCTCGCAAGTCATCCCGACCTTTGCGCGCAAACCGTTGTTTGGTTATGCCTCAAT
Source organism: Thiogranum sp. (assembly GCA_024636585.1). GTDB lineage: Bacteria > Pseudomonadota > Gammaproteobacteria > DSM-19610 > DSM-19610 > Thiogranum. The sequence goes on along the minus strand of JAGXGS010000034.1, from coordinate 9,544 downwards.
GGTCTACGCTACCGCATCGATCGCCGTGCTGTCTTTCATTGTGTGGGCGCACCATATGTTCACGGTGGGCATGCCGGTCACCGCACAGTTGTTCTTCATGTTCTCCACCATGTTGATCGCAGTGCCGACCGGAGTGAAAGTGTTTAACTGGGTCGCCACCATGTGGAAAGGCTCAATGACTTTCGAGACGCCCATGCTGTTCGCTATTGCCTTTGTTTGTCTGTTTACGATTGGCGGCTTCTCAGGTCTGGTCCTGGCGATCGCGCCGGTCGACATCCAGTTGCATGACACCTATTACGTGGTGGCACACTTCCACTACGTGCTGGTTTCGGGTGCCTTGTTCTCGATCTTCGCTGGAATCTACTACTGGCTGCCGAAGTGGACCGGTCACATGTACAACGAGACGCTCGGTAAATGGCACTTCTGGTTGTCGGTTATCGGCATGAATATCGTGTTCTTCCCGATGCACTTCCTGGGTCTGGCTGGTATGCCGCGCCGTATTCCTGATTACGCGCTTCAATTTACCGAGTTCAACCAGATTGCCACTGTGGGCGCGTTTATGTTCGGCTTCAGTCAATTGATATTTTTGATTGTGGTCATGAAAGCGATTAAAGGCGGTGAGAAAGCCACCGCCCAGGTTTGGGAAGGCGCTGAAGGTCTGGAGTGGACGGTTCCATCGCCTGCGCCTTATCACACCTTCGAAACCGCACCGGTGGTGAAGTGAGCGCCATGACAGACAAGCGACATTCCAAGGCGCGTACAGCAATATTGCTGGCTGTGTTCGCCCTGGGGCTCTTTTTGTTCACCCTGTATTCCGGACTGAAATAAAAATGGCGCTGGGCAATGCCACAACCCTGACCAAGCTTTTTGTTGTGTCATTGATGATGTTCGGGTTTGGTTTTGCCCTGGTTCCCTTCTATTACAAAATATGTGAAGTGACGGGAATCAACTCGGGTGCGGAACAGGTGCTGGTCAAGAATACGCAGGTTGATACCAGTCGTTGGGTGACACTGGAGTTTGATGCAAACACGAACGCCGGGATGCCTTGGCAGTTCAAGCCCGCTCAACGCATCATGAAAGTCCATCCGGGTCAGTTGGTGCAAGTGGATTACGAAGTGGTCAACACAAGTGATCGCGCAATAGTTGGGCAAGCCGTACCCAGTTATGGGCCGAGGCGTGCTGGAGCGTTCTTCAAAAAAATTGAATGTTTTTGTTTTACACCGCAAACCCTGGCAGCAGGAGAACGCCGCCGCATGCCGGTGCTGTTTGTATTGGACCCTTCAATGGATAAAGATGTAAACACTGTGACCTTGTCGTATACGTTTTTTGACACCGGAGCGCAGGCAAAGACCACCGAGCTTCAGAAGGACTTGCCGCGTGGCTGAAAGAAGCAATCTGAAAGCCGCACTGGCTGTTTTCTGGAGTTTTTTGGGTGTGCGTAAACGGCGTGATTACGACAGCGATGCGCAGGATTTAACCCCTGCACAGGTCGTCATTGCAGGGCTGATCGGTGGTGTGACATTTATTCTGACCATACTGCTGGTTGTGTATTTGGTGCTGAAGTTTGTGAAATGAAGAATCATTAAATAAGGAAAAAGGGGAAGACATGAGTTTGGCACAAACTGAAAAATATTATCTGCCGCAACCTTCGCTCTGGCCGATCATAGGCTCGTTCGCACTGTTCTTGATGGCTATTGGCGGTGTGATGGTCATGCGCGAGATCGACAATGGCGGCTGGATACTTCTCGCTGGGTTGGCGGTCATGATTTACATGATGATCGGCTGGTTCAGCGAGGTGATTCGCGACAGCGAAGCAGGCCGATTTAACAAGCAGGTTGACTCATCGTTCCGCTGGTCGATGAGCTGGTTTATCTTTTCCGAGGTGATGTTCTTCGCAGCTTTTTTTGGTGCGTTGTTCTACACCCGCATGCTCTCAGTCCCCTGGTTGGGTGAGTCAGACACGATGGAGCAGCTTTGGCCTGCTTTCAAGGCAGCCTGGCCGACCGCGGGTCCTGGTTTGACTGCGGATGGATTCCAGTTCACTCCAATGGGCGCGTGGGGTTTGCCGGCAATCAACACGCTGTTGCTGTTAACCTCGGGTGTAACCGTGACCTGGGCACATTGGGGCCTCAAAAAGAGTAAGCGCAGCCAGTTAATTCTGGGTCTGGCAATGACGGTTGCGCTGGGTGTCGTGTTTCTTGGGCTGCAAGCCTATGAATACAACCATGCGTACACTGAAATGGGTTTGACCTTGGGTGCAGGTGTGTATGGTGCAACGTTCTTCATGCTGACAGGCTTCCATGGCTTCCATGTGTTGGTCGGTACGATCATGCTGATTGTTATGCTGCTGCGTTCGATTGCCGGCCATTTCACGGCTGAACATCACTTCGCTTTTGAGGCCGTATCGTGGTATTGGCACTTTGTCGATGTAGTTTGGGTGATGTTGTTTATCCTGGTTTACTGGTTGATATAAGCCATTAAATTGAGTCAATCCGGGGTTATGAATATATAGCCCCGGCACAACAAAAAGCCGCGTCTAGCGCGGCTTTTTGTTGTGATGAGCATCGGGTTAGCGCAGTCCGGTTTGTGGGATGATCCCCAGGTAATACCCACCCATCAGCAGAATGAACAAGGTGAGGGAAAGGCCTACGCGTATGGTCAGCATTTTAACAGCGCGATCGGACTGACCTTTGTCCTTGATGAGATAGTAGAGGGCACTGGCAAGGCTGGCGAGAATGAAGACGATGAACAGCAAAGCAAGAATTCGCATGAAAATATCCGCTCAACAAAAATTCAGTTTATCCGGATTACGGTAAGCGTGCACTTGCTGAAACTAAGACTGGGCAAGTGGAGATTTGCCCCAACCGTGTGGCCGACGCTGGCCGCGCTATTTTTCTTTGTGCTGACCCTGTGGCTGGGCAATTGGCAAAGCGAACGTGCAGACACCAAGCGCGCCCTGCAGGCGCGCTTCGATGCGGCCCTGGAAGCAGAAATCATCCAGGTTGGCAGCACGCTGCTTGATCGCGACAGCGTGTTGTACCGTCGCGTGGAAGTGGAAGGCACGTTTGACGATGCCCAAACTATTTTGTTGGATAACCGGGTGTACAACGGGGTGGCAGGCTATCACGTGCTGACCCCATTTAAAATACAAGGTAGCCAGCTTGCCATCTTGGTAAATCGTGGGTGGGTCGCAACCGGGCGTAGCCGGGATCTGCTTCCCCGGACGCCAGCACCGCAAGGCGTGGTCAAGCTGGTTGGCGTGGCGACGGACCCGCATAGTCGCTATGTCGAACTGGTGCATGGCACTTCGAAGGGACGGGTTTGGCAAAATCTGAATTTTGAGCAGTTTGCAGCAAACTACAGTGCAAGCTTGCAACCCGTTTTGTTGCTCCAGAGCAATCAGATGGAGGATGGGTTGGTGCGGGACTGGCCACGCCCCGATACGGGCGTTGGCATGCATGTCAGCTACGCCTTCCAGTGGTACAGTCTGGCGGCGACGCTGACGGTGTTGTGGTTGGTCTTGAATGTGAAACGTCATCGTGACGATGACAGGTGATGAGTCCGATGTCGGGAATGAGTAAAGTATGAAATTGTCTTCGCGCAGTAAATTTGTGATGTTGGTCGGCGTATTTGTGGTGCCGGTGGCTTTAGCTTATATGGCCTACTTCAGTTGGCGACCGGCCACGCATTCCAATTATGGGGAATTGTTAAAAGCTGCGCCCTTGCAGCACACGCAGGGGGCTGGTCTCGATGGCCAGCCCTTTAGCCTGGATGATTTGCAAGGGAAATGGGTGATGGTGCATGTAGGGCCAGCAGCGTGTGGTACGGATTGTGCGAAGCAACTGTACCTGATGCGTCAAACACGCATTACCCAGGGCAAGGGGCAATACCGGATAGAACGTTTGTGGGTGCTGACGGATGGCGCCACACCGGATGCCACGCTTTTGCAGGAACACCCTGGCTTGCATGTGTGGCGTCCTGAAAACACGGCTTTCACTGAGCAATTCCCTGCCGGGGAAAATCGCGCTAGCCATATTTATCTGATTGATCCGCTGGGTAATCTGATGCTCCGATTCCCCGAGAACCCCAACCCCAAAGGCATCATGAAAGACCTCAAATTGTTACTCAAGGCCTCACAGGTCGGCTGACATGACGATGTATCGCAATCTTATTTTAGTGGCACTCATTCTGACTTTCGGGGTTGTCAGCTTGGGCGCTTACGTTCGGCTTTCCGATGCGGGACTGGGGTGTCCTGACTGGCCGGGATGCTATGGAAGCATCACACCGCACCTGGCTGCAGAATCAATCAATGCTGAGTTGGCAACGCGTCCCGATGGACCTGTATCACACGCCAAGGCATGGAAGGAAATGATCCATCGGTATTTTGCCGGGGCTTTGGGTCTGCTGATTCTGGCTATCGTGATGTTGGCTTGGCGTAACCGACGTGAGACGAGTGCGGGTATAGGGTTGCCTGTACTATTACTGGGGTTGATCGTGTTCCAAGCCTTGTTGGGCATGTGGACGGTAACCAAATTGCTCAAGCCATTGATTGTCAGTGCTCATTTGCTTGGTGGGATGGCAACGCTTTCTTTGCTTTTGTGGTTGTGGTTGAAAGAACGCAACCGTAATGCGCATGCCTATTACGCGCGCGTTGATCATCTGCGTGTTGGCGCATTACTGGGTTTGATTCTGGTCGTGGTGCAGATTGCGCTGGGCGGATGGGTGAGCACTAACTACGCCGCACTGGCATGCACGGACTTCCCAATGTGTCAGGCAGCATGGGTGCCGGTAATGAATTTCGAACATGCTTTTACCCTGCACCGCGAACTGGGAGAAACAGCATCGGGTGAGTTGTTGCCGTTGACCGCATTAACGGCTATCCATTGGGTCCATCGGCTCATGGCATTGATTGTGACTGTGTATCTGGCATGGTTGGCGCTGCGTCTTTTTCGTACGCCGGGGTATGCCGGAATGGGGCTGATGATCTGTATGGCGCTGTTGTTGCAGGTTACGCTTGGCATCAGCAATGTATTGCTGAGCTTGCCGCTGGCACTGGCGGTGGCGCATAACGCGGGTGCTGCACTTTTACTATCGAGCCTGGTGATATTGAACCATCGGGTTCGCAGGAGATAAGTATGGAATCGTTGTTGATTCAGGGGGCAGCCTGTCGTTGCCAGCAGTTTTTAGCCCTGTGCAAATTGCGCGTGGTAAGCCTGATTGTCTTCACGGCCGTGATTGGCATGTTTCTCGCGGTGCCCGGTTTGCCAAGTTGGAATACTTTATGGGCAGGTACGCTCGGCATCGCGCTGGTTGCGGGTGCAGCTGCGGCGTTCAATTGTCTGGTGGAACAGAAAATCGATGCTGTAATGGCCCGTACACGTGCCAGGCCGTTACCGCGCGGCGAATTGACTAATACCCAAACACTGCTTTTCTCCGGTGTGGTGGGGGGCGCGGGCCTGTTTTTGCTGAACTATTACGTCAATCCGCTCACCATGTGGCTTACGCTGGCGACGTTTGTCGGATATGCCGTGATTTACACGATCATTCTTAAACCGGCCACCCCGCAAAATATAGTCATTGGCGGGGCCTCCGGTGCGATGCCACCGGTGTTGGGCTGGGTCGCTGCAACGGGTGAAATCCACCATGATGCCTTGCTGTTGTTCCTGATTATCTTCGCCTGGACGCCCCCGCATTTCTGGGCGCTTGCGTTGTATCGACGCGAAGAATATGCCAAGGCCGGGCTGCCCATGCTGCCGGTGACACATGGTGAAGCCTATACACGCCTCCATGTGTTGCTCTACACCGTGCTCTTGTTTGCCGTGACCATGTTGCCTGTCGGTACGGGCATGGGGGGCTGGATTTATTTGATCGGCGCGGTGTTGCTGGGCGGACGGTTTATTCATTACGGCTGGCGCTTATACCGAAAGTACAGCGATGAGCTGGCGAAAGAAACGTTCCGCTTTTCCATCTGGCACTTGAGTTTGTTGTTCGGCGTCATGCTGGTCGATCACTACTTCCCGATACCCATCTGATTCTTATGGGTAATTGAGCGGATTTCTGGATATTCAGACAAGATTGTTTTATATTGTGCTCAACCCGTTAACCCGAGCGCAAGATGATTCTTTCACGTACCAGTCAGTACGCCGTACAGGCGCTGATCTATATGGCGACCCAGCCCAACGCGACGCCAGTCCTGAACAAGGACATCGCCTCCCAGCTTGGGGTGCCTGCGCCTTATCTGGCTAAAATTCTCCAGAGCCTGGCCAAAGGCAATCTGCTGTTTTCCTTTCGCGGCCGTCTGGGTGGCTTCTGCCTCCGGGAAAGTGGTGACAAAATCAATCTCATGCAGATCCTTCTGTTGACCGAAGGCCCTGTGTTTACCCAAAGCTGTTTGTTGGGTTTAAAGGTTTGTAGTGATGAAACCGCTTGCCCATTGCATTTTCGCTGGATCCCGGTGAAGAAGAAAATCATGGACCTGCTACAGGACACTACGCTCGAAAAACTGGCAAAAGCTGTTGAATCAGGCAAATACCGCTTGGCTGATGTGCCCGGCCAGCTGTTCGACCAGCTCCGGCCATGAGACGGTGGCTCGCTGCGGCGGTAACCCTGGTTGTGCTTGGACTGAATGGGTGTATGCCCGCAGCCCCCCCCGCTTTTCAGGCAACGGATATTACGGGCGCCGATTTCGCGCGTAACTTCAAGCTGACTGATCACAACGGAGCAGTCCGTAGCTTGGCTGATTTCAAGGGCAAGGTCGTAGCGGTTTTTTTTGGTTATATCCACTGCCCGGATGTTTGCCCGACGACCTTGTCGGACTTCTCAACCGCGCTCAAACAGTTGGGACCCGAAGCGGAACAGGTGCAAGTCATTTTTGTGACGTTGGATCCGCAACGGGATACCCCCGACCTGCTAAAGCAATTTGTGCCGGCCTTTAATCCCGGGTTTTTGGGAATGTATACCGATACAGAGGGCTTGAAGCAGTTGGCGCATGAGTACAAAGTGGTCTATCAAAAGACTTCGGTAAAGGGCGCGGACGATTATTTGATCGACCATAGCGCCGGAACCTATATTTATGATCCACAAGGCCGATTACGACTGTTAATGCCTTATGGCAGTAGCCCCGAGACGATTGCCCACGACTTGAAAATCCTGTTGTCCTCGTCTTAAGGCAGGCTTGGTCTTGCAGATGTCAGGGGTGCTGGCATATAATTCCGCAGTTTTTTAATATAAGCATATACTGTTAAAGACGCAGCCATAAGCGCTTTTGCAGGGTCAACAGGAGCGGTCATGGCGGTAACCTCGTATTCCGGTGCGGAGCAGTACAACTTTGATATTGTTAAGAAATTTGCCGTCATGTCGCTGGTTTGGGCGGTGGTCGGCATGTTTGTCGGTGTCTATATCGCCTCCGAACTGGCTTGGCCATTTCTGAACTTTGACAGCCCTTACTTCTCATTTGGCCGCTTTCGCCCCGTCCATACCACTTCGGTGATTTTCGGCTTCGGTGGCTCGGCTTTGTTTGCCACCTCCTATTACGTCGTGCAGCGAACCTGCCAGACCCGGTTGATGTCGGATGGAATGGCCAGCTTCACTTTCTGGGGTTGGATGGCCATTATTGTGCTGGCTGATATCAGCTATGTGCTGGGTTACACCCAGGCGCGTGAATACGCAGAAATGGAATGGCCGATCGACCTGTTGATCGAGGTGGTGTGGGTGGCCTATTTGATCCTGTTCGTCGGGACCATCATGCGCCGCAAGCAACCGCACATTTACGTCGCAAACTGGTTCTACCTGGCATTTATCCTGGCGACCGCGCTGCTGCACACGTTCAACAACCTGGCAATGCCCATCGACTTGCTGTCGATGAAATCCTACAGCCTGTTTTCCGGCGTTCAGGATGCGATGACGCAGTGGTGGTACGGCCATAACGCGGTTGGTTTCTTCCTTACCGCGGCGTTCCTCGGCATGATGTATTACTTCGTGCCCAAGCAGGCCGGCCGCCCGATCTACTCCTATCGCCTGTCGATCGTTCACTTCTGGGCACTGGGCTTCATGTACATGTGGGTGGGTGCTCACCACCTGCACTGGACAGCGCTGCCGGACTGGACCTCGTCGCTGGCCGCTGCCTTCTCGATCCTGCTGCTGATGCCCTCATGGGGCGGCATGATCAACGGCATCATGACCTTGTCGGGTGCCTGGGACAAATTGCGTACCGATCCGATCATGCGTTTCATGATTGTTGCGCTGTCGTTCTACGGCATGTCGACCTTTGAAGGCCCGATGATGTCGCTGAAAGAAGTCAACGCGCTGTCGCACTACACGGACTGGACCATCGGTCACGTGCACTCCGGCGCGCTGGGTTGGGTGGCGATGATCACGTTTGGCTCGCTGTATCACATGATGCCCAAACTATGGGACACCAAAATTTATAGTCAGAAACTGATCGAATGGCACTTCTGGCTCGCCACCGTCGGCATCATTCTTTATATCGTTGCGATGTGGATATCCGGTATCACACAAGGTTTGATGTGGCGCACCTTCGATGAGTTCGGCAACCTTAAATTCTCGTTTGCCGAATCTGTCGCGGCCATGATGCCCTTCTACGCAATGCGCGCGATCGGCGGCATGTTCTTCCTCGCCGGTACTGTGCTGATGACGTTCAACATGTTCATGACCATCCGTCAGGGCAAGCGCGAGAACGCGATTCTGGAAGCCAAGCTGACTGCCAAGTTGGCAACCGCCTGATTCAGGGAAAATCATAATGAACTTCAATTTCAAACACGAATGGATTGAAACCAACATTGGCCTGATGGCCGTGTTGACCATGCTGGCGATCAGCGTGGGCGGTCTGGTGGAAATCGCACCGCTGTTTTTCATCGACAAGACAATCGAAAAAGTCGAGGGCGTACGCCCCTATACGCCGCTGGAGCAGCGTGGTCGCGATATCTATACGCGTGAAGGCTGCTATCTGTGTCACTCGCAGATGATTCGCCCGTTCCGCGACGAGAAACTGCGCTATGGCCATTATTCGCTGGCAGCCGAATCACAATACGATCACCCTTTCCAGTGGGGTTCCAAGCGTACTGGCCCAGATCTGGCACGCGTAGGCGCCAAGTATTCAAACGAATGGCACGTTCAGCATTTGGTCGCGCCACGTTCCATGGTGCCCGAGTCGGTCATGCCGAATTACCCCTGGCTGCTGTCGACGCCGTTGGATATTTCCGACACCGCTGCGCGGATGAAGGCGTTGCGTAAAGTGGGGGTGCCGTATTCACTGACACAGGCTGAATTCGACGCTAACGTAGTCAAGTTTGGTGAAACCGTGGCACGTCAGCTGCACATCCCGGACGCGCAGAAAAACCTGCTTGAGCAAGCCAACTTTGGTAATTACGACGGCGATCGTTCGGGTATTTCCGAGCTGGATGCGTTGATTGCGTATCTGCAGGTGCTGGGCACCATGGTTGATTTCAGCAAGTACACCGACGACGCGTTCGTCAAGTACCGCTAAGCAGTTCGAGGAGGCCAGGATATGGAATGGTTACTGTGG
>JAGXGS010000033.1 GCA_024636585.1 Thiogranum sp. | reverse complement strand
GTCTCTTATTCGCTAAAAGCGTACGGATTCAAAAACTGTCGTCCCCAGAGCAGTTTTCTATCAACCTTACTTAAGCTCGCTTCATCGCAGACTATTGTCCAGCTTTCTTCGATTATCTGCCTTTGTTTTTCGGCGATCTCTGTTGCTTCGTTGGGTGTCAGCAGGAAGTGGGGAGCAGCCTCAATGCATGAAGCGATTTGGCTCATACGATTGTTGCCGGATATCAGCATGGCTTGAGAGGCTTCATTGCCTGTCCGCCCCTGAGGGCAAATATCATAGGCTGGTGTGAGGGTAAGCATATCACCATCCCAAAAGGCTGCGTGGTTGCGGGCATGATCGTCCGTATTGCCGCACAGGATATTAAACACCAGACGGGAATAGAGTTCGCGTAACGTCGCGGAAGCATTCTTGAACCGATGGCGAATAATCTCGGCAAGGACTTCATAGCTGGCGTAACGCGCCATCATTTCATCTAACCCCAGAAGTGTTAACGCTGAAACCATTGGTTTGCGCTCCCAGCCATTCTTAGCGCGTTTGCGGTCAAATCGCTCAACGAGGAGGACATCTTTGCCTGCTGATTGGGTCAGCGATACCGGCGCGACATTCAAGCCAACCCGTTTGGCAAGGCGCATAGCGATGAATTCGGCCTTGACGAGGCTGTAAAGATCAGCGCTCGATGAAAACTTGGCGATATATTTCCTGGCCTCGTCTGCGATCAGGGCTTTCGGGCGCGCACCACCGATCGAGCTGCCATGTTGCAGCGCCTGGTCAAGTTCGGGCGTGAGCGGGATACCTTTTTCCACACGCTCAGCCGATTCAAGAAGTTCTTCGAGCGTTGCATTGACGGTCATGCGCGGAACATATTCAGTTGCAGAGTGCTGAAAATCCAATGCGCCAATTCGATCAGAGCCGGATTCCAGCATGTAGGTGAGTTCATCCAGTTCTGCGGTGTTGGCCTTCGCTCCCGCAAGCCCCAGCTTCTTGTTTATGATGACCCGGCGACCCCAGGCGTCGGGCGAGCCGTCACGGATACATCCAGGCATGGACAGGCCTTCCAGTAAGGGCAGGGTGCCGGGTTTCAACGGCAGCTCCGGTTCATAAACGGGCATGGCGTTTTGGCGAGCCAGGTAGCTTTTGCCGTAATTGAAAACGAGGTTACTGCTATCGTGAGTCAGCCGTCCGGCGACTACCGGCTCGGTGTGACCGGGCAGCCAAATCCAGACGAAGGCTTCTGTGTAGGCGCCATTAGAAATCATCGTCGACCGCCTTCGCGCGCTTGCGCACATATTTTGGAAGGAGCGCCAGCTTGTCGTCAGCGCGCTCGATATGCCTCGTGAGTGATGGGTTCTCGGGATCAAACAGTTTGACGCCGACAATGGTGGCAACTTCAAAGACAGCGCCCACTTCGCATTTGAGGTCGCCTTTTTCGATACGTTGCAGTAGCCCTCTGGAGATGCCGGCGCGATCCGCCAGGTCCTGGGCCGTCAGCTTGCGCTCTGTGCGACCCAGTCTAATGAGTTTGCCCATCAGCTCGGCAGCGTCCCTGCTATAGCGGGAATAGGTGCGGGTTGCTGGTTTTGCCATCTGTCTCTCCGATCTATGTATAAACCATATTGGCTTCATATGATTCATGAATGGATCAAGCTATCAGAAGTTAAGCGCCCAGGTCAAGAAAGAGTGCAAAGGGGCAGGGAGGTCGGGCAGGGGGAGTCAAGTGTGGAACTATCCAATGTAGTCCCGTGGGGACGCTCTTTCGACGAATATCTGGCAATGTTTGGGCTGTCGGCGGATGACCTGAACAAGAAAATCCTTGGTTGCGGTGATGGCCCTGCGAGCTTCAATGCTGAGGCGACAGAGCGCGGATACCGGGTCATTTCGTGTGATCCGGTTTATCAGTTTAAGGCTGAAGAAATTCGCCGCCGGATAAATGATGTGTATCCCGAAATCATGATCAAAATGGAACGAGGAAAAGACAATTACATCTGGGACATACTGGGCAGCGTTGAGCGGCTTGGTGATGTTCGGATGAAAGCCATGTCAAAGTTCCTTGCTGACTTTGCCAGCGGTTATGACCAGGGGAGGTATGTTCCCGCATCATTACCGCATCATTACCGCATCTGCCGTTCCCCGATTCCGGATTCGGTCTTGCACTTTGTTCGCATTATCTTTTTCTCTACAGCGATCATGTGGACGAGGCGGATCATCTCGCGTCAATGTGGGAACTTTGCCGGGTCTCGCCTGCCTTGAACTACCCTTAAGCTATGGTTGCCGGATTGTTACTCTGCAACCAGGTATGCGAAGGAGGGCATCGATGGTCAGCCCGAACACCGAATCCAGGGGTCTGGTTGCGGCGTTGGCCGGCTATTTCTCCCGACATAAGGGAATCGTGCTCGGCGGCGCGTTGGCCGGCGCGCTGCTGATCGGCGTACTCGATTTTCTGACCGGAATCGAGCTGTCCTTCTCGCTGTTCTATCTCGGGCCCATCGCTATCGCGGCGTGGTATCTCGGGCTGCCGGCGGGCTGCGGGATCGCGCTGCTTTCGGCGGTGCTGTGGGCGATTGCGGACCTGGCAGCGGGGCATCTGTATTCCCAACATTGGATGCTACTGTGGAACAGCATTATACGACTTGCGTTCTTCGTGATGGTGACGGTGCTGCTGGTGCGTCTGAAAGACGCGCTTAATGTAAAAGAGGCGCTGGCCAACACTGATCATCTGACGCGTCTGTTAAATCGCAGGGCGTTCAACGAGCGCCTGGAGCTGGAACTGAAACGCGCTGTGCGATACCGGCAAGCCTTTACGCTGGTTTGTTTCGATCTCGATAATTTCAAGCAGGTCAACGACAGCATGGGGCATGATGCAGGCGACGAGCTGTTGCAGTGCGTAGGAACGGTGATCGAAAGCCATATCCGGGACGTGGATGCTGCGGCCAGGCTCGGCGGCGACGAATTCGCCGTGCTGTTCCCGCTGATGGAACCCGAGGCGGCCGGGAAGACGCTGCCCAAGCTTCGCAGTGACTTACTCGCCGCCATGGAGCAGCGCGGCTGGCCGGTGACATTCAGCATCGGCGCTATTACCTTCGTGCGTCCGTCAGGCAAGCTGCGTGATGTCCTCAAGGCAGTTGACGAACTGATGTACAAGGTGAAGAGGCAGGGCAAGAATGACTTGTGGCACAACGTCTGCTTCGATGACGAACTCGAAGAGTGCGCGAAAAAACGTTGTGTCTGATGCGGGAGTCGACTCTCGAATGGTCCGACAGTGAGTGCGGCGGATACTTTCGGTTAATCACAAGGTTACCATTACTTCGTAATTTCCGAGCAATATAACAAGGATATTCGGCTTTTTTTGGCCATTACACCCGTCTAGAATGCCGATTCATGAAAACTTCCCCGGTTCATAAGCCACGACCCATGGTTGACCTGCTGGTCAGCATTGTCATCCCCGCTGTTATCCTGATGAAGTTCAGCGGAGATGATGCCCTTGGCGCGACGACTGCACTGATTGTGGCGCTGGCTTTCCCTTTGGGCTGGGGGCTGTTCGAACGATTCAGATACAGGACGTTTAATTTTATCGCAGTGCTGGGGCTGATCAGTGTATTGCTCACCGGTGGCATCGGCCTGCTGCAGCTCGATCCGCAGTGGCTGGCCGTCAAGGAGGCAGCTATCCCGGGGCTGCTTGGCATCGCGGTGCTGGTCTCGACGCGGACCCGCTATCCGTTGATCCGAACTCTGCTGTTTAACCCGGCCGTTCTGGATGTCGGGAAAATCAGAAAACAACTCGAAAAACTTGGCAACACCAGCACCTTTGAGAATCGCCTGTTAAATGCCAGTTACCTGCTGAGCGGCACCTTTTTCTTCTCGGCGATAATGAACTATGGCCTTGCCACATGGATCGTTACCAGTCCGGCGGGCAGCGTCGCATTCAATGAGGAACTCGGTCGACTGACATTGCTCAGCTATCCGGTGATCGCCATTCCGTCCATGCTTATGATGCTGGCAATCTTTTATTACCTGTGGCAAACCATACACGGCATGACCGGACTGGCGTTGGAAGAGATGCTGGCTTCACGACCGCAGAAGTGATCACCGTGATCCGGATGGGCAAAAAACCGCCTGTCATTCCTCGGGTAATCCGCCCATGACTTCGATCAGTCGCGGTATAAAGCGCGATAGTTCAGCGTTCAGAATGGAAAATTCCGCATCAAAGTTGGCTGCGGCATCATCGCTGTGCGCATCGTCTGCTTCCTGTTGAACCAGATCCAGGAAGCGCAGGCGTCTCACCACCAGATCGTCGCTGAGAACGCAGGCGAGTTGCTCATTCCATTCAATCGCCAGCCGCACAACCCGGCGCCCGGCGGCGAGGTGGGTCTCCACTTCGGTGCTCGCCAGATCGACCTGCTTGCAGCGAACCACGCCGCCACCCTCTGTGGGTTCGCGCAACTCGCACTCATCCATCAGGGTAAAATCAGCCGGTGCCTCGCCGGCCACCCATGAGGTCAGGACGTTGGCCGGCGCTGTGGCGGTATCCAGCGGGCGCACAGGAAAGCTGCCCAGACTTTCCCGCAACAGGCTCACCAGATCTTCGGCACGTGGCGCACTCGCCGAGTCCACGAACAGTAGTTGCCGGGCCGGATCGATATAGGCAAACAGACGGGTCGAGCGCGTGAACGCCTGGGGCATGAGTTCTGTTGTGATCTGATCGCGCAAGCCGGCCTTTTCCTTGCGTCCCAGCTGCCGGGATTCGGCGTCTTCAATCTCCGCCACTTTGTCTGCGAGCACTTCACGCACCACGGAAGCCGGTAGTAACCGCTCTTCACGGCGGGCACAGACCATCAGGCAACCGTTTGCAGCATGTACCAGCGTCTGACCGTCTCGCCCCAGCGGCGGCTCCCATCCCATGGCATGGGTTTGCAGCGGCCCGCAGGCCCGGAACGCGGACTCTCTCAGCGCCTGGTCAAGATCGTCGGCAGTAATATTGAACGGTTGTTGCAACAGGTAGATACGGAGATTACGAAACCACACAGAGAGAGACCTCCCGGTTAAAAGGCCGCGGAGTATGACGCAAGCTGGGACCTATCGCTACGTTGAACTGCGCGGCTGGATGTGCATGCTGAAGTTCAGACGTTTAACGGATTCATCCGCTGCCCCTGGCGCGAAATGAGGTAAGATTACCGTCTCCGATAGCCGACATCCTGTTGCTCCATGCCACGCAGAAACAAAAAGCGCAGAACGTCGAGACCGGCTGTGCGCTGGCTTTATTACACGGTTTTATTTGTGCTGCTGGCGAGCTGGTTGCCGGTACTGCTGCTGCGCTGGCTGGACCCGCCGGTGACCGCCTTCATGCTCGATCAACGGGTCTTCAACGGCAGCGCCTATGAATACCAGTGGACCGACTGGCTCGCGTTGGGATCGGCAGCGCCGCTGGCGGTGATGGCAGCGGAAGACCAGAAGTTTCCCGATCATCACGGCTTTGACGTTACCGCCATACAGGGCGCCGTGGCTGACCGGCTGGAGGGACAGGCTTTGCGGGGTGCTTCCACTATCACTCAGCAGGTGGCCAAGAACCTGTTTCTGTGGCCGGGACGCAACCTGCTTCGCAAAGGAATGGAAGCCTGGTTCACCGTAATCATCGAACTGAGCTGGCCGAAACAGCGGATCCTCGAGGTATATCTCAACATCGCCGAATTCGGCCCCGGCATCTATGGTGTGCCGGCTGCCAGCCGCATCTACTTCGAAAAACAGCCGTCGCAACTGACCGCTGCCGAGGCGGCGCTGCTGGCCGCGGTGCTGCCGAACCCGAAGCGACTGCGGGTGGCGCAGCCGAGCGACTACGTCCGCGAGCGGCAACGCTGGATCATGGCGCAAAGCGAAAGGCTGCGGCACTACGGGTGGTTGCAGCGCCTGGAGTGACAACATCTTTCCGGTTTTGCGCGGCCAGAAGGAATAGCGTAAAAAGAATCAAAGGCCTGCAGTTCAGGGCTGTAATAAAAACGAAAAATATTCGGCGTGCGCATGCTGTCAATCTCATTTCGGCTGTTATCCAGCGCACTGCGTTCGTCAAGCCAGGGGAATATAATGAAAAACTGTGCGGCAATTGCTGTACTTACACTTTCGTCTACTGTCACATCGCAGCTACATGCCGAGGGCGCAACGATAGGTATTGGCGTAGGAATCAATGACGACTACAGAATCTATCTGCCGATCAAAACAGATCGGTTGCTGATCGAGCCTGCCATTATTTACAACGATGCTGAAACGGACTCGAATAGTAGCCGTGGTGACTCGTCTACTACTGAAATCGGTGTTGGTATTTTCAAATATACAAATGTAAAGGACCGTACATTTATATATTACGGCACACGACTTGGTTACATCGAAACCGAACAAAACTCCCGTAATACTGAAGCCGAAGTCATCGCCCGTTATCATTTCTGAACCAGCTTCTGGCGAAGCCGAGAAGCCGGTCGAAGTGGTCATGTGGAGCAACGGATTCCCGAGTGGGAACACTTCAACCTGAACATCCATGGCAAGAAGGATGATTACAACTGCGATCCGGCTGCGGGTGGCGGTTCGGTTTTTGTGCCGGAGCACGGTGATTCGCAGATTGATATCGTTCAAAACAAGCGATCGAGCGTGACTGAGCTTACTGTGCATGACAAATGCGGAAGTTTCGATGGCGATCCGGCACTGGTTCAACTGCCGGCGGGCGAATACCAGGTCTATGCCCGCATCCTCGGCAAACCGCAGAAGGAAGGGGAGTCGCGTGAGGTCGTCCTCTATCCGAAGCTGGTCGAGGCATGCGACGACACGCTGAGCGTGCTGGATACGAATGGTAATGGTGTGATCGACCGGGGTGATCTGGACACGGATGGCGACGATATTCCGGACCAGGACCTCGACGGTAACGGTGTCGTCGACGATGCCGACCTCACGCTGTATCTCGGCACGTACTGCACCTCGTTCGACAGCGCGTGGATCTACGACATTGCTGATCTCGTGGTATACGGTTGGGACTATATGAACAACGGAGCCAAGCTTGTCCAGACTCGCTTTTATCCGGTGAATAGCACGACATTCAAGTAGACCGCGAGTACAACCGGACCTGCATCTGCGGCAAGAGAGAACTGGTCTGGCGGACTTGCCGCCAGACCAGGGGGAGTTTCGCAGTGATTTGCGCAGTCAGAAAGAATCGCGTAAAAAGAATCAACGCCCTGCAGCTCATCAGGCTGTCCAGCTCACACTGTCTCTGGCGTGTTATACGGCATGCGCCGGCTGATTTTAGTTAGGCCACCACAGGTGATATCGTGAAAGACTCACAGGACCGAACCACGAAATATCAAGCTAACAGCCTGACACTGATTGGGGCTGTGTCGTTGGGCACGGGTGTAATGATCGGTGCCGGGATATTCGCGTTGACCGGTCAGATGGCAGAGATGACCGGGGTGCTGTTCCCTTTGGCGTTCCTTTCAGCTGCATTGATTGTTTCTTTCAGCGCTTACTCATACGCGAAAATGTCCAACGCCTTCCCATCGGCAGGTGGTATCGGCATGTATCTCTATAAGGCCTATGGCAACAGATTGCCGACCGCTTTTAATGCTTTGCTGATGTACTTTTCCATGGTGATTGCCCAGAGCTTTCTGGCGCGCACCTTTGGGTCGTACGCTGTTCAACTTATTGATGGCGGCGACCGTGGGATTCTCGTCCCGGCATTGGGTGTTGGCCTGTTGCTCGCAGCATTCCTCATTAATTTGTCTGGAAACCGCCTGATTCAAGGCATGGCTTCATTCATTGGCTTTCTGAAAGTCGGTGGCATTATTCTTTTTGGCGTGGTTGGCGTATGGCTGGCAGACAGTCTCGCTGTGGATTTCACTCAAACAACCCCGGATTCAACGCTCACCGGCTTTCTTGCAGCAACGGCACTGGGGATTCTCGCGTTCAAAGGGTTTACCACAATTACTAATAGCGGATCGGAGCTTAAAGATCCCCATCGCAATGTGGGTCGGGCCATTACGATCTCAATTGCTTTGTGCGTTGTCATTTATACCCTGGTAGGCTTTGCGGTTGCCAGTAACCTGTCACTCAGCGAGATTATCGCCACGCGGGATTATTCGCTGGCGGCAGCCGCAAAGCCGGCATTGGGAGAGTATGGTCTTTGGTTTACAGTAATTTTAGCAATGATGGCTACAGCCGGCGGCATCATCGCAAGCATTTTCGCGGTATCAAGAATGCTCGCCATGCTCACGGAAATGAAACTGGTCCCTCACAGCCATTTCGGCATGCCGGGCTCTATTCAAAAACACACTCTGGTTTACACGGTGGTGCTGGGTCTGGTATTGACGGCGTTCTTTGATCTGACGCGGATTGCAGCGCTAGGCATCATTTTCTACCTGGTTATGGATATCGCCATGCACTGGGGCGTACTGCGCTATTTGCGCAAAGACATTGGGGCCAAGATGTGGGTTCTAGTGACAGCCATTGCATTGGATCTGGTTGTGCTGGCAGGGTTCGTCTGGTTCAAACTGGCGTCGGATGCTCTGGTTGTCGGCGTGGCAGGCGTTGCCATGGCGCTGATACTGCTCGTCGAGGGTATTTTTCTCAGTCGCCGGCCAGCGGCGGCAGGAAACCATGCGCATCAAAGTCATAATCAGTCTGGAAACACGGATTAAAAAGGGGGGAGAACGATCATGTATAAAGGCATACGGGCTTCTTTTCGCAGCTATCCAGTTGTGTAGGAGCTGTTTCAATGGAGTTTACTCCGGAATACATGGACAACACACTTCAATGCATTGATCATCTTTGCAGCATCGGCGAATCATGCCAATCGGTAGTTGCCTTTTTTCAGCCGCGTCATGCCGGATCAACCTGCGCGTTTCCGACGTGTGCCGGAACATGCGGTGATTGCAACCATCGCGCGCGGCGCTGTTCCTTTAACTCGTCGTTGCGAGCGAAGCGCGGCAATCTCATAAGGGTGCAGGTACATCACGGGATTGCCACGTCACTACGTTCCTCGCAATGACGGGCGCTACCGATAACTTCACGTGGGCTTAAGACGTTATGGCGCAGGGTTGACATACCATATAGCGTATATACACTAATTAAGGTATGTGGGAGATATACGAGCACAGGAAGGCCGTAAAGCAGCTTGAGTTGCTGCCGATCGACGTGTTAAAACGATATGAGAAATGGAAAGATATAGTATTGATAAGTGGCCCTGATGGGTTGAAGCAAATTAGAGGCTTCAGGGACGAAGCTCTTCGTGGTGAATGGAAAGGGCATCGTTCATCCCGTCTAAGCATTCAGTATCGCGTCATCTACAAAATCGAGAAGGATCTTGTTTTAGTACAGGTGGTTAACGTGACTCCGCACGATTATCGGAGGAAGTAAGATGAAAGATTATCGAAAAGCAAAGAAGTTGATGGATGTTTCTGTCGGGGAGTCGGTTCGGATTCTCCGTGAATTACAGGAAATGAGCCAGAACGAGCTTTCTGAGCTAACGGGCATTCCCCAATCCACCATTTCTGCCATTGAAAATGATCGGGTTAACCTGGGGGTGGAGAGGGCTAAGATTCTTGCCAGGGCGCTCAAGTGCCATCCCGCAGTTCTGGTCTTTCCGGGTTGGGATATCCGTCAGGAGTCTGTGGCATAACCAGTCAATCGACTAACCGTTCAGGAGTGATCGAACATGCCAGGACCAGGAAAAGTGGGCGGATTATCGCTCACGAAGAACAACTGACCTGAACAGCCTGCGCCCCGTCAGGCGGCGGGGCGGCCCAGGCTTCCATTCCCGGATGCTCATCAAACGGCGTTTGTAAAACCGTCATCAGCCGGTCGATGGCGTTGTAGTCGCCGTCATCGGCGGCGCTGCGTATGGCGGCTTCGGCGAGATGATTGCGCAGGATGTATTTGGGATTGACCTGTTCCATGCTGCGGCTGCGCTCCTGCGCGCTGCGAGGATCGGCCTGCTGTCGTGCCTGGTAGCGTTCCAGCCAGGCGTCGCAGGCCTGCGGGTTCCTGAACAGGGTTCGCGCGGTTTCGGGTTCCGGTCCTGACAAGGTGCGGAACAGCAGGGTGTAATCCACGTGGTTGTCTTCCATGAGGCGCAGCAGGTCGGCGCAGAGATCCTGGTCGCCGGGCATGGATTCCTGCAGGCCGAGTTTGGCGCGCATGCGCGCTGCATAATCGTCGGTGAATATGGCTTCGTACTGCGCGAGTTCTGCCTTCGCCAGTTCCGCGGCTGCTTCGGGCTGTGCGTCGAGCAGCGGCAACAGTGTCTGGGCGAGACAGCTGAGATTGAACAGCGCTATGTCGGGTTGCCGGTTGAAGGCGTAACGCCCGCTATGGTCGGAATGGTTGCAGATAAAACCCGCCTGGTAGCGATCGAGGAAACCGTAAGGCCCGTAATCCAGGGTAATGCCGTGGATGGACATATTGTCGGTGTTCATCACGCCGTGTGCGAATCCCACGGCCTGCCATCCGGCGACGAGGCGAGCGGTGGAGGCGATGACTTCGCGCAGCAGGGCGAGATACGGATCAGCGGTTTCACGTAGATGACGGAAATGCTGTTCCAGCACATGATCGGCGAGGATGCGCAATTCGTCGAAGTGCTGTTGATAATAAAAATATTCGAAAGTTCCGAAGCGAACATGACTGGGCGCCAGTCGCAGCAGCATGGCGCCGGTTTCAATTTGTTCGCGGTATACTTCTTCACGGCTGCCGGTGATGCACAGGGCGCGTGTAGTGGGTATGCCGAGGCCGTGCATGGCTTCGCTGCACAGATACTCGCGGATGGCCGAACGCAGCACCGAGCGCCCGTCGCCGCCGCGCGAATAGCCGGTCTCGCCGCTGCCTTTCAATTGCAGGTCCCATTTCTCGCCCTGCTTGTTGCGCACTTCGCCAAGCAGCAGGGCGCGACCGTCGCCAAGCCGCGACACATAGTGACCGAACTGGTGACCGGCGTAACACATCGCCAACGGCTGGAACTCCGGCAGCAGCGATCCGCCGGTGAGGATGTCGACGAAATCCGGCCGTGCGGCCTGGTCGGGATCGAGATCGATGAGGCGCGCGGCGGCAGCATTGAAGTGCACCAGGTGCGCCTGCGCCAGCGGTACCGGCACATGTCTGGAATAGAACGCGGGCGGCAGGCGCGCATAGCTGTTGTCGAAGTTGAGTTCGTGCAGTTTTTTCATGGGTGTGGGTGTCGTTTCGAGATTGCCGCGCAGCGCCGCGTCAATCCGGGAAGGAATCTGCCGCGTATTTTTACACACCAGGCAATGGATTGCGAAGCGCGCTCACTCAAGATAATCGAGCAGGATCCCGGTGGTCTGGCGCAGGCGCAGGCTGAGCAGCCTGGCAATTCTGCGGACGACCTGAAGTCCCAGAGCCGGGAATGTCTCCGTCAGGCTGTCAAAGTTTGTTTTGGTGATCAGGACCACCGTTGTATTTTCTTTCGCGATGGCGGTAGCCGAGTAGGGCAGTTCATCGAGAATGGACATTTCCCCCATGGTCCTTCCGGGGCGAATGGTGGTAATGCGCTTTTTATCGTGGCTGTCGGCTTCCTTGAAGATGTCCACGGAGCCGCTGGTGACGATACACATAAAACTGCCCTTGTGACCTTCATTAAAAATGGTCTGACCCTTGTCTACGCTGTAGGCGCGCGCATAACCGGCCAGGGTCTCGATCTCCCCGCGGCTGAAGTCGCTGAAAATCTTTGCGCTCTCGAGCATCTGGCATAATTCCTCCTTGAAGGATTCGCCGTCGCCAATCAGGCTGAGTCCCTTTATCTCTGTGGTCTTCCCTGGCTTTTCTGCATTTGTCATAAATCTTTCCATGCCGAGAGTGATGTTATCGCGTCTGATCTGCGACCCCGCGACAGCTTACTTCAGTCAGGGCATAGAGCGTGAGAGCTGCGTCACAGTAGGATGGCGGCGGCTCATGACTCCGCTGGGTGTCGTCTGAAAAGCGGTTTATACTTGTTTTTTCAAGCAACGAACCGGGCCGCTCATCGCGGGCAGGAGCGTCTGGAATGGTCAGCGGGATGATCAGAATGTATTCCAGGCGACAATTGTCGCCTTTCGTCGGCCAGATCCAGATCGCCGAGATCGACCGGGCGCGCGCGTTGAGCATCGACGGCCTGAACTGGGCGGTTCAGTACGCCCTGACCGATGCGGCGCGGCAGCAGAAAAGAGAAGCTCTCGCCGATCCCGAGCTGCACTACTCGCTGGTGGCGACCATTGAGTACGGCGAACTCAAGCCCCGCCCCTTGCATCCGTTCCTCGATCCCGAGGACGTACGTGCCGCCACCCGTGATCTGTGTCAGGCGGTGAGGCGCGCCGATCTGCCGTTCGCCGCAGCGGACTGGTATGAATACTGGCTGCTGGATGACAGCGACGGACGCCCGCTTGCGCTGCTGCGGTCCTGTGTGAACGAACAGGACATTGAGCTGACTCCTTCGCGCCCGGCGTGGGTTGCAATGCCTGCGGCGCAGCTCGAAGTACCGGCTCCGGAAACGTCCCCGCAAACCTATCTGCCCCCGGTGAACTATCGCCTGCAGACACTCGTCGAAGAGCGCGCCGGCGCCAGACCGCGGGCAGCCTGGTTCGATCGCCGGAATGCGGCGACTGACGATTTTCCCCCCTGCCTGATCAGGGAGAACTGGAACAGTGAGCACCGACAGCAGCTATGCGATCGCTATATCCGGCGGCTGGCGCCACGGCTGCTGATGGTGCAGGGATTGCCTCAGTCGGTGCGCCGGCGGCTGGAACAGGCTGCGCGTGATTACGTGTTCGAGGTGGATCGGTTCTTTCCCCTGTATCCCGAGGTGGTCGACAGGAATCTTTTGACTGCCGCTCGGGTCGAGGCCCGGTTACGCCGCGCCACCGAAGTGCAGGTGTGATGGAGGATTACGCCATGGCCAGACAGTGTTGGCGGGCGTGCATGGTCGCGGCCGGCCTGCTGCTGATTACCGTTTCAGCGACAGCAGGGGCAGATGAAATATGCACGGACAAAACGGAATTCGAGAAAAGCGGCTGGCGGCTGGAAGAGGTGCAGCAGGCGATGGATGATTATCTGCGGGATCATCGTATGCGAGCAAACTGGCTGAAAGAACCACGACCACCCAGCGCCGTGGGCAGGGATTATTACGAGTGGCTCTGGGCCAGTGAATTCGGTGCCGGAATGAAAGCTGAACTGGTGGAGCGCTATTGCGGCGATTGACGCGGCAATCCCGGGATCCACCCCGTGGGTTTACAGCCCAAAAGGGCGTAGTATGGCCTGCACCAGAACCAATAATAACTCACACTTATGACCAGACTCTTCACCCGAATGAAACGGATTGTTCGTCGCGGACGCCAGCGACTGCAAGACGTCCATGTCTGGGGCCGTCTGGTCATTGGCGCAGGGCTGGCTGCTCTTGGCTACTACGTCGGACGCGCAATCGGGCTCTTTGAATCCGCGCGGGAAGCGCACCAGCGTTTCGGCGACTGCGATGTGCGGCCCGCTACAATGCTCTGTATCTACCGCGAAAAAAACGCAGCAAGTGTCACCGTCCTGGTTGAACAGGCGCAACAGCGCGGCATGAAGATTGCCCTGTGGGCACTGGATAAACCCCTGCCTGACCTGTCCGCCTGCACCGTAGGTTGCGGGCCGGGTACACGCATGGACCTGTTGAACCGTCTCTGGAAAGCGGCTGGATCCGCGGACTGTCATCAACTGGTCATCACAGACGATGATATATCCTTTACGCGCGGATCCCTGGACCAACTTCTGAGGGCGGCGACCGCCTGCGAGTTTGGAATTGCCCAGCCCGCTCACGATTGGTCGAGTCAATACAGCTATCCTATAAACAGAAAGAGGCCTTTTCTGCTGGCACGGCTCACGACGTTCGTCGAGCCCGGCCCCATGTTCGTGGTGACGCAGCCATGGATCAACCAGGTTATGCCGTTCCCGAAAAATTTTGGCATGGGCTGGGGAATCTGGGTTTTATGGATGAAGTTGCAACCAAAGGGCTGCAAGCTCGGCATTGTCGATTACGTGACTGTCAATCACAGTTCGCCGGTTGGAAAGGATTATGCTCCGGCTTTCCACGTCGAACGCCACCGCGTGCGGTCACTCCTTCTCGAACAAAATTTTCGGGAAGCCGGGGATGCTCAGAAGACACTGGGTGCCTGGAAGATGGGCGAAGCGAGTCCTCCATGGAAGGCCACTATTTGATCATGAGAAAGCCTGCACAATGAAACCTGATGTCAGCGAGACAAAGATACCGATCATTTTATCGATAGATGTGGAGCCGGATCCATTTCTGGTGAATCGTTCCGCTCCGGAACCCTGGAAAGGCTATGAAGCGACGCATCCCTATCTTGCTTCCCTGCGATCGCGATTTGAAGAAGCGACGGGATCTCCCGTGCACTACAACTGGTGCTTCCGAATGGATCCGCAGGTGGCGGAATCCTATGGCAGTCCGCTCTACGCAGTGGATCGGTATCCCGAATTCATCAAGGATATGGAGCGCCAGAAAGATGGATTCGGGGCGCACCCGCACGCTTACCGGTGGATCAAGGATCGGCAGATGTGGCTGGAGGATCTGGCCAATCAGGAGTGGGTGAATGAATGTGTGGATATGTCACTCCAGGCCTATAAAAAGGCTTTCGGAACCGCTTGCGAAAACTTCCGTTTCGGCAACTTCTGGATGAATACCGAGACTGTCAATCTCCTGGAGGCCAGCGGGGTTCGCTATGAATTGACTGTCGAACCCGGCCTTGCGTCTGACGCGGGAGGCACGCTGGAAAAAGGCTACACAACAGGGCGTCGCCCGGATTACTGCCGGGTTTCCCGCGTACCTTATGAGCCTGGTCAGGATGATTTTCTCAAGCCTGCTGCCCCCGGTTCACGATCGATAAAAATCATTCCCATTACGACCGGATGGCTTCAACTCGGACGCAAGCTGCGAGCGCGGTTGCAGCGGCTGCGCGAAAACGGGTTTCGCTATCGCTGGCAACATGAACGCCTGTCGATGTGGCGGCAATGGAATCCGCCCAACACCTTTGAGCAGATGCTCGACCGGGCTATTGCCGCCCAGGAAAAACCCTACCTGTCGTTCGCGATACGTTCGAGCATCGGTGTCGGAAAGTCTTTCAAAAACGTCGATCATTGCCTGCAAACGCTTCTGAATCATCCACAACGCCAACGGTTTGTTTTTTCGACGCCAGAGGAAGCGATGGCGTTACTCAACCCTGCTTCCCGTCATTGAGCAAAGCGCGGCAAGGCTGAGCTGACAAAACGGCATTGCGGATTATCAGTGAGACGCAGTGAGATTGTTTTCTATACTTGTCCGGACGGAATCGTAGCGACTCAATCAAGGAGTTATCGCCACAGGAGGCATCGGATAGCCAGACGTTGACCAATCAGTGGGGTCAGGCCGATCGCAACAACGACGGTCGCATTGACCGCAGCGAATTCAGCGCGTTTGAAACGAAGGTGCGGCAGTAGAAGGCTGAAGGGCGCGGCGCGAATAGCGTCGCGCTCGTTCTGCGCGGTTCGGAGTTTGTCTTAATAGGGAGAACGAAATGAAACGATTGACCAGCTTGTTTTGCCTGTCGGCGCTGGCATTGAGTCTTGCCGCCTGTGACGTCGAACAGACCGAGGAAGGGAGCATGCCCGAAGTCGATGTACAAGGCGGAAACATGCCCGAATATGATGTTGAAACCGGGGATGTCGACGTTGAAGAGAGGGAGGTGACCGTTCCAACGCTGGATTATGAGTCACCTGATGAAAATGCAGCAGAGGAGGGAGCCGGCGCCCGCTAGCTGTGTCCGGTTGAGATGCACAGACCCCGGCACTTGCGAAAGCTCCCAGACTGAGTATCTTAATGTAAACCGGCATGAGAGGACCGGTGCATAAGTTTCGGGAGGGGGAATATGTCGTCATCGCAAATAGATCCGGAGCCGCAATCTTCCGGCCCTGAGGCATTGCCATTCGCTGCGCCTTGCGCAGTGCTGGATACCACTGCACCGTTGCGCTGGGTCGCGCTCGGCTGGCGCGATTTCAGGCGCGCGCCGCGCACCAGTCTCTACTACGGCGGATTCCTGGTGCTGGTTTCCTATGTCCTGACCTATGCAACCTGGAAACTGGGCGGCTATGTCCTGATCCTGAGCCTGGCGTCCGGCTTCGTCTTCATCGCACCGGTGCTGGGTCTCGGCCTGTACTCCATCAGTTGCCAACTCGAGCGCGATCTGAAACCGCAGATTGGCTATTGCCTGCGCGAGGGCCGGCGGCACCTGGGAGATGAACTGGTGTTCTCAGCTATTCTGTTGATCGTAGCGCTGGTGTGGGCTCGCGCCGCTTCCATGGTGCACGTGTTCTTTCCTATGGAGAGCGAAGCAGGTCTGCGCGAAATGCTGCTGTTTCTGGGTATCGGCTCGGGTGTCGGCGCCATTTTCACGGCCGTCGTATTCAGCGCCAGCGCGTTTTCTCTGCCGATGATGCTCGATCGAAAAGTCGATACAGTGACTGCCGTAGTCACCAGCGTGCATGCTGTGTTGCAGAACAAACTGGCGATGCTGGTGTGGGCGATAATTGTCGGACTGTCACTGCTTGTGAGCTTTGCCACTGCGTTTCTGGGACTTGCCGTACTGATGCCAGTGCTCGGCTATGCCACCTGGCACGGTTACCGTGAAACTATTCAGGCGCAGGCATGGCCTGAAAATACCAAGCTTCCGCTCGTCGAACGACCGGAGTCGGAACAGGGTTAGTGGTAGTATTAGCCACCATTGTGGCGCCGAGGATTTCAGTTGGATATTCGATTATCACCTTATGAGCAGCGCGTGATTGGCTGCCTGATCGAAAAGCAGCATACGACTCCTGAACAATACCCGCTTTCGCTGAATGCACTCACCAACGCGTGCAATCAGAAAAGCAGTCGCGATCCGGTGATGAACCTGGATGAGACGACGGTGCAGGATGTCGTCGACGAGCTGGTCAAGAGACGCTATGTCAGCACCAAAACCGGCTTCGGTAGTCGCGTTACCA
Source organism: Thiogranum sp. (assembly GCA_024636585.1). Taxonomy (GTDB): domain Bacteria; phylum Pseudomonadota; class Gammaproteobacteria; order DSM-19610; family DSM-19610; genus Thiogranum. The sequence goes on along the minus strand of JAGXGS010000033.1, from coordinate 7,931 downwards.
AATATCAGCACCGGTTCTGCAACACCGAGTTCGGGAATCTGCAGCTCTCCGGGCAGGAACTCGGCATTCTGTGTGTATTGATGCTGCGTGGGCCGCAGACGCCTGGAGAATTACGAACCCGTACTGAACGCCTGTGTAAATTTGCGGATATTCATGAGGTGGAGTCGACACTCGAACACCTGCGCCAGCGCGAGGATGGACCTTTCGTATTGCAGCTTCCCCGCGAGCCGGGCAGACGCGAGGCACGCTTTGTACACCTGTTCGGCGAACAGATTGAAACCGACACGGCGGTTACGCCTGAAACTGCAGTTTCAGCTGCACCGGAAAATGCTGATCGCATCGAGCAGCTGGCGCAGCGCGTGAATGAGCTTCAGGCTGAAGTGGAAACCCTGAAGTCACGCCTCGAGCTGCTCGAAAAAGAGGATGAAAGGGCGTAGCCGAACGAGACGTGCCACACGGCCTTGCTCGGGCGACGGGGCATCATTTGCCTTTTATACAGGCGGCGGTCTGGCGGGCGATTTCGAGTTCTTCGTTGGCGGGGATGACCAGTAGTTTGACGGGGCCGCTGTCGGTCTGGATTTCAAACGTTCCGTCGTGGTGGTCGGAAGCATTTTTCTCGTCGTCGATGCTGATGCCGAGGTTTTCGAGTCCCTCGCAGGCCTGTTGCCGGATCAGTGCCGCGTTTTCGCCGATGCCGGCGGTAAAAATTAACGCATCAACGTGCCCCAGCGCTGCGTAATAGGCACCGATGTACTTTTTGATCCGGTAGCAATACATGTCGATGGCAAGCTGCGCATCGGCGTCTCCCGATTCTGCCAGCCGTTGAATCTCGCGCATGTCATTGACACCGCAGATGCCTTTGAGACCGCTCTCCCTGTTCAGTGTCGACTCCAGTTCTTCGATGTCGGCGCCGGTCGCCTTGCTGACATGAAACAGGATGGCCGGATCGATATCGCCGCTGCGGGTGCCCATGATCAGTCCTTCCAGCGGCGTCAGTCCCATCGAGGTATCGACGCAGCGCCCGGCGCGTATGGCCGCGGCGCTGGCGCCGTTGCCGAGATGCAGGCTGATCAGGTTCAGGGCGGCTGCGGGTTGTTGCAGATACTTGGCGGCCTCATGCGCGACCCAGGCATGCGAGGTGCCGTGGAAGCCGTAGCGCCGCACCTGGTGCTCGCGGTACCAGGATGCGGGAACCGCATAGCGATAGGCGTGCGCAGGGATCGAATGATGAAACGCGGTGTCGAATACCGCCACTTGCGGCACCTCCGGGAACAGTTCCAGGGCGACTTCGATGCCGGTCAGGTTGGCGGGGTTGTGCAGCGGCGCAAGAACGCACACAGCGCGTATCGCTTCCACTACATCATGGTCGATCTCGGTCGGCGTTTTGAACTGTTCGCCGCCATGTACCACCCGGTGCCCGATGCCCGCGAGTGAATCGAGTTCCTGCATGCTTCCGGACTCGCGCAGCGCCGTTGTGATGGCGTCGAACGCGGCTGCGTGATCGGCAAGCGGCTCGTTATACGTCAGTTCCTCTGCCGACCCCTGCGCATCGTTCCAGCGGTGCAACAGACTGCTTTCGCGCTCGCCGATCCGTTGCGCCTCGCCGCTGGTGCGCACGCTTTCATCATCCAGATCGAACAGCTCATATTTGATCGATGAGCTGCCGGAATTGATCACCAGAATTTTCACCTGTCAGTAGGGCCACTTCCAGTTGTCGATTTCCGGTTTGTCGATTCCGTGCTGGTGGGCATAAGTGCGGCAATCGAGCTGCATATCGCGCAGTTTTTCTTTCACATGGGCGCCGGCCACCTGGAGTTTTGGCAGCCGGTTGATGACATCGATCGCCAGACTGAAGCGATCGATTTCATTGTTGATCGCGAGTTCCAGCGGCGTATTGATATTGCCTTTTTCCTTGTATCCGCGCACATGCAGATTATGGTGATTGGTGCGCCGGTAGGCGAGGCGATGGATCAGCCAGGGATAGCCGTGAAAGTTGAAGATGATCGGCTTGTCGCGAGTGAACAGGCTGTCGAAGTCCCGATCGGACAGGCCATGCGGATGTTCGCCCGCCGCCTGCATGCGAAACAGATCGACGACATTGATGAAGCGGATTTTCAGGTCCTCGAAATGCTCGCGCAGCAGAGCCGTCGCGGCCAGTGCTTCCTGGGTCGGAATGTCGCCGCAACCGACCATTACCACATCCGGTTCCACGCCCTGATCGTTGCTGGCCCAGTCCCAGATGCCGATGCCTTTGGTGCAGTGACGGATTGCGGCATCCATATCCATGTACTGCTGGTGCTTCTGTTTGTCGCAGACGATCACGTTGATGTCGTTGCGACTGCGCAGACAGTGATCGGACACTGACAGCAGTGTATTGACGTCCGGTGGCAGATAGATGCGGGTGACCTGGGGGTTCTTGTTGACCACGACGTCGAGAAAGCCGGGGTCCTGGTGTGTGAAGCCATTATGATCCTGGCGCCAGACTGTGGAGGTGATCAGCAGGTTGATGGAGGGAATCGGCGCGCGCCAGGGAATGTCCTCGCAAATCGCCAGCCACTTCGCATGCTGGTTGTACATCGAGTCGATGACGTGCACAAAAGCTTCATAGGTCGAGAAGAAGCCGTGCCGGCCGGTCAGTACATAGCCTTCGTACCAACCCTCCAGTGTGTGTTCCGAGAGCATCTCCATGACCCGGCCGTCGGGCGCCAGTTCGCCACCGTCCTCGTCCTCTGGAAGGTATTCTCCCAACCACAGTTTCTTGCTGACTTCATAAATGGCAGTCAGCTTGTTTGATGTATTTTCATCCGGACCGAAGACGCGAAAATTGTCCATATTGCGGCGCATGATGTCACGCAGGAACTTGCCCAGCGGATAGGTGTTCGCGGCGCGGATCTGCGCCGGTGCAGCGACTTCCAGCGCATAGTCGCGGAAGTCCGGCATGCGCAGATCCCGGCGCAGCAAGCCGCCATTGGCGTGCGGGTTCGCGCTCATGCACCGGTTGCCGATGGGCGCCATGCTTCGCAACTCAGGCAGCAGCTTGCCACTGGCATCGAACAGTGCTTCCGGTTGATAGCTTTTCAACCAGGCTTCCAGTTGTTCGAGGTGTGCCGGGTTGTCGTGAACCCCGGACAGAGGTACCTGATGAGCACGCCAGGAGCCCTCGACCTTGTGACCATCGACCTCTTCGGGTCCGGTCCAGCCCTTGGGTGTGCGCAATACGATCATCGGCCAGTGCGCGCGTGCGGCAACGCCATTGCTCCTCGCCCAGCGCTGGATCTTGCGGATTTCATCCAGGCACAGATCCATGGCCGAGGCCATGGTCTGGTGCAGGATATCGGGATCGCCACCTTCAACGAAGCAGGGCTTCCACCCATAGCCGCGGAACAGCGATTCCAGTTCGTCGGATGGAATGCGTGCCAGCAGCGTGGGATTGTTGATCTTGTAACCATTCAGATGCAGGATCGGCAGCACCGCTCCGTCGCGTATCGGATTGAGAAACTTGCTGGAATGCCAGGAGGTCGCCAGCGGACCGGTCTCCGCTTCGCCGTCACCGACCGCCACCGCAACGACCAGATCGGGATTATCGAAAGCGGCGCCAAATGCATGCGAAAGGCTGTAACCGAGTTCACCGCCTTCGTGGATAGAGCCCGGCAGCTCCGGCGTGCAGTGACTGCCAATGCCGCCGGGGAACGAAAACTGTTCGAACAGACGCTGCATGCCTTCGAGGTCCTGCCCCACGTCCGAATACACTTCGGAGTAGGTGCCTTCGAGATACACCGGCGCCAGCACTCCCGGCGCACCGTGCCCCGGTCCGGCGAGAAATATGGCGTTCAGGTCATGCTGATTGATCAGGCGATTGAGATGCAGATACATGAATGACAATCCCGGACTCGAACCCCAGTGCCCGAGCAGGCGTTTCTTGATGTGCTCGGCGCGGAGCGGCTCTCTGAGCAGCGGGTTCTCACGCAAATAGATCATGCCGGCCGCCAGGTAATTACAGGCACGCCAGTAGGCATGCATTTTCGCCAGTTGTTCCTCGTCCAGCGGGTTCCCGTTGGGCATCAGTTTTTCCGCAGTCTGTTCCATCACGCAGGTTCTCCCGTTTGCTGCTCATTATTATAGCTGCGCAAACCGGGGCATCGTCCGGTGCTGTATCAATCCGGAGGATTGAAAAACATCAATGTCAGCGCCAGGGGCCGCATCTATTCTGGTGAGCCTCCAGGCGCCGCGGCAATCTCCAGGCGGGGCCGGTGTCATCCTGAGATTGCCACGCTACGCTCGCAATGACGCTAGCTGACGACAGTAAACCAGTGACACAGGACCTCGAGCCGGTGCCGCGGGATACCGATTATGCCAGTATCATCACTGCGGATGTCCCGGTGGTGGTCCAGCACACCCGGCTGGACTCGCGACAGGCAGAACTGTCGCTTATCAGCACCATGGCATACCCGGTGAAATAACCGCGCCAGCCGCAGCGGGGCGCGGCAGGGCTAAAAGTCTCGATTCCGTTGGGTAGTCTTGGTAGGCTGCCCCCGAGTCAGTGGGACAACGGAATAATAATGAGTAGTCTGTATGGCGGAAGCCATGTACCGCAGTGCAAGAACGCCGGCAGCTATCATGGAACCGGTATGATGCGGCGGAGTGCCGCAGATACTATGGCCGGCAGGTAGCAGCATGAAGAAGTCTTTTGGAAAAATACTGGCGATTCTGTCGCCCCGGCATCGCCGGCAGTTTTACCGGTTGCTGGTGGTCATGGTGGTGATGGGAGTGCTGGAGGTCGCGGGCATCGGTTCCATCATGCCGTTTATTGCAGCGGTGGCAAATATCGACGTGGTTCTCGAGAACCGTTACGCACACGCCGTTTACGAGGGGCTTGGATTCGGCAGCAATGAGAGTTTTGTGATTTTTCTCGGCGCCGCGGTGCTGGTCCTGCTGATCACGCGCGGCCTGTTTTTTGCGCTGGCCAACTGGCTGGTGTCGCGCTTCACTTTCGCCTGGCGCCAGCAGCTTTCCGAGCAGTTGCTTGCGCGCTACCTGGCGCAGCCGTATCGGTATTTTTTATCGAAGAACACGCTGGATCTGAAGAGAAAAGTCTGCAGCGAGGCAGAGCGGGTAGTGGGCGGAGTGGTTCTGCCGGGCGTTCAGATGTTGACCAGCGCGATCATATCGACATTCATTATCGCTCTGCTGATTGCCATCAACCCGCTCGTCGCGCTGCTCGTAGGGGCGATACTCGGCGGCAGCTATCTGCTGATTTACAGCCTGGTTTACAGAAAGCTCAACCGTCTCAGCAGCAAGGCCAGCCGGTCGCGGCAGGTTCAGTTCAAAATCGCCAGCGAAGCCTTTGAAGGTATCAAGGAACTGAAGCTGTTTGCCAAGGAAAGCGTTTTCGTCAGGGGTTTTTCGGACTGGTCGCGCACTACTGCCAAACTCGACACCAGCAGTCGCGCCATATCCCAGCTTCCCAGGCATGGCATAGAAATGCTGGCGATGTCGGGCATGATGATTTTCATTCTTTATCTGGTCGCGACGCAGAAGGATCTGGCTCGCTGGATGCCGATACTCGTGGTGTACGTGATCGCGGGCTATCGCATGCTGCCGGCCTTGCAGCAGATCTTTTCAGGCCTCACGACCATCCAGTACAACCTGGCGATGCTCGATGAAGTGCATGCGGACTACATGAGCCTGTCACCGACTGCCGGTGACGCCCGCTCCGGGGCAGGCGAGCCGGACCGGTTCGGCGCCATTCAGACGGTCGAGTTGCGCAGCATCGATTTCCGTTATCCCGAGGCTGCGGCCGATGCCGTGCAAAAGCTCGATCTGGTTATCGAAAGGAATACCACGGTCGGGCTGGTGGGCCCGACCGGGTCCGGGAAAACCACGCTGGTCGACATCCTTCTCGGGCTGCTGGAACCTTCAGCGGGCCAGTTGATTGTCAATGGCACCCCGGTCACGCCCGCCAATGTCGGCGCATGGCAAACCCATATCGGCTACGTGCCGCAGCACATCTTCCTGTTCGATGACAGCGTTGCCAGAAACGTCGCCTTCGGCATTCCCGATGACCAGATCGATCCGGCAAAGCTGGAACGCGCGCTGCGGATAGCCAATCTGCATGATTATGTCATGCAGTCCCTGCCGGATGGATACAACAGCCTGCTCGGACAGCGCGGTATCCGTCTGAGTGGCGGGCAACGGCAAAGAATCGGCATCGCCCGCGCCATCTACCGCAGTCCTGACGTTCTGGTGCTCGACGAAGCTACCAGCGCGCTCGACGGTGTGACCGAGACCGCGGTCATGGACGCGATCCAGAAGCTGTCGCACCAACTGACTATTATCATGATTGCGCACCGCATCAATACGGTCAGGAATTGCGATGTGATTCACTACATAGATGCAGGGCGCGTGGTGTCCTCCGGTACCTATGAAGACCTGGCAGGCTCCTGCGTGCCTTTTCAGCAAATGGTCAATTCCTGACCGCGCTATCTTGATCGCCGCCGGCCAACTCCTGCTACTGCTGCTGATTGCCAACGGTGCGCCGATCATCGCTCAGCGCCTGTTCGGCCACCGTGCCGGCTGGCCGCTCGATGGAGGGCGGCGGCTCAGCGATGGGCAGCCCTGGTTCGGGTCGTCGAAGACCGTTCGCGGCATCGCGGCCGCTGTTCTGGCCTGCGCGATTGCGGCGCCGCTGCTCGGTGTGTCGGTACTGGTCGGGGTGCTGATCGCCGCCGGCGCCATGGCGGGCGACCTGCTGTCGAGTTTCATCAAGCGTCGGCTGGGCATCCCACCCAGCGGCAGAATGCCCGGGCTCGATCAGCTACCGGAATCAGTGTTGCCGACGCTGCTGGCGGGCGGGCAGCTGGGATTGTCCCCGGCCTGGGGCCTGGCAGTGGTGTTGATGTTTGTGGTGCTGGAGCTGATTCTTGCGCGGATTCTGTACGCACTTCATATCCGCAGGCGGCCTTACTAGATTCCAGACATCTAACAGCTGCACCAATAGCGGACCTGCATCTGCAGGCGTGCACACTGTGCGTGCAGGATCGCATCACAATGCCCGGCAGTCGGCGCCGGCAACTCAGGCTATCTCATTGATGCAGCTGAAAGTGCTGCGTGGTCTGCTGTATTGGCATGCCGATTGCTCTGCTATCTGGCAGATGAATCAGCCACAGCCGGGCACTAATGAAGTTACGAGTCATGCTCGTCGACGAACGGGACGAGCGGGTGGAGTTACTGAGGGTGCCGCTGCAGGAAGCCGGGCACGAGATCATTGCACGCGTTCATCCCGACGATGATCTGCTGGCAAAGGTGCAGGACCTCAGACCCGACATGATCATCGTGGACATGAATTCGCCCAGTCGCGATACGCTGGAGCAGATGCGCTGTATCCATCGCGATCAGCCGCGGCCGATCGTGATGTTTGCGGAGAATGATGATGGCAATCTGATCCGCGAGGCGGTGAAGGCAGGGGTCAGTGCGTACATCGTCGACGGGCTGGCGCACAAGCGGGTGATGCCGATTCTGGAAGTCGCGATCGCCCGCTTCAATGAATTCCAGAGCCTGCGCAGGGAGCTGCAGGAAACCCGGGTCAGTCTTGCCGAGCGCAAGCTGATCGATCGCGCCAAGGCGCTGCTGATGGAACAGCGCGCCTGGCCCGAAAAACAGGCCTACCAGGCATTGCGCAAGATGGCCATGGACAAAAACCTGCGTGTCGGGCAGGTCGCGGAACAGCTGGTCTCTATATTTGAACTGATGGAGCCGGGACCGGACCCGGGCGTGAGCCAGAAGCGCAAGCCCTGAACGCGAACTAACAGTAAACGGTGTCTCCAAAGGCGGAGCCGCCGCAACAGCACCGGCCAGTGCAGGCCGGTACCGGACAAAGGCGTCCATTACCGCGGGTTGATCAATGCCCGCCGGTGATGGACGTCTTTTTTTTT
>JAGXGS010000032.1 GCA_024636585.1 Thiogranum sp. | reverse complement strand
CGATCTGAGATATTCAACTACATTGAGTTTTACTACAACCCGAACCGACGCCACGGCAATAACGATGGCTTGTCACCACTGGCTTACGAAAGGCAGTACTATGAGAAGCTGTCAGCTGTGTAGAAAACTAGGGGCTTGCCAGAGCGGACGACCGCGCTGTCGCGCAGAGCCTTGCAGCACGCTCTGCGTGTGCGTCAACCGGAAAGTGCGCCGATATTTCACAGCGATCGAGGCGTTGAGTATATTTCGACGAACTACCGACGGGCTTTGAAGAAAGCCGGGATCGCGCAAAGTGTTAACAGGCCTCGGCGTATGAATGATAACGCCCACATGGAATCATGGAACAAGACGATGAAATCCGATCTGTACCATAGGGAGATCTACGAAAGTGATTCCGCGTTGAGAAAAGCCATCCGTTCCTATATCGACTTTTACAACCGTGTGCGACTACACTCGTCATTGGGTTACTTGTCACCGATGGAGTTCGAGCAAGCGTGCGCATAACTATGGGGTGTCAACTATTTCGTAGGAACTCCCTAACAACCGGCTTCAAACTAGATGTAATGCGGATATCGATCAGAAGAAGTCGAGCATTTCGTAGGCTCGCCAGCACAAAACGAATAGGGCTACTCGCAACCAATCCTCGCCCAAATGCCAATCAAATAGGCTTGGAAGTGGATTCTGAATCTAGACGTGGAATCGCGTCTTACGAAGCTCTGCTAGAGCTAGATAATCCCTCACATAGTGACGCAAAAGACCGCAGCGAAGCGCTCCCGTACACACAGGATCAGGACTGGGATCTCGCTCAGCCCAGGCCGCCGAATGGCGCAATAGCAATTTAGATTTGCTACAGGGAAGCAGTAGTCATCGCTCGAAGGCCACAGGATAACAACTAACAATGGAAATTTAATTATTCTAGTTGGATAGGCAGATATTGGAGCTAGTCACGATCTGCAAGTCATTATCAGAATCGCGACTGTGCGCAATATTGGATCGTATCGTTTTCAAAACTCATGCAATAAGGTACAAGATAATTCCCAGTCAGTGCAGATACACGCCAGGCATAATCGCATGTACGACTGCCTACAAGCAGTGCGAATATTTCTGAATCTAAGTTACCGATCCTAACCACCTAAATGCTATTTAACATTCATATCTTTATTATGCCGAGCGAAATGGCCTTATGAATGCATTCACGACGATGGGAAACATGTAGCTTGCCCCGCACAGCATCGAGATGTTCTTCTACAGTTTTGTATGAGCCAATGCCAATTTCTCGTGCTATTTCTTTGTAGCTCATCCCCTTCGCGAATAACGAGAGGACCTGTTTCTGGCGACTGGTCAGACTGACCTGCAATGCAGCTTCCGTTAACTTGGCATTGCTTCGTCGATCGGTTCTGGTGAGCTCCACATTAAAGAATGGAGCAAGATCCCGCGCAATGAATCTTCCAAGCGCCAATTTTTCACCGACTAAAACGCTCAAACAATTCGCAATCCCGATGCAAGCCACTGGATTTTCACTCTCATTGAGAATTGGCACCGCAACAATGCACCAATGTTTGAACATATTGCAATAATGGTCGTCTCCTAACGTCACCATAGGCTCTTTGTACGATAGCGCCAAAGCTATAGCGTTGGTCCCGCAACTCTCCTCGTTAAGCGATACTCCACAAATCAAGCCTAATTCCTCAGCTAACCCGTCCACTCTTCCTGGATGAATGCCAAGCGAAATCAATCGGCCAACATCATCACAAAGAAAGAATACGCAATTAACGTCAGAAACATCGCAGTAAAGATCGAGAAATAACTGCTGGCAGTATTTACGAACGCCAGAGTAGCGAGACTTGAATATTTCGAGATCGGCTTGAAATTGAGTGTCTGCTGGATGGAAAAGATCAGCGTCGAGCCCTTCCGATTTGCAGTGCGCCTGCGATTCTTTAATTCGGATAGGATCTATATCCGCCTTAAGTTCCTGAATTCTAGATTTGTATAGTTTATAGCCCATTACTACCCCCGGTAGATAGCGGTAAATCAGTTATCCATAGACGCAATTCGCCACACGAATTAAAGTTACATATACCGAAATTGTGTCTTGATTATAGACCTCAATTGAATGCTGCCTCACTACTGATGCAATAAACTGAATAGTGCCATGTCAATTTGTTGCGGCATATTTTTGTTGTTGCGGCATATTTTTGGCAAATACATGGGATAATTGGAGGAGGTTCATTGCGATATGTCATTGAATTCTGTTTGATGCCGGAGCGTCCTTGCTCCTGACTGGTAATCAACTGACTTAATCTAGCGGAATTAATTGCCCCAGACTATTGCCGCGAGTTTCGCCGAACCAGACAGATCCGTTGTTCATATCCACGCTAAGTCCCATCGGGCCACTCATCCGCGTAGGAATGCGATACTCAGAAATAGTCTTTCTATCTGATCGCAATCTACAGATCTGATTCCTGTCCATTTCCGTGCACCAGACGTTACCCAACGCGTCTTCCATGGTCATCATAGGCATGCTGAGCGGCGTTGGAAGTTTGTATTGGGTGATCTTGCCAGTTTGAGTGATTGAACCTATTGAGTTGCCAATAGTTTCTGTGAACCACACTACATCCTGGGTTTTCTGATTTGCGGAATAGCTTATTCCCATGGGGTGACCACCAATTGGCAAGCGATACTCATTAAAGCTGCCATTTTTCCGCAAGACACCAATCTTGCCGATTCCAGACTCAGCGAACCAGACATTGTCATACTGATCAACGGTCAGTCCGGTCGGCATCGATAACGGTGTTGGGATGTCGTATTCGTCTATCCGCCCGTTGGTACGGACGACACCGATCTTGTTGGTGAACATTTCTGCAAACCAGATGTTACCCTGGGAATCACCTGTAACTCCCATAGGCATACTGTTGGGTGAGGGGATTGGATATGTCGTCACCTTCCCCGCCACAGTCAAGTGAACAATATAATTACCGAGCGCAGAGAACCAGACGCTGCCATCGGCTTTATTCACCCAGAGGTTCATAGGCCCGGATGCAGGACCAATGTCATAAGTTGTCATTTTTCCGTTGGCGTAACGCACGAGCTTCCCGGCCCTGAATTCTCCGAACCACACATTAGAGGCCCCATCCATCGCCATATGCATGGGCATTGCTCTTGTAACCGGCGCTGGAAACTCGTTAATCTGTGCAGGCGACGCCGCTACAGAATCAAGTGGTAGTGTTGCCAAACACAAGCTCGCGCTAACAAAAGAGAAAACATGGCTCATCCGGCGTAGCTTACTAGACGTAAATTTATTCTGGTTGTTCATACAGACCCCTCATTGGTTGAGATGGACAAAAATGCTCCTTTGCCGCCGACCCCGGTACAGCCTGCGGATCAATCACGTTACAAGACAAACTCCGGCTATCGTGAACGGTAACGTATTACGCACTACAATAGGTCTTCGGTTTGATGACAACATGTGACATTGTGTTACTGTTTGTTACTGGTCACCTGCAGCCCATTTAGTGTCGTGTTACATTTTAAGGACATGAAAACGCTAAGAATTCTCATTGTTGATGACGACCCTGAACTGGCCACGATGCTAGCCCGTTATCTTAGCCAACATGGTATGGAGGTCACTACTGTTGGCAGCGGCGTGGAGATGGATAAGGTTCTTACCCGAGAGCAATTCGACCTGGCTCTATTGGATCTTATGCTACCTGACGAGGATGGACTGTCGATCGCGCGGCGCTTGGCGGGATCCCTACCCTTCATTATTCTATCTGCACGTGGAGAGGAAGCAGACCGTATTGTCGGGCTCGAACTGGGCGCCGACGACTACCTCCCCAAGCCCTTCAGCGCCCGCGAACTCACTGCTCGCATTCAAGCTGTATTGCGACGCCGTGACCACGAGCCAATTTCCGAACAGGAACCGCTAACCTATAGTTTTGGTCCATACTTCTTGGATGAGGGTAGTCACACCCTTATAAAAAACGGTGAGCGAGTGCGTATCACATCAGCTGACTTTGCCCTGCTCAGAATATTTTGCGCTCATCCCAACCGTGTGTTGAGTCGCGAGCGCCTCGTCACACTTGCTGATGATGGCACACGAATGCCTTTCGAACGCGCTATTGATGTGCGCATCACACGCCTGCGTCGCAAGATTGAGGACAATCCGGAAGACCCTTGTTTCATCCGCACAGTGCGAGGAACGGGATATCTGTTCGTACCAGAAGGCTGTGGATGAAACTGCCACTGCTGTCCCGCCGGTCCATGTTTCGCCGCACCCTATTGCTACTGGCCGGCTTCACCTTGCTACTGCAAGTTATACTTTATACCTTATCATTCCTCCTCAATGTCTGGCCGTTACTGCACGCCTCCACAGAAGATCTAGCGGATCTGATAGTTACCTCAACCACCAAATTCGATAGCGCGCCACCCGAACAACGCACCGCGTTTCGCTCCCAACTATCTTCACATCAGCACCTGAGCGTCTCAGAAGCAGATGGTCCTACACCAGGACAACCCAGCATGCTGCCGTATGCGCGATTCTTGATGACCGCATTGTCCAAACGGGTCAACAGCAAGGTTCAGGTCACCGTAAAGGACGGTATTTACTATGCGGATATACCGACTGGCGGCCAGAAGGTGCGCTTCAGTTTCCCACACAGCCGTATCGGGACTGATCCTGTATTAACCTTGATATTGAATCTAATAATCACAGTACTGTTAAGTATCGGCGCAGCCTTAATCGTGGCTTGCAAACTCACTTGCCCCATGCGCGACCTCAGTCAAGCAGCAGTTCAAGTGGGACAAGGCTGGGCGCCGCGCTTGCAAGTGCAAGCGTCAGTTCAAGAGCTGGATGAGTTAGTGGTGACGTTCAATGCCATGGCGCAGCAAGTCCACACCCTGATAAATGCCCGCACTACCCTTCTCGCAGGAATTTCACACGATTTGCGCTCGCCGCTGACACGGGCACGACTGGCTGTGGATTTAGCCAGAGAGAATATCGGCCCCACGGCGCTGGATGATATCGACCGCTATCTCGCGCAAATGGAAATATTGCTTGCGGAGTTTTTGGATTTCAGCAAGGGAGTTTCAGGCGTGCCTGTAGAGTCTATTGATCTACGAGAAGCATTGAATAACCTTTTCGTAGATTTCGCCAGTGATGAGCCCGCAGTGCACTTATTGGGGGATACCGTACCGTTGTATGTGGACTTCATGCCCTTCGACCGAGTTTTACGCAATCTGGTCAGCAATGCGCGGCGTTACGGTGGAGGGCAACCCGTTGAAATACGCTGTAAACACCTGGGGACCGACGTCGTCATTGAAGTCATGGACCGAGGGCCTGGCATTCGTCCCGCTGACCGCGTACGGATATTCGAACCTTTCGTGCGGTTGGAGGGTTCGCGAAACCGTGCCACAGGTGGTAGCGGTCTGGGGCTTGCGATAGTTCGTGAGATCTGCCGAGTCCAGGGCTGGAGAATTGAACTCGCAGATCGACCAGGAGGTGGGCTTACAGTGCGCTTGATCATGCCGGTGAAGGCATTATCGCTTCCTGCTGTAGAATTCAAAAGGTAAGACCTTACACATAAAACGACTACTCTCAAGCGCCTGTTGGGGTAGTATGCTCGGTGAGAGCTACCATCGCGCATTACCGAAACCGATTGTTGTATCGAACTTCCGGACAAATTAGTCATAAATAATCTGTGAACCCCGAAAAACTCCATGCGATCTTCAAGCGCCTGCGCGCCGCCAATCCCTTGTCCACCACTGAGCTGCACTACGGCAATGTGTTCCAATTATTGGTGGCCGTGGCGCTCTCGGCGCAGGCCACTGACAAAGGCGTGAATAAGGCGATCGCGAGCATCTTCAAAATCGCTAATGTGATTCTCAACACTGCCTTTAGTGAACCGACCATCGCAGTCGATACACATATCTTCCGCGTATCCAACCGCATTAGTCTCGCACCCGGCAAGACACCGCTGGACGTGGTCTTCGATTCATCTGCAACACTTCTTCTACTCACATAGAGTCCAGCGTGCTGCATCCACCGGTTGAATCAGCACTGAAAAGTAGCCACTGGCTACTCCTGTGTTTTCTAGCGATCCCTGACCCACAACAAGTTTCCAGTCCGTTACTACATCAATAAACAATAGCAGCTCTCGTGAGACCCATTTCCAATGCCACGCGTAAATAGTCAAAATTCTCAAATCAAAGCACACCCAAGTCTAATCATCAATCATTCCAGAAGCCATTTTTCACCGGCTGCCTCGCAGACATCACAACTCTAATAAGCCAATAACATAACAGTCGCTTATGACGCTATATCAATTGATACCAACATCTTCGAGGACCAAGACTTCTCATTTGATAAAGGCTTACTTAGGCTATTAAAACAATCAAGAGTGTCGCGCCCCTCAGTAAGTGCAACGGGACATCCCAGTCAGCCCTTGCACCTTCGGGTTGCGCGACAGTTAATTCCTTTTGCACCGGTTCGTCCTGCGGCTGAAAAGCGCCACAGTGACTTGACGCCATACATGGACGCCCACTTTTGCCAAGCATTCAATCGATGATTTTGAGAATAGGTAAAGATTGCAGCCATACATTCGGATTTTTAGTGAGGTACTCGCCTCTATCCCTGATGGAATTCGCTGAATGAGGTCCCTATCACTTTGATCGGGCTTTTCGCCCGTGGCGTCAATCGGACTTTCCCACTCACGGTCTGACCTGTCTCGCCATCATTTAATGATTGCCTGTGCAATCGGTGGTGGTGCTCACCTGCTACTCGTTAAATAATCGGTTTTGCTCAACCGCCCCGATTACATGCTAGCGACTACCGCTGCCGGTGTGTAACCGGGACGGAATATTCGATCATGGGCCAGCAGTGCCCACACGATCCGGGCATTCTTGTTCGCTAACGCGACCGCCGCCACATTCGTGTTCCGCCTGGCCATCAGTTTTCTCAACCAACTCTCCGGCTCGGCTTTCTGCTCGGCTAAACGGATGACCGCTCTCGCACCGTGAATCATCAAGGTGCGCAGATAGGTGTCACCGCGTTTGCTAATGCCCAGCAAGGTCTGCCTGCCGCCGCTGGAGTTCTGTTTGGGTATCAGCCCCATCCATGCGGCGAGCTGTCGGCCATTCTTGAATTCCCGCGCATCGCCAATTGTCGCCACAATCGCACTCGCCGTGATCGGCCCCAACCCCGGTATCTCTGCCAGCGTGTGGCTCGCTTCATTCTCGCGGTGCCATAGTTGTATCTGTGCTTCCAGTTCTTTGGCCTGACGATCCATCGCTTGCAGATTCTCCGTCAGCCGCTCAATCAGGTTGCGCATACTGCCAGGCAAACCATTCTCACCGTACTCCAGAATCTCCGGCATCTGCTTCATGATCGAGCGGATTCCCGGCGGGATGACGATCCCGAACTCAGAGAGCAAACCCCGTATCTGGTTGCCCTGCGCCGTTCTGGCCTTCACAAATCCCTGACGTGCACGATGCACCGACAGGATCGCTTGTTGCTCCACCGTCTTTATTGCGACGAACCACATATTCGGCCTGCGGACTGCTTCGCAGATCGCCTCCGCATCGGCCATATCGTTCTTGTTCGTTTTGACATAGGGCTTCACAAACTGTGGCGCCATCAATTTCACCCTGTGCCCATAGCCTTCAAGCTTCCTCGCCCAGTGATGGGCGCTACCGCAAGCCTCCATGCCAATCAAACACGGCTCAAGATTGGCAAAGTACTTCGACATCTCTGCACGCTTCAACTGCTTACGTACCGCCACCTTGTCGCGCTCATCTACTCCGTGAATCTGAAAAACAACTTTTGCCAGATCAATGCCAACTGTCGTAATCTTCATTTACGGTGGGGATCGTTGATCTCGCTATTGCAGGCGCATGCCCATTGAGTTCCCCAAAGCCATTACTGCGTTAGCGGGTGTTTTTCAACAGAGCCGCCTCAGGTGCATCCACGCAGGAAATACAGCACCAGCAAGATTGGAATCGGGATTCCCAAGAGCCAAAGCAAAACCCACCCTATCTTTCCTTTTTCTTTGTTACGCATAGCGCTCTTCCTTATCTTTCAGAGTTGGAATTTTTCCTGATTTTTTGCATTGCTTTTACGCCAAGGTTCGAACGGACTTTTCCCGATCCCATTGGCGCGTCTTGGCCGCAGAAATAAATGCGTTCTTGTCATTGGCGTCCACGATGCCCGCGTCGTGTCCGATATTTGCACTTTTCAATAGCGCCTGGCCGCCCTGGTCGACGGCGATGGCCTTGAGGTGACCGAACGCATCGCGCACGAAGTCGATTGCGGCGCCTTCCATCGACAGGGCTTTTGCGCCCTTGTCGGAGAGGATGACGGCGACGGCGTCGAACAGCACGGAAGGCGTACCCGCCAGTTGCCCGTCAGCCGCCAGCATCGAGCCATCGGCCAGCTTCGTCCCGCCCACTTTGGGGGCGATGATCTTCACGCTGGCGCCCGCATCGGTCGCGGCCTTTTTGATCTTCTTGATGACAGCGCCATCCGAGCCATCCGCGATCAGGATCCCGACCGCGCGCCCCGCGAGCGTGTTTTTCATCTTGCCGATGATCTGCAATGCCGGCGAAGGTGGCATCTTCTTCACAGGCGCTGCCGCCACCGGCGCATCGGGTAGGGTGTTGAATCCAAGACCCGCGGCGACGCGCTTGGCGAGGTCTTTTTCGATATGAAGCAGGTGGCCGACCATGGCCTCGCGTATGTGCGGATGTTCGACCTTGGAAAGCTCGAATACCAGCGCCGAGGCGATGTGCGCCTGCTCATACGCGGTCTGGCTGAGATAGAACTGCCGTGCCTGGCTATAGTGGTCGGCGAAGGTCTCGGCCCGGATGCGGCCTTTCCCGCCAGTTTCCGTGATTGCGGCGCTATGAAGGCCCTTGGGCGTTTCGCGTGGCGAGGTGTCGGACAGGGAATTGGGCTCGTACGCGACACGGCCCGTTGGTTGCGCCATCTGCATGTGGCCGTCGCGTTGTTGATTTGCAAATGGGCACTTCGGCGCATTGACCGGGATCTGGTGGAAATTGGCCGAACCCAGGCGCGAAAGCTGCGTGTCGAGATAGGAGAATAAACGGCCTTGCAACAGGGGATCGTTCGAGAAATCGATGCCCGGCACCACATGCGAAGGGCAATAAGCCACCTGTTCGGTTTCGGCGAAGAAATTGTTCGGCCAGCGATCCAGCACCATGCGCCCGATCACCTTCAGCGGAACCAGTTCTTCTGGAATCAGCTTGGTGGCGTCCAGATGATCGAACGGGAAGCTGTCCGCCTGCTCCTGCGTGAACAGCTGCACCGCGAATTCCCACTCGGGGAAATTACCGGCCGCGATGGCGTCGAACATGTCGCGGCGGTGGAAATCCTGATCGGCGCCGGAAATCTTGACGGTCTCGTCCCAGATGGTGGACTGCAGGCCGAGCTTGGGACGCCAGTGGAATTTGACGAAGGTCGATTCGCCGGCGGCGTTTATCAGGCGGAAGCTGTGCACGCCAAAGCCTTCGATCATGCGCAGCGAACGCGGCAGGGTGCGATCCGACATGATCCACATCACCATGTGCATGGATTCAGGCGTGAGCGAAATGAAATCCCAAAAGGTGTCGTGCGCGGTTGCCGATTGCGGAAAACCGCGGTCGGGTTCCATCTTGACGGCATGGATGAGGTCGGGAAATTTGATGGCGTCCTGGATGAAGAAAACCGGGATGTTGTTGCCAACCAGATCCCAGTTGCCTTCCTTGGTGTAAAACTTGACGGCAAATCCGCGCACATCACGCGGGGTGTCGACCGAACCGGCACCGCCTGCGACGGTCGATATGCGCGTAAACACGGGAGTCTTCTCGCCGACCTCGGTGAGTATCCTGGCGGTGGTGTATTGCTTCAGCGAGGCGGTCAGCTCGAAGAATCCATGCACGCCCGTTGCGCGCGCGTGAACGATGCGCTCGGGAATCCGCTCGTGATCGAAATGGGTGATTTTTTCGCGAAGGATGAAATCCTCCAGCAGCGTGGGGCCGCGTGGGTTGGCCCTGAGCGAGTTTTGATTATCGGAAAGCGCGAGACCCTGGTTCGTGGTGAGCGCGGGGTGTTCGCCACCCGCGACCTGGTGCAGCTCGCCGCCGGCAGCCTGTTGTGTGTCTTGGTTCGGGGCAGAACCCATTTGCCGTGTACCTTTTGCAGAATGCCGTGTTGTCTTTGCTTTACTCATGTAAGATCTCCTGGGTGAACAGCACCGGCCTACCGTACTTGACGTGTGCCGATGCGTTGCTGGCGATTGGTTCTAAATGATTCTTGGCAAGACGCACCGGATCAAACGGCGTGCAGTTTTACCACTGATGCATGGAGGGCCATTATTGCGTGCGTTTCGTACTGCTGAACCTTATGCGGGCAGCGCAAGCAGGTCTGTGCGGTGGCGAACATTCGCTTTGTTATTCACTCGCTTTGGCCGACTTCGCGCGCGCCAAGGCGCGGTATGTTCGGTACCGAACCGACGGGATAATTTCGAGGCACATACTGATGCAACATTTGTTTCCCGCCAACCACGGAAGCAAATCGTCATGGATGGTTTTGCCAGAATGTATCGAGTGCTCGGATTTCCCATTTCGCAGCCATTTTCAAGTTCGATTGCATCTGCCACACAAGACAGCCATTTTTTTAGATCGTTATTTCATTAATCGGACCAGGAGTAAATCATGAAGCACACTCGAAAAATCTTAATTTCTTTAATCAGCTCGATATTTGTGGCGGGCGCAGTTTACGCGGCCGACGGAAGAGCGAATCCAGACGCCGGCGCAAAGGCTATGGAGGCTAAGCACGGCAGCTACGTCGAGCCCAAAATAAACCACGGGCAATACGGTGCGATGAAGATTGTCGTACCGATCACGACCGACGATAAGGCGGTACAAGGCATGAAGTTACACAACATGGCCAATAGCTTCGAAGCGGCTGCGCAATGGGGCGGCCAGATACAGGGTACGATAGTGCTCTACGCCAAGGGCGTGTCCTTATTGACTGATCCAGACCCAGAGACCCGGCAAATGATCGATGCGCTGAAAGCCAAAGACGTGCAGTTTGCCGTTTGCGACAACACCCTGCGCGGACAGGGCATCGATTTTCATCATCTTTATCACGTGGTCGAGCGCGACATCGTGCCCTCCGGCTTTGCCGAGGTGGCCTATTTGCAATCGAAAAAGAACTACGTCGTGGATCCCGTCAACTGAGTTTTCAATGCGTTAAGTTCTCGGTGCGGTGCGATCTCTAGTAAGCCATTGCGCTGCGCCATTTTTATTGTCCTCTCGACCTGGAGCAATAGTGAAATTGTCTGGCTACGCTATCAGTAAGCAGCACGCACTGCGATCACTCTGGCGATTAAAATCGCATAGGATTGATCATAGTCCATCATTTTTCAAAATAAGCATGAAGAGAGACAAGTACAAAAGAGATCTTCGTGAAATGGATGTTAGCCGTGTCCACATTATCTGGCCTGCTCTTACTAGCAGTCAACGAAAACTAGCCATAAGTATGGGGCATTCAGCGCCGAGTTAATTTGAATAAATTTATTTGTGTAATCCGATGCATCCCTTAACCTCCACGATTTGCGGCAATGCGCTCCGCAATAACATAAACCGCCTCAAGCTCGCTGCAGTTTCGTTCGCGCATGATGGACGCGCGCTCCGCTTTCTCGTGCTTCTCGGTCATAGCAAGTGCAAGTGACAATGGTGGCGGCACATTACGAAACAGGGTTTCAAGATTGTCTGACAGCACCACGCCTTCGACATATTTGCCCGGTTCTTTTCTGGCGGACAGTAAGAGACTGCGCTGCACGTCGGTGAGATCTTTGAACCGTGCGATCTGCTCGACTTCTTCCTTGGGCATGACCAGACATAGCCACCACTCCATCATGTTGAGCATCTTGCGGCTGGCATCGGGAAAGTCCTCAAGGTTCTGGGTGGCAATCCAGAACCAGGCGCCGAGCTTGCGCCACATCTTGGTGATCTTTACGACATAGCGCGCCAGCAATGGATTGGTGGTGATGATGTGACCCTCGTCGGTCACTACCAGCGTGGGTCGGGCATCGTGCTGGTGACGCTCCACCAGATCGTTGATGTGACTCATCATGGAGATATAGGCCACGGTGAGCTGATCTTCGTAACCTTCCCGCGCCAGGATGCCCATCTCCAGTATGGTGACATCGGCCTCAGGCCAACGGGTGCCGGGCCTGTTGAAGAAATGTCCGGCAAGGCCGGAGCAAAATAACGCCATGCCGTCGCCCATCTCGATCGCGCGGTTGCGCCGGTGTTCGGGCAGGCTTTGATCGCGGCCGATGGCATGCAAGGCAGTGACCACGTCCTCGGTGATCACTTGATCCCTGCAACTTTCTTTAACCGTCTTCGCAGCCAGGAAAATGGCGTTTCGTATCAGTAGCCGATCGGCCCGGCTCATGCGGGCGTCTTCACGCTCGTCACCGCCGGTGATCATGATCCGGGCGGCGATTTCCATTTCACCTAAAATGTCCCGACCGCCGCCCTCGCCTTCGATCTCGTCGTCGTCATCGACCAGCTCATCCGGATCCTTGGGAAGATGCACGCGGCGTTCTTTATCCAGCATGCGTAACGCATCCGCGAACGGTGGCAAACTCACATCCACGTTCGGGTTCAAGGTGACCTGGTTGACGGAGACGTCGTGGGCCTGGAAGTGCTGACCCAACAGTGAAAAAGATCCACCGGCCTCGATGATGAAAATACGTGGGCGGTACATTGCGGCCATCTGCTGCAGCAGGTAAACCAGGAGTGCTGACTTGCCCGCCCCGGTGGGACCGAGGATCAGCATATGGGCGTTCTTCTTACGGTCAGCCCGGTGCAAGGGATCGAAGGTCAGGGGTTCGGCGCCACGGTTGAAGAAGACCAAGCCTGGATGACCGGTTCCCTTCAATCGGCCGTATAGGGGTAACAGATTGGCGGTATGGCTGGAGAAGACCAACCGCGAACGGCGACTGGACTTATCCATAGACACGTCATAGGCCATCGGCAGGTTACGAATGTAGCTATCCAGCGCGAGCAGATCCGCTTCCTGCAGGATCGGTTGCAGGCCATTGGGCAGCAGCAACGCATTCAGCTGATTGACATTGGCGCGTAGCATCTTTGGATTGTCACCACGCACGTAAAAAGCAATGCCCAGTGGATAGAGTTTGTTGCCCTGTGCCATCTCCCGCTCCACGAGTTCCGCGTCCTCGCGTGTCAATGCGGCCTCGGCGGAGTCGCCCACGGCGGCACGCTTTACCTGAGCGATGTGGTTGCGGGTGAAATCCTGCGGTTTGACCGTTAGGGTCAGTACCATCACGGTGTGCTCCGGCATGCGATCGAAAAGCGAGAAGACGTGGTCACCGGCCTGGCGTTCGGCGGTCATGTGCCCCACCTCAGGCACCCGCCGTAGTCCTTGGATCGTGACGATCGTATGCGGAAGACCATCGAACCACCAGGTGGCGGATTCGTTATCCGAACGCGGCATGGTGAGTGTGAGTTGCTCGGCCAGGTCGTAGCCGAACGGGAGGTCCTCATCGCCGGGATACGGGGCGACCTCCAACAGCTTGTCGGGATCACCGTCTGCGATCGTGGGTTTCGGATTGAACCACTTGAGCAGCCATTCGTAGAGGTCCTTGCCGGTACTCCGTCGCACGCGAATGCCGGCCGAGGCCAGTGAGGCGACCCACTTGATCGCCACGTCATTCATCGCTTCTTCCACCTCGACCGCTGACGGCGTCTTGCCCTTCACCTTCAATCGGCGATAGAGCGTGGCGCGTACACGGCGCACCTGCCCCCGCCAGTGGGTTCCGGTTACTGCAGTATCCTCGAACAAGCCACCGGGGCGGGTGATCCGCGCCAGGTGCTGCGAGAACATATCCTGAAAGTGTCGGGTGAATGCCGTGTCTTTCGCACCCGCCTGTGCATAGTTTGCCAGTTCTTTTTGAAAGCCTTGCAGACTCGGTTCGTCCTGCACGTAGACCTGCAAAATCCAGGGGGCATCATCGTCTTCGGGAATGGCATCGGTCAGTGCCGTCTGAATAGCATCGCGCAGTTGCGTCATGAACTGGGGTGTGCGGGCCTCAGTACCAACGGGAAGGATCTCAAACAAGGCGCCCACGCTGATGCCATCTTCCAGCAGAAAGGTGCGGCTGTCCGGATCGTACTCCACCCAGGGCAAGAGATCGGTAAAGGACGGCGGGCGATCATAAAGACGCTTGACCGACGCCGTGGTGACAGGCGCTTCCGCTGGATCGTGATCCTGCTTCGATGATGCGCGTGACAGAAACTTTGCCATACTCACTGCCGTTGCCGTTGGGTCGGCACTTCACCGGGCAGTGCGTACTCGACCCGCTCATACATGGGGAACGTCGTCACATAGCCGGGTACCGGCACCTGCTCGTCGCCTGCCAGGTGGGGAAACACATACATCACCAGACTCGGATTCGGCAGTCGGGGGAAGGTGGTGTCGATCTCGTTGTTGGCCTCGCGCGTGTAGCCATGAAGCGAACCATCGCCGTCAACGATAGAACGATTTCCCAACTCATGACGAATCACCAAGGGATCGCGTGCACCCAACGTCTGGATGTGTTGCTCGTAGATGGCTTTCATGGGAGGGCCGTCCTGAGGCAACACCGCGTCCTTGGTGCTGGCGCACCCCGACAGCACGAGACTAATCAAGCCGAGCGCGGTGATAAGGGTTGATGGATTTCGCATGATTGAGTTTCCTGCCTTTGAGATCGAGATCGATGGGGAGTTCGCGGTCGACGTGAATGGCGATGCCGGTACCGGCCCGCACAAAGACGGCGTCGAAGCTCTGGGACTGGCGTTCTATGAGCCACTTGGCGACCTCGTCACTGCCGCCGGCGATGGTCTTGCCGAGCACGTAGGTGCCGGCATCGCCGGTAACGTTGTTGGTCGCCGTACCGGTATCACTGACGACTGAGGTGGTCTCGGCCGCGGCTGCCGCATCGGCCGCCGCCTGCACGGCCATCACTCCAATGCGCTGAGTGAGAAATGCCGGCGCGTTGGTCTTGCGCTCGCCGCTGATGCACGGGATACCCTGTTGGTCCGAGATCCAGCCCAGGGGCCGGTTGGTACCGCCGGACTGGCCGCCGCGGTCATCACTGGAAATTGTGCGGATCGTGCCGTCATCGAATACGAAGGTGACCGAATCGAGCCGGCCGGTGACACAGGACAATGTCCAATCGCCGATCGCCGTGCCGCTCCACACCATCCCCTGCACGCCGGGCACGGTGAGACCGTTGGCGGCCAGGTTATCCGCACCGGTGATCACCTTGAAGGGCATGGGGTCACGCACCTGTCCGCGCACCGGCACCCGACCGACCAGGGCAGTCATGGCCGTCGAACCGATGAGCGTGGCATTGCGCGGAACGGTGTAGACGGGTTGCAGCGTGTTCAACTCCAGAGCGATGTTGCCGGTCTGTTCACGGGCGCTACTCAGCGCCCCACCGGTGGACTGGCGAACCTGATGCAACAAACCATTTCCATTCGCTGCATCCGCATCATCATCGATGGCATCCAGTGGATTGATCCAGACCAGTTCCGCGCCAGGCGCTGCACCCGCACCGCCACCATCGAATCCCAGTCCAACTGGGATATCGCCGGCACCCTGGGTCGATTCCCCATGTGAAAGCGACTGCGACAAGGCATCCACCCGTGCCGTCAGTGAGGACAGCACGCTCGAATCCATTCGCCCGCGCGCCTCCTGATCGTGCTCGCGCGACAACAGTTCACGTTTGACGCGCGTCGTTACGTTCTCCTCGATTTGGACGCGATTGTTCAGCAGCTGCCGGTTATCGTTGTGAAGCTGGGTGTTGTTCTGACGCAAGGCTTCGACCTCGGCGGTCATCGCCGCGACATTTGCTGTCAGCGTCTTGATGGTATCCGCCGGTGTATCGGCGTCCGGCACCGGCGCTTGCGGCACGGCGTCCATCACGACCCGGTCATTTGGCTCATTCGAGCATGACTTGAGGGTGACGAACGCCAGCATGAGCACCACACCGCCGGCGAGAAGGGGTAACAGTCGATTACTGGTTGCTATGGCCATGGGCTCACCTATCTCGAGGATTCGAACGGTCGCGCCGAGATCAGGTACACGGCCGTGGTGTCCGCCTCGCTGCCGGCGGCCAACAGGCGATTGTGCTGGAAGACCGCGGACAACCACGCACCACGCAGATCACGGGGATCGAGAATCTGCGGCTGATCGCTGCGGTTGGTGAGTTTGACGGCCGTGACATACAGACCCTCTGCCCGCCAGGCCACCAGTGGCGTGGCGTCGACTGAATCACCGCGCAATAAGGCAACGGAGTCACGCGCTACCGGAACCCGCACAATGCCCGGTCTGTCTTGCACAAGCCGTGCGGGTGCATAGAGCTGTTGGGCTGCGAAACGGGTCAGGATTACATAGCTGTATTGTGCGGCTGTATCGTTACTGCCGACGGATTGATTCATCTGGCCGGATTCACTCTCACCGGTCTTCTTCACGAACACCTGCACGGGATTCGTCTGACCACCCTCCTTTGACGCCGACAGATCGAAGAGATAGATCTGTCCACCGTCGACCGTGCGCACCATGACACGCGTAGCATCAAAGGGCGCGCTGGCGAGAAAGTAGATCGTGCCATTGACACTCTGGGTACGCAGCTGTGGTTGCAAGGATGCGGGTACGCCCACCTTGACCGATGCCGGAAAGTGTACCAACCGTTCGTGGCCGACCTTGAGCTTGAGTTGGATGGGCGTCTTCTTCCACTCGATACGCTCAGTGAGTTCCGACTCGGCATGGACAAATGACTGCATCAATAGCAACCCGAGCCCAAGCCAGAAAATGACACTACGTTTTAGATTGTTTGATGTAATCATACGTTGATCCCTGTTTCGTCACTTGCCTTGCGCCGACTCGTCAGCAAGTTCGGCTTCGCTCAGCCGCCGGGGCCCGGTCGCCGCAAAACCATCCAACGCCAGTCCCCACGGATTCGACTCCGGATCGACGGAAAGACGCACAACGCGAAGCGGATAACGGATGGTCGTCTTCTTCACCGTCATTCCTTTCACCGACTCGAAAAGGTCAATATCCAGCCACACTACCCAGACACCGGGTGCAAGCACATCTACCCGGCGTTCATCATAACCATGACCGGGCACCTCTTGCACGCCACGTACACGGTAGGCCAACTCGCCCTGTTTGCCTTTCATCTCCATATCTGCAATGAGGTCGGCCCGATAGCGCGGCGTGACGTACGGTGAAATACGAAAGATCGCTTTGCCATAATCCCGCGCACCGTCTTCCGACCAATGATTGAGCTGCTGGAAGATATAAAAGGCGAAGGCGTAGACGTTGGCTGGCGGCACTTGGTCGATGGTCTGCGTTGCACCGGAGCGCAGGTCCGGGGGGACGTGCACGGTGAGATGTCTGGGTGACTGACTCCAGCCAAACCACAGCGCCAGGATAACCACAACCTGCACACCGATAATGATCCACAGCGAGCGCAGATGAGCACGGACGTTATCGATCTCGTACCGGTATCGTCGCATCCCAGGTCCTCCCGATATCCCAGGCGCCCGTGCGCCGAACAAATGAAGAACGACGCAAGCCGTGGTCATCCAGCCAAATCATGATCTGTTGCTGGTAATAGCCGTCCGGTCGGCCACGCTTGAAACGCTGAAACAGACTGGCCGTCACAATGACCGTGGCGACCACACCCACCCCGGCAATGCCGAAGCCCATGGTGACCGCGCCCATCAACCATGCCAGGAGGAGACTGACAGGCAACCAGATGAGCGCGGCCACACCAACAATGACGCCCAGTTCGGACGACGAACAACCTTTGAAGATCGCTGGCTCAACATTGAGCCGGTCAGCCAGAATGTCACCTCGATGTGCCATCTTTTTAGATGACGCCCGCAGCTTCCGTCAGCAGGTAGCTGGCGAAGATCAGCACGATCGCACCGACGATGCCCAGCACACCGACCTCGGCCCACTCGGCCTTGCCTTGTCGTGCCTCATTGAACTTGGAAAAGCCGAGATAGGCGATCCACAGGAACCCGAGTACCGCAATGGCGAGCCCAAGCACGAGCCCGCCGTCTTTGATATAACCCTTGATCAACGAGATCCAGTCACCCGCCGCCGGTGCGGTACTGGGTGCCACCGGTGTCGGCAAGGCCGCCCACACCGATTGATACGCAGACATCGCCAGCAGCCCAATTGCTGCTGTTCCTTTATTAATTGTCTTCATCATGATTGCTTTTCCTCCGAGGTAACGGGGCCATTCCCCGAATCATTGACGCAGTGATGGCCAACGCCTCACCGCAGATAAAATCCCAACACCATGAGTACGATGCTCGCGCGCAGTGCATTCCAGATCACATCGAACAAGACCACTTGACCGTTCTGCCAGGCCCGGAAGGTGCCCAACGTCACCCAGATCACCCAGATAAACGCGAGCACGAGCACCACGGACGCGATGCCGATCAGCAGTGTCGACGGAGTGACTCCGGAACCTGCCTGAAATGCTGTGTTCTGAGCGGGCGTCATGGTCATCCATCAGCGACGGTAGTCACCGCGCAATGGCGGAAAGGTTCTTGGCTCTTCCCGAGGCACGTCGATGTGCTCCTGGATGCCCTGCTGTACTCTCAACAGGTCCTGACGCAGCCAGTCGTAGCGGAGCCGAATACGGGCATCCGGGTTGGCTTGTGACTCGGCTTCACGAATCAACGGTTCGAGCGCCTCAAGCTCATGAGCAATTTTCGCCAGCGCCTCACGCTCGGCATCTGCATCGGCGAACGCCGCCGGTGCGACACACAAGCCTAGAATTAGAAAAGTCGATGGCCAGAGTTGGCGTTTCATGGCGCTGCTGCTCCCGTGAGTTATTACGGGGCATAGTGCGAGAATTAGTTGGGATGGACGATGGAAAATCTATTCGGTGGGTGGGGTGGTTTTTTTGGGATTCCTCTCATCCAAAGCCGATCATGGGAACCAGTTCCCAGCCGCATCAAATAGTTCTAGTGCAGCTGAGCAATATGACCAAGGATGCTCTATCTAGTTAACGTCAATAAATATCGCCATGGGTGCACAGCTAAGATGATTTTGACTGCCTGATTTCAATAGAAGTCTTTGCACATTGTTACTGGTCATTCCGCCCCTTGGCATAAGGACATTCATTTTCGCTTTGAATGTAGTTTGGGAGTCCATATCGAACCCTTTCATAGCATTTTGGTGTCCTTTGATGAATTGTGATTTAAATCTCTCTAGCCGAAGAGCTTCAGAAGGAAAATTATTCCCCTGTGTCAACAAAAATAACTCTCGAAATGAGTTACGGATTCCACCAAAATTTCCATTCATGCGATTCTCAAAGCTAACCTCTGGCATCGCGCTAAAGAAATATTCCGGTTCTTCTATCACCTTTCGATAATCGTCCCACGAATATGCAGTAATGCCACTCTCACTGCTCTGTGCTGTTCTTAATTCTTGCCACCTGGTTTCACTATCGGTCACAACAATTGAACCAGTTGCCTGGGCGATAAATAAAGCCATTTCGAAATTGGGTGCCATGCTACTAATCATAAGCTGGCCACCATCTGCAAAAACATCCTCCTGTAATAATGCAAGAGGGTCCTGCTCGTTAAGCTGTTTCATATACTCCAGCATGCCTTCAAGTTCATCGTCAGAAATTTCGGGCATGGCTTTACGAATTTGGTTAGTTTGCTGCTCTCTGGGCAATATCCTCATGGTTCTGGCAAAATCTTCCTCTGCCATTTTCATAAACCGATCTTTTTCTTTTTGATCTATCAGTTGACCACCTCTACGTTCTTCAGCCATTGTCATCATTTGACGATGAAGATAGCTATCAAATGAACATGGGGCAGGAATGAAGTTAACAATCCCAGCCATTACGAAAGGTTGAAGATACGAGAACAGCAAAATATTTTTTAGTGCCTGATGCTTATGCTGATGCGGTGAATCTACCGGGCTAAATTTTGGGTTGACTGCATTTGGATTAATGAATGGATGCTGTATCAATAGCTCATCGAAATATGGCGCAGCACCCAAACCAAAACCCGTTATTACTCTTGGATCCAGTGTTCCCGTATAGAGTGCTCTAAGTGCGTCATCCGGTTTTGGAAGCAAAGCAAATATATCGGTGTCGATGGGCCAGAGAAACCCATAAAGCCGGTGTATTTCAGCAACCTGTTCACTGCTTAATTCACGTCTGACATCATCCCAGGTCTTTCCTTTATTGAAACCAAGAATGTCCTCAATACCATTGTATAAAATGAGGTTCCGCTCTCGGATACTCAACAGGTCCCACGCTGTCCGTTGATGTTCAGGTTTTCCCAGGCAGCATTTCTTGTATTTCCTTCCACTACCACAGCCACAGGGGTCATTCCTTCCGATGTCCTTTTCTGATATCTCCTTCTTTAAGTACTTATTCTCAGGAGCGGTTCTTCCAAATTCATCCTGGTAATAGGTGCTACCATCTTTGTGCCCAACATACATTTCACCGCCAAAATGGAATAACCCACCGTCTGGGGGTAATAGAACGCTCTTTAGATCTCGCCAGTCGTCAGAAATTGCTTTTTCGGGATAGAGCCAGTCCTCGTTTGATGCAGCAATATATCGTCGTGCCCGCTGCTTCAATATCATGTTAATGGTCGCGACTTCCGCTTCATCTAAATGACGGGTTCTAATGAGCGCGTCAGTTCTAGCAATGCTGTTCCTAACAAAGCGCGCAAAAGTCCTTTTCTCTAACGGATTTTGATTATCTGGGTCTTTAGCGTATTCAAGATTGGTTAGTATGAGGCAGTGATTCTCATCCAGAGAAAACAAAGTTTGCGTTGCCTTTAGCGCAATGGAAGGATCATTCGGATAAATGCAATATTCAGTGGAGGGATCGCAAGCGTAATTGTAAATAGTTACTGGATGATCCGAGAGAATAAATTTGACACTTGATTTTTCCGCAGAAACAATTTCCCTTACGCCTTCTGTCCAGAGAGTGCAATGCATATTCCTAATGGCCTGCATCTCGACCATAAGATCAACCTGGTTAAGGTCAGGATAGTGATTTTTAATCCAATCAAGCCCTTTAGGTGTGCGTATTTTTTGTGAGTCAATGAATGAAAAAAACTCACTGAAGTTTTCATGCCATCCTCTAGGGTCATCGTCAATATAGGCGCGAACTGCTTTAGCCCCTGTATCATCAATTTCCCCAAACAGAAGCCTCTCTATTTCATCATTTATGTGGCTACCGAAAAAAGTTGTATAAAGGTCGGTTTGATAAAAGCACTGAGATGTTGGGCGCTGCCATTTAGAATTTAGCGTCTTTGCTTTACCGTCGGGAAGTTTTATCGTTTCTGGATCAAGGTCTAAATAATGAAGTTTATTCGACGTTCTCGAAAGGAATCCTCGCTGATACCATTGGGGTACATAATGGTTATCTCTAGACTGAGTAGATTTTGTCACAGGCGTCCCTGATGTTATTGCTCAGTTTGCTAACTAAAGAAACCAAATGATCAATGTCGTTGCCTGTCACTACGATACGCTGTCCTTCTTTGTAGGTTCTATCCTTTGATTTTTGAATATATCGGGCATCAACAATTCCTTCACTATGAGAAAGGAGGTGGCGCTTTTGGAAGAGTATAACCAGTGAGCTCATTTCATCTATGGATAGCCAGTCTTCATATCCACTGCCTACCGCATTCCTCCAATATTCACTCCCTTGATCCAGCCGCTGGAATGTATTTAAGGATGAATTTCCGAATGGCTCATACATGCCTTCACAATATCTCTGAAAGCCGACAACACCATCTTGCAGGCATGACTCAATCATTGAGCGGCAAGTAATCTCTGCATCGTCTTTTCCTGACGCCTCGCAAATCGCCTGCCTTACAATAGGGATGCTATCTTTCTTTGCTTTAATCTTTCTCAAGGAGTCCGAGAACGTCTGCAATACAGAGTTATGGCCACACGCCGGACAAAAATAAGCAGAACCGATAACGGCAAAGCGTGAAGAGCATTTTTCGCACGCTATCTCTAACTGCATCAATTCGGCTGCACGTGCTGGAATAACGTGCGTTCGTTTTGTTGACCCTGTAACGTCCATAGACATCGAGATGAAACTGTTTCTGGGCTGTTGTCGGTTGAATTTTTTTGTATCCGCGAGCATCGCTTTGCTAATTCGCCCCTCGATCATTGCCAATGCTTCAGCTTCTGCGTGCTTAATTTGTGCTTTTGTAAACCATTGGTCAGATGGGGCCTCATGCCTACAAAATGGGCACCAAACAGCTTCATCTTTAAAGATATTCGTCCAGTCTTCCTCATGAACTTTGAATAAGAATTCACAGTTCTCTGCGGGGCACTGCCTGTCCATATAGCCTTTTTCATCAGACCTAATTGGGACAGAAACCTTGGTGGCCCGCTCCAATCGTTTCAGCTCTTTTAACAATTCATCGAACACGCTCGATTCCCTTAACCAAAGTTAGGATTGAAAAAGGTTTGACGCTAATTGATAACGTCTCATTGCCTCTAGAACACTAGCCGTCTGTCGGCTATCAATTCTCGCTCCATGTAATCCGCCCAGTTTGACTCTGAGATCATCAACGCCGAGCGCATTCGTCAACGTATCTAACGACGGACCTCTGTGGCTGCACGGCAGATTCATCGCTTGCGCCCAAGGTATGGCTGCTTTCTGGCTACAAAATACGCCTTGAATTTCCGGTATTGCCAATCCGTGTCGTACAACATGATCAAGCAGGATGGGCCAGTCAAAGCTCGCGTTGTGAATCACGATAAGCTGATCGTTTAAGTATTCAGCCATCTGGCTCCACTGGGAATCGAAGGATTTGAA
The DNA here is from genome assembly GCA_024636585.1 of Thiogranum sp. Taxonomy (GTDB): domain Bacteria; phylum Pseudomonadota; class Gammaproteobacteria; order DSM-19610; family DSM-19610; genus Thiogranum. The sequence goes on along the minus strand of JAGXGS010000032.1, from coordinate 102,761 downwards.
TTCGGCAGCCTGTTCGTTGGTAATGCCGTGTATCGACTGCGCTTCTTCTGAAATGCGTTTTTGTGGTCTTGTCTTGAACTCGACGGATTCCGCAATCTCTCGATTGCTCACCACGGTGATGCCAAGTGTCACGATATCCGGCAGTCCGTTTTCGTCAGGCAGTCCGGTGGTTTCGGTATCGAGGACGATGTAATCGTCCGGGAGTTGGGTGAAGATCCACAGTAGCTCTTTATACATTGCCATTACCTCCTGCCACTGCCGTCCAGGGATTCAACCTCAACGATCGCCCCCTGGTCATAGTGGTAGCACAGATAACGCCAGTGGATTGCATCCGAGAGTGCTTTGGGACGCAACACGCCATAACACTCACCATCTGCTCTTACGCTTTGGTAGTGAACGCCGAAGCTATTCGCATCCCGCAACGCGTAGCCGAGCTGCTGTGCTTCTCCATAATCATCGGGGTCGTAGATGGCGTCTCCGATCAGGTGTCGCACATCGTGCAGGGTTGTCGGCCCCAGCTGCGCGCGGATAACACGCATTTCCTGGGTGGTTTGTTCGATTCTGGATTCCCGCAGAAAACGCGCGCGATGAAAAGAAGACTCAGCAATGGCCACCGCCTCATCCGCAGCGCAGTAATAGAGTCCAAAATCCCGATTGAAGCGTCCGCCACGACCGTCGACCGGTGGATGGGTAAACGCCGCCATAATCCAGGACGCGCCATCGCCATACACCCGGTCTTCCGGTGGCACCAGGCGGATATCACCCACTTCATCGCGTAGCCTGGGGTTGGTCAGGGACTCCACGGCATAGAGCACGTCCCAATCCTGTGGACTGGAGACGCGCTCGAACAAGCTGATCTGCGGATAGCGTGACAGAATGACCCGATAGACCGGTTCATTTTCCTCGCTACTGGGTAGCGTATCGATATCGATCACCAGCCACCCCGCTCCGCATCAAGGAAATCCCTGACCACGGCCAGATCCACCACCTGCCCGGCCAGCAACCGGTCCAGCGGTGCCGTTCCATTGAACAGCGGGTTGTCGTTGGGGGTAGCCAGCCACTGATCGGCCAACGCCTGGTCGGGTAATAGAATCTGCAGGGATTTGTATATCCCCAGGATATAGCTGGCCCGCTCCAGCAGGTCCCGCGTCAGCTTGGCCTTTTCCGGCTGGCTCTTCCAGTTATAGAGGGTCTTCTCGTTGCTGAGCCCCAACAGGGTCATCTGCTGGGCGCCGGTCAGACACCACTTGCTGAAAATAGCGAAAATTGCTGGCAGCAGTGAACTGGTAACACTGGAACCACGTTGCAGCAGTTGTTCGGCTTGAGCGATCATGATTACCTCCAATACTGTATTATTACAGCGCTTAAATACAGCATAGCAAACTGTAATGGTACAGTCAACTGTATCAGAGATACTTTTTGAAGGTACTGGCCGTGATAGTCACGGCAAAGGCAAAGGCCAGGGCAAACGGTAAGATGATCCAGGACGGGTGCAAACTTAACGGCAGCGCTAGGTACAACACCCAGGCCGTGATGATCAATGGTATAGCGGCTTTCTTGGCATAGTGGTACACGAATGAACTCTCTCGCCCTCCTCCCCAGCGACGAAGATCCCGTCGCACCAGACCGTCAACCAAAGCCAGCAGACTGAACAACAGGAACACCGGTGTTGCCAAACTGAGAATCGCCAGGCGTACCGAGAACACCTGGGTCACCTGCATGGCCGCAATGACAAATTCAGCGAGCGGCCGGTAGATCTTGTGCAGTGTCGGCCGCATGCCTTGCTCTTCCTGTCGCGACGGTGGAGAGACCCAATGGATAAAAGCCACGACTCTCGTAACCTCAAACAGGTAGTGATAAGTCCCATCGGCCACCTCTTTGGCGAAGCGGGCGGGATCTGATGTCACGATACTGCGGCGGAAGTCGGTGTCCAGATAGCTGATCTCCTTGGCAAGCATCGTGCGACTGTGGTCGAGGCCTTGCTCAGGCCACCAAATCACCATACCCACCCATTCGACAATGATCGAAAACAACAGGGAGAGAAGCAGCCACAAGATAGCTTGCGAGATCGTTGCCAGAACTCTGGTGAACAGGCCCTGCTGAACAGCAGTACGCCGCGGATCGGTGGCCGCTTCAGCCATCAACACCTTCCGTCAGTTCGCTCGGTTTTGAGACATCGGCCACGGCCATCCACCATGGCTCCTGTACGCGGTACCACTGATCGTTGGTGATATATGTCCGCTCCATCTCGTTGGCAATATCCGCCAGACCCTCTGGCATGGCCTGATCCCCACGGGTATCCGGGAGTGGCATGCGTAGTTTCCAGAGATGGCCACCCTCTAACAGCGCAAAGGCCTGGCCTTTGGGCAACGCCACGAGTTCCGCCGGTGTCAGCATGGGGACTTCCGAGACACTGATACGATCCTCGTTGCGGGATTTGAAATCCACCCCGGAACCTGGATCCGACGCATCGTCCACACCCGATACGCTCATCAGGGTAAATACCTCAACCCTCGGGATCTGGTCGGTCAGCATCTCGGCGGTGGCCAGCTCCTTGACCCGGAGCATGATCAGGGTATTGAAGTTGCCCGCCACCTGCCCGGCCTTGGCGCGATTGCCGATACGGGCCTCCACGTCAGACCAGGTCTGGGTGTAGGCCGTGACCTGAAAGCCGGCGCCACCGGCCTTATTCAACAGCGGCACGAACTCGTCGCCGATCAGTTCATTGAACTCATCGGCATGCATGGAGATTGTCGGCATGGTGTTTGATGTAACCTGGGTAGCACTGATCGGATCGACGTCCACGCCGTGTTTGTAGATATGGCCGGCCACCGATACCAGATCGGCGAACATGGAGTTGCCCACCGCACTGGCGACGGTGGTATCGGTCAGGGCGTCGAGGCCGACATACACGATCCCCTTGCGACGAATGACATCCATCCACTCGAAGATGGGACGGGAATCGGTCTCATCCAGGTAATCCGGCGATATGAGTTCCGCGATCTTTCCGGTGGTGAGTTTTTCCATTAGCGGCCCGACGGAACTCACAATCTTGTCGAAGTAGGTCTTGTCGTATTTGAAGGCCGACACTAGGCCGTCGAGCACGGGATCGTAGAGATCCTGCTCCTGCAGATGCCTCATCAGTGCGATGGCCTCGTTGTTGCGTCCACGTAGCGAGTTTGGCAGGTTACGTTCCTTGATGTTGGCGGCGATCTCGGCCACCTTCTCCTGCCAATCCTCCGTACCGTGCTGGCGCAGGTGCGCCCGCGCGTACTCAACGAACATCGGCTCGATGTCGTTGATGTAGCGGCGGACCTGGTTGTAGTCTGGCCGACGACCCAACGCCACCAGGGCGCGGGCGATGATATTGACGAAGCGCCAGGCAAACTCCTTGAAGGCCGCGGAGTTGCCCTCGCTCGGCAGCTGGTTGGCGATACGGGTTGCTACCTCGGTGATGCGGGAGAAATTGCCGATGGCATTGTAACGGGCGGAGACTTCGGGGTAACCGAGATGAAACATGTAAAAGTCCTTGGCGCGTCCCGCCCGCTTGGCCTCGGCGTACACGCGTCGCAGGAGATCGGCGTCCCCCTTCGGATCGAACACGATCACCACATCGCCACGGCGGATATCCTGGGCGATGAATATCTCGGCAAGCCGTGTCTTGCCGACGCGCGTCGTGCCCAGCACCAGTGTATGACCGACCCGCTCACCGATATCCATCCAGACATCCTGCTCGTCGGGTTCCACCGCATGCAGGGCCGGTTTCCCGCCGACCGGCGGAAGCGGCGCCAGGGGATTCCACCAACCGCGCGAACGGAGATAGTGGGCCAGTAAATTCAACAGCGGTATCGATTCCCACGCCACTTCCTTGCGACGTGCCCATTGATACAGGCGTCCCGGTTGCACGTAGTGTTGGACCTCGGGACGGAGGGTGTCACGCAATCGTTGGGTATGCTGCTGGGTCCAGCGAAAGCCTTTGCCGAGAAAGAGTTTGTGCCGACTGAGCGGGATCTTGTCCGCACGTAGTCGATAGGTGGGTAACCTGCGCATGTTGCGTTGATAACGCATGACCCTCCAGGCCTGCCTGGCCCGGATTATTCCGATCAGCATGAGCGCCGCACCGGCGCTGTAGGCCACGCCCGGTGGCATCATCAGCGCCCAGGGGGCCAGAACAGCGATAGCCGCCGTCGCGAATGCCACTAACGTCGACCACAACTCGACCGGCGGGCGTAGCAAGGCCTCGATGGGATGCGCACTCACTGCTCGATGCCTTGTGATGACACCAGTACCGGATAGTGCGAGATGTTCAGGGCGGCCGCGATGTCGGCCGCGGATGCCGGCATGATGGGTAGCCCACCTGACAAATTGGCAGTGGCCTGCAAATCCTCCCGCGTCTCTGCCTGGACCAACATGCCCACGGCGCCGATCGCCTTGAGGCGCTCCCGGTGTTGAACGAGCCATTGCCTGGATCGTGTATCGGAACCGATCAGAAAAAACGGACGGGCAAACGGACGATTGTGCACCCGCGATGGCACCGGCCCCGGACTCAGTCCGGGCGAGCGAATCGGTAACAGCGATTGAATGTCTGCGGCGCCGAGCCTGGGGCTGCGGGTCGGCTGGCTATTGGTTACTGGCTCGCTGGACTCAAGTATCTCAAGATACGGTGCCAACGATCGGGTTTGGCCACTGTCATAGATCATGGTCACCCCTGCCCATGCACACAATGGGATCATGGACATTATCACCAGTACGATACTATTCCTTTTATATAGGGCCATTGTATGGTCTCGCCATTTCGATGTTTTACCCGTTTGCTTCCAACCGCTGCCAATGACCGACGACCCGTAGTCGGTAGCGTTGGGCACGCAACACATTCGCTGGCGAGTGATAGCAGCCGACGCTGGCCCACCAATCACGCCGCTGCTTGAAACAGGTCTGTAAGATCACGGCCGCGACCCGCAAGTTGTGATACGGATCCAACGCCTGCCAGGTGTTGCCCAACTTATCCTTGTGATACTTCCAGTTCACCTGCATCAGACCGATATCGATGGATCGTTCACCGCGGTCGATAAAACGGTTCAGTACATTCCACGCCGCCTGACGGGACGGATAGTAATAACCGCGTCCGGCGACATTGAGTGCCCATGGCCAGGGACGATGAATGCTGTTGTTGTTCAAACGACGGCCGCTCTCTGCCAGGGCAATGGCGTATAGAACCGTGTAGGGAATTTCGTATTCGGCCGCGATAGTGCGGTAACCGCCTGGCACGGTTTCATTGCACCATGCCATGGTTGACCAAACGCCCCCAAGCACTGCACCAAGCCAAACACCCATGGGTCGTGCTCGATACATATTTAAAGCTCCGAGGCGCGAAGCACCGACAAGTCCTTCCCCTGCCGCCTCAATATATAAGGTATCTCTCCTTTTCCCTGAGTGAGTCTTTCCAATACACCCGCCTCGTGGTTGAGGGTGACACGACGGCTACGCACCCACTCGGGCTTGATCGCGTGAGCGGCCGCCCAGTCTCTCACCGACTGATCATCACCAGCCTTCACGCCAGCGATATAGATATCGATCGCCGCGACCTTATCGATGTGTTTGAGCAACTTGTCCAACAGGGCATCACAGGCAGAACAATCTGGCCGGGTAAAGAAAAGCACCCGGTCTCCTGGCTGCAAGAAATTCGTCTTGTCGGCGCTTGGCAAACGATCGAGATCGATCAACTGTTCATTCGGATACAAGCGTTTTCCGGCCTCATCGTACGCACGCTGAAAAGCCAATATCCGGCTCACATCCTCTCGCATGGCGCGCGTCCACATCTCGGCATAACGGCGACGCTCATCCTGATCACGGGCATGAATTCCCAGTACCTCGATGGGTGAGATTGTCGGCGGGCTGATGCTGCCGCGAATGCCCTGCATCAATTGTTTGTAGCGACGCCATTCCGTCTCCGACAGTTCCCATAAACGGGAACGCGCCCACTCCGACGGCGTCAATGTATTTTCATCCGTCGTCGAAACACTGGTGTCGGATTCCTTCACCTGGGTGCCGGACACCTCCACGGCGAATGCCGGAACCGATATCACAAGCACCAGTATCAGACTTGCCAACTTCCATTGATTACTCATCCGTGTACGCTTCCTCACCATCGCTGGCACCTAGCGTCGCTGTCTCGCTTCTGTTTTTATATGCAGCGGTTAGGTCTCGATAGATAACAAAGTGACGGTCGGCCAAGCAGTCTGGTAATTGCGTATGCTCAACACCTTCTGCTTGCGCACCTTTACCTGGCAGGTCTTGTTTCACGTCCACCGCCGTAGATATTTCCACGCCTGCAGGATCATCATCCACAGCATCACTGGTTGCAGAACCTATTGAGAAGGCGCCGAACAACAAAAGAATCGCAACAAACACTTCCATTGGTATTACCTCCGTAACGATGCCGAATAATCCTGTCCTGCAGGACCACGAAACACGACCTGCTCCTTTGCCCGATCGATATGTGTCACATGCCAACCGGACCGTTGCTCACCTTCACGCAAGAAGGTGACTCGACTGTCCTGGGAGATAGCCACGTAGACAGCGTCGTCCCACAGGTCGATAGCATCGATGTGAAACGGCGGTTTTGCCGCTGTGGATTTTTGCCTCTTCGCCACCTGTTTTTTCGCTGCGGTCTTGAGTCCGCGCACGTCTTTGGCGATGGCCTGCAATCGGGACTGCGCGGCGTCGATGCGTTGTTTGAGATCCTCGTTGCCTTTACGCAACTCTGCGACCGACTCATGAATTGCGCTCACAGCATTGGCCAGTCCGGACAGTTCCTGATTCATGCTCGAATGATCGGCCCGTAAGGAATCGAACCACTGGCTGATCCTCTCTGACAGGCTTGCGATGCTGCGCTCGATCGTATCGAACGTCCTACCGATCTGCTGCGGGGTGTTGCCGAGGCTTATGCCATCGGTATCCGCACCGACGCCAGCCCCTGTTGTCTTGTCGAACTCCACCACATTGTGCCCGACCGCTGCCGCTTCTTTCCGCGGACTATCGATCTGGCCCAGCAATATCGCGAGTGTGCCGATCGTGATCACACTGATCACGACGGCTACCAGGATCGTCTTTTTCGATGACCGGGCCGACTTTGCTTGTACTTTGTTCTTCTCGTGTGCGGCGTTACGTTCGTGGTTATCCGGCTGCTCCACCTGTGTCTTATTCTGCATCTCGCGGCCCCTCTGTTTTCAAACTGGGATCCGGTTCGTGCGTAGCTGTCCTAACCGGCATGCATAATTCAAATGAGATCAGCCGATGCACCGGATCCTGCACCAGGCGAAACACAGGTCCTGCCAGTGTCTCCAACGCTTGCTTCAATAAGATGGGTCCGAGGTTTCGGTGGACGGCGGGTAAAGACAGCGCCAACAAGTCCGCCGTTGCGGGACTCGCCGCAAGGTGGTCCGCCAACCGGTAACCGCTACGCTGCAAGAGGTAGTGCACCGCTTCGCCGAGCGTCTGAATGCGTTCTGGAAACCGGACCGCGATGGTCGTGGACAGTAAATCAGCCTGTGCGGCGGTCGGCATGGCGCGCAGTGTCGAATACCGGCCAACCTGTACTTCACTGGCATGCAGTGGTGGGCTGATGGTTACACAGGTACCTGTCAGGCAGAGCATGAATGCGTATGCAGGGCGCAACCTGTTAAATTTGCGTATCATCATAGTTAAACCGGCCTTTAAGAGATGTGGTTATGTAGTACAGGCCGATATGATTACGTTTGCTGCTGAAGCTGGGAATGGGAAATCTATTCAACGACTGGCGTCTTTTTTTCAGACGTCAGTCTTAACCCGCATAGACAGACGTGCGAGATTAAAATAAAAAACTATTGCTTAAACGGATTCAATAGCCGCACACCTGTTTTTGAAAAATCCTTATGGTTGCGCGATACGACCGTCAAGTCATAAATCAATGCCGTTGCGGCTATCTGCTTATCCAATGCATTTTCCGGATGCGGCACCCGCAGCCGCCCCCAAAGCTGGGCGATATCCTGGTTGATATCGAGTATGTGATCCCGGTATTCGGTAAGCAGCGTATCCAGCCACTTTTCCAGTTGATTCGCCTGGCGCGTATCACCCCGGTGACGGATCAATTCGACGCCACGGCGCAGTTCACCTACCGTGACAACGGAGATAAAAACCCGCGCCTCCTCCTTGGTGACTTGCTTGAAGAAATCGCGTACGCCCTTATTCGCCTTCGAGCGCTTGCGCGCCTCACTGATGACATTCGTGTCAACCAAATACATGTTCGTTTTCGTGCTCGTCCTCTAGCCGCTCAAAATCCTCATCCTGCCCCACGTTGGGCATCGCCGTGAGGACTTCAGCGAAGCTCTTTGGTTGCGGGCGCAACAGCAGCTCTTCAAGCAAGGCACGATGCTCGGCCTCCGCGCTGTGGCCATGCCGCGCGGCACGTTGCTTGAGGGCATCGACAATACGTTGATCGAGATTTCTGACGACGAGATTGGCCATGGGTTCACTTACCTGTCTTGAAATAATGATTGCAATGATAGCACTTTTTACAGAAAATTGCAATCAATGATAGCAATTAACTGGCCGGATTCTCTACACTCTCTATCTCCCGAGATAAACCGATGTGATCTGCTCGCGTTCGTGCCCCAGTTCCTGACTGATCGTCAGGCGCGCCTGCCGGTCGATGGTCTTTTGTTCAGGGGTCAGTGCCTTGACGGTTGGACCGCCTGCCGCCGGTGCCGACCATCCGGTCAACTCACGGTATCGCTGTTGCGCATAGGCATGTCGCAGGCCATGCATTTTTGAAAGACCGGCATTGGCGGTATGTCGCTCGTAGATCCGGAGTTGTTGTCGGTAGTTGCGCGAACTGGGTATGAGCGAACCTCTCCCGGCGAGTAATCCCGCACGATTAAGCACCGCGCGTTGCGTCTCGTTTCGCAGTGGGATCACGCGTGATTTTCCTCCCTTGGTCCAGCTCTCCTTGAGTGCAATGTGGTCGCCTCGATCTGCGAAACTCGGCTGAAACTTCATGGCCTCTTCGCGCCGCAGGCCGAAGGCCTGCTGCAATTCCAGACTCATCCGCACATGCGGATCGCGGACTTTTTCCAGATCCGGTGCTGTCACCGTCTGCGCCTTCGATAGGTTGGTCACGAATTGACGATCCGGGATACCGTAATGATCGTTCGATCGAGCCACGACATTCTGACGATTGACCTTTTGCGCCCACCACCGGATGACGGTCAACCGGTTCTTGATGGCGCCGACCGATAGGTCCCCTTCCTGCCAGTGCTTCACCAATGCTTCAACATGTTTCGGTTTCAACGACTGTGCACTCATCTTTCGATAACCCAGTGCACGGAGCAGGTTGGCGATCAGCGTCAACTGACGTTCCCGATCCGCCTGTGTTCTGTAACTGCCGTCCCGATTCCGCCGGCAGAGTTGCTTGAGTTGGTAGTTCAGTTCTCTCATAGTGTTCTCGATTTCAGGTAAGTGTTTCTGACCACCCAGGGGCCGTAGCCGTCGGGGTCCGCTAGCGCGGAACGGTCATGGGACACCACTCCCATTCGACCTGAATGTGCCTGGTCACAGGCAACGCGGGTTCCCCCTGTTGGGGTTGGTCCGCGTAGACCAACATACCCATAGATGGGCGTTTTTCGATCATGGTTAGATATCACCTCCTTTTAATGAGGCGGAAATGTATTTCCGCGGTTTGTGGAATATAAGCGTCGACAACATCACCTTTGGTGGTCGTCTCGGCTCGTTGAGTGGATGCAGGCTTGCGCCTGCGGATAAAGCAGACCTTGCGGTCCGTTCTGGCTGGAAGATGGACCAACGGCAAAAAGCCGTAGCGCGTCTAATGGTCCGGGTGCGCTCAATTGCCACTGTACACGCAGTGGCCACGGTTAAATCAATTTAGATCTTGGCGATCAGAGGGCGGCAGTATAAGAACGCATCACGCGCCCGTCACGCCAAAATCCAGCCGTAAACCCGCGTCGTTTCCGGGTTTGCCGCCCTCGTCACTACCCCGCTGCGCTCGCTAGTGACGAGGGCGCTTCGCTGCAATCCAAGCTGCCCGCCAAGCTCACGCCTGTCATGCAGCTTGAAACTTGTTATTCGCGCAGGCTTTCAGAACGAATTGGCCTGACCACAGGGGTCCACAGGCGCCGCTGTTCGCGGCCCCGCCCTTGGTTACGCGAGTGAGACGCTCGCTACACCGTGGCGGGCAAGGCCTCTGGACTCTGTGGACAGCCTCAATACCTGTTTGTCGAACGTTGGTGACGGAAGCGGAAAACGGAACACGCCAGACATAGGTGGGGTGGTTACACTGTAACCACCCCGTCGGGCGAGACATCGGGAAGCTGTTGCAATACGAAAGCCTCGGCTGTACATCATCGTAGCGCAACAAAACAAAAGAGGTGCCACTTTAACCCAAGTGGCCAGGGCAAGATGCCGGAGGATTCCGGCGCATTTAATCCTCGTCAGGTAAGAGGATGGTGATTACCGGTTCCCCGGAATCACCCGGCCCGACGATCAGCTTCAGCGTGGCCAGCTCCGCTTCCATCGACTGCCCATCGCGGCGCACCCGGTAGAATTGGAACAGCAACCGGTCACCGGAATCTGAGGCGGTTCGGATGCCGTGGGACGCCATGAAGAGCACGTCCCATAACCTGCCGGACTCATCCTGATAAGCCTGCTTGCAGTTGTCATCCTCCGACCAGGCCACACAATCGGCCCAGGCAGCGGACGTCAGGGCTACCGGCCATTTAAAACCGGCTTCCTGTGCCATGGCACCCGCATCGATCAATACCCCATCCTCAATGGCCTGGGCGCGGGTGTATGTAGATATGACGTTACCGAAAAACGAATCGACTGTTTGTTCATTTGAAGAGTTGGACATAGTGTTTCTCCTTTGTGAAATAAACACCGGGTCACACCTCCTTCCCTGCCGGGAAAGAGAATGCTTTCCCGGTAGGGTTTGTGAAAAGTAATAGATGTCAGAGCAAACCACGTTCAGCGAACGAGACACTCTCACCACCCGACACCACAAAGTGGTCGAGCACGCGTACGTCAACCAGTGCGAGTGCCTCTTTCAGTCGGCGGGTGATCATTTCGTCCGCACGGCTGGGTTCCGCGACACCCGAGGGGTGATTGTGGAAAAAGACCATGGCGGCAGCGTTCGCCTCCAGGGCCTGTTGCACGACGACGCGAGGATGAATCGAGGCGCCATCGATGGTGCCCTGAAACAACTCACGCACAGCGATGATTCGATGCCGGTTGTCCAGAAACAGACTCCCGAATACCTCGTTGCGGTACTCGGCCAGGCGAAGACGCAGAAAATTCCGCGTCTCGTCCGGGCTGCTCAAGGTTTTCCCGGCGCGATGCTTGATCGACAATACCTTCATCGCCAACATCACCACTGATTGCTTCTCCTTGTCGTTAAGCTCCGACGGCTTTAGACCGGTAAACCGGTCCTCCGTATTTTTCATGACTGATCTCCTCGAATTGACGGGGAGACCAGACCCTCGGGGGAATGATTCCCCGATGGGTTGGAAGGCGGCCGGGTAACGAAGTTACCCGGCCGGTTGTGGATCTACGCAGCGGTCTCTTGCTCCGTAACGAACGGCTGGCCGTCGACCTTGGCCCACGCAATGCTAAGCAGACGGGCCTTCAGACTGACTCCGGTCTCACCGGCCTTGTCACCGCTCTTGTAGGTAAAGGATTCCGCATACAGATCACTGAGCGTGAATCCAATAAGCACCTTCAACTTGCCCTCCACGGCCGACTTGAGCTGGCGCACAATTTCCTGCGCCTTCTTGCCGGACACGGGACACTCGAAATGCGTGTACTGGACGTTGTCGACACTGCCACGCAAAGCGGTAATGGTGACACTCAGAAAAGGGGTACCCTCTTCCGGTGTCACTTCCCGGACACGGTTGAGATAACCGATACCGTTGGTGTGAAGATCGAAATACTTGGTAGTTTCGTTGTTAGACATAACACTGACTCCTTCGGTTGGTTTCGTCCGGAGCAAGCGCATCCCTGACGGGACGGCTTCCCCGGCAGGGTTTGTGAAAAACGGAAACAATGACGTTTCCTTAAAGCTGGACCGAGGCATTCGCCACGGTGCCTGTTGCACGGTCCTAAGGCACCTTGTTTGTCACTGAGACCGCAGTGACCACGTATAAAACTATTCTCAAGCCACGTCCGACTCTTCGCAGACGTATTGCAGATACTTCAGCATCCCGCGCGCATTGGCGAAGGCCGGATGTTCGGCGATGGCCTGATTAGGAAACCAGTCGGCGATATGTTCCACCAGCGCGACAGTTCCACCACCAACGAACAACACCCGGTCCAGCTCTACGCCCAGGCCGAGTTGTCGGCGGGTTTCTGCATAGAGCCGTTCGACGAGCTCCCTCTTGGCGGCATCGACCAGATCCGCGACGTCATGATTCTTCCCATAGAGGCGCGCGACTCCACGATCGACGGCGTGCGACACAAGCTGCTCACCCACGCTCTCCAGATCGAAGCGTTCTTGTATGCCGTCAGCGACGCTTTGTTTCACGTCCAACATGCCGCCCTGCAGGGAGCCCGATGACGTGTGAATAACGCCCTGATCCTTTACGACCACGTAGTCTGTAGTTCGCCCACCGATGTCTATGATGGCGATCGGTACCGACAACCGTTCTTCGTCGAGGATAACTTCATCCCCTTTCGCAACGATGACGTAGTCGTACCATGCGGCCAGCGCCTCCGGGATCACATCAACGAATGCAATGCCAGCTGGCAACCGCTCCATCATCGGCTGGACGACCTGCTTCAGGCTGTTGCGCTTTTTCTCGATCGTGTCGCGACGCTGCTCGCCCTTCTTCTTGTAAAATGCACTAACGGGTAGCCCGGATACCGTGTGAACGGATCGGCCTGCCAGACCTGCCTCCTGGAGGGCATGTTGAACGATGGCGCGGTTCATACCTGAGGTGGGATAACCTTCGAAATGGGTCGGTGCGCCGTCGACGGCGCCCACCGAATACATCGCCCCTTCGGTTTCGTACTCGAAGATGCGTTGCTGGCCGTCGTGGATCCAGGTCACACCGGATTTGCCGACTCTTGCCCGCGACGGAATGGCAATCAGCCGTCCGTCCGGCAGGGCCACTTTGGTAAACGCATAACCATCATCGAGACCCACCTGGATGGGTGTCATCGTATTGGAATCCGACATTATTTCTCCTCCGTTCTTGTATCGTTTGTTTATGCAACCGTTCTCAGCCGATCACCTTTCTCAGTCCCGCAAATGGCTTACCCTGGCTACCAGGTCTGTGTTCTTCGACCACCACGGGATTTATTTTGGTCGCCGTGTCTGATCGAGATACAGGTTCCGCCAACCAGGCGGCGAACGCGGATCTCGGTTTACTCGTTGACACACCCCGTCTCTGCGGTCGATCTATCTGCTGCGGCGCGATGTCGTCCTGCGCCACCCGTAATGTTTGGCATTCATAGCGGAATCCCTGCACCAGGAGCCCACGCAACCACTCTTGTCGCCGGCCTTCAGGGATCCGCTCCAGCCGGTTCAGGATAAGGGACTCAAACGCCACCCGTGGGTCGAGCTGGAGTACGACGCGTTTTCCTCCTGCTGCTTTAGCCATACTTTATCGACCCTACCGGCATGATCTGTGTTGTCACTGGATTATGGCGACGAGGTTGCTACATACCAGAGAAAACTAAGTGCCACCAACGTCGTCGTTTACCGTCTCCGGAATATCTGCCTTTGATACCGACTCAGCGGGTTTGAGACGAATGTGTTTGGCCGCCTCTTTGGGGAATCGGATCTTACGGGGCGTAAGCGGTGCATGGTGCGCACCGCTCAACACGTCTTCTGGTACTTCGCCCATGACCTGGCGAGCGCGGCTCGCGTTGGCAGTGCCTTGTTTCAGTGACTCGCGATCGACGCCGAGGAACTGATAGCCCTGAGGCACCGCGAAAGCACCTCGAATCCTGCGCGCACAGGTATTGAGCAAACCCTCCGTCGATGAACCACTCAGAAGTCCCACATGGTGGGCCGTCAATAGCGTGCGCACAAACTTGTCGTATTCGGCGATCATCTGTGCGCCCCGATAGGCGTAGGGATTGGCGAACTGCAATGCGATTCGATACGGCTTCATCGACTCCGCCACTGTCACTTCCAGGGCAGTAAGCTGTGCGAGCCGGGCGTCTAGCGCTACCTGTTCGGTCTTGACCAAATTGCGAATCCGTTCGAGCACCTCATGAACCTTGATCAGCCACCAATCCGCATAGGGGTCGTCACTTCGTGCCGCCTGCCAGATCACGCGCAGCCGATCGGCAAATCCCACCAGACCAATAATCGCTGGTTTGTCGGCACTGCCGTTACGACCACGGATCAACCGCTGCGCCTGTCGGGTCTGGACCGTTAGCCAGACCTGCCCGCGGAGCGCACCGGGGCCGACATCGACAGTCGTTTCTTCAGAATTCAGTTCTATTCGTTGTTCTGGATCTGATTTACCGGAAATCATGTGGCATACCCTTCATCCTGATGATATTAAATAATCCCACTATCAATCCATGAGCGGTGCCGACAGACAAGCGTTTATTCGCGCACGATTCGGCACGGTTGATTTATCGATGTGATAACTGGAAAGGTAATACCGAGAGTGGTTACACTGTAACCGCTTCGTTTCAGATCCGTCGTCAACCAGACTCGTCGTCTGACTGTACCCGTGCCGGCATGTGAAGGGACTTGCGTATCTCGGCCAGCCGTTGTTGACCGGATTCATGCGACCTGTTTTCTTCTCTGCGTTTTGCTTCCGCCAAGCTGTCTTCTTGTTGCTTCAGATACCTCAGCCGCGCCTTCTCCCGTTCGCTGCGTTCATCGCGCACCTTGATGCCAAGGTTCGGCACGAATTCACCCTTGTTCGCGGCCCGACACAAGAAGTGCAGGAATCGCATCTCGTCATACACAGGGCTCATACCCTTTTGCTCCGAACGTAATCGCCCCTCCAACTCATCAAGGATGGATTGGCGTTCGTCCGCAGGAACGGTGTTCAAATAACGATCCGCCAATGCACGCTGGTTCTCTGACAGCCGCTTCGGATAGATCAGGGATGGATTTCCATCCGTGCCCATGATAATTTTTTTCTCTTCAGTTGTTTTTGTAGTAGTAGTTTTATTTATATAACTACTACTACAACTACCCGGCTTCGAATTTTGTGGGTCCAAAATTTGTGGGTCCGAAACTTGAACATGGGTTTTGTCCAGCTTTGAATTTTGGTCCCGGTGATCTGCGCCGTCTTCCCCGACCACGTTTCGCAATCGGGTCATCACCTTCGCGCTGAATGCAAAATAGCGACGCGGCGAACCCTGCTGGATCGCTTCAACGGCTTGCATTCTGCGCTCGATCGGATGTCCCTGGGCACAGATATCGATACCCTCATGGATGTCCTCGTCAATCGTATCCAATACACCTTTGGCGACCAGACACACGCGTGCATGATGATGCGTGAGCGACTGTCGCAGGAAATTCATGTAGTCGGGATCCAGATGCAGGGCATCGGCCAACGGCAGCGGTTCATCGTGCAACGCGTAGACGTTGCCGCGGAAGCGACCGCTCGCCTCGCGCAGCCGGGCACACAATGTCAGCCAGCGGGTAGTACGCAGAATGGCGATGGCCCTGGAGATGGTTGACGTGGAGGAAACATTGGTTTTCCTCGCGAGGTATTCATAGCTGGGAAAAGCGGTGTTGCCGCCAGTCTCTCTGGCCTGCAGCAGGATCACCATCCACACCAGTTTGTCCACGGGTTCGAGCACAGGGTCTTGCACCACCAGCGTGGGGAACGACTGATGCCAGTTCCCCACGAACAACATGGTATCGGCGTTTGCATTACCCGAATCCTGTTGTGCGCGTTCTATGGTCGCCTGGATCAGTGCGTCCAGAGCGTGGGTTTCGGGTCGAAGTCCGCGAGAACCCTCACCCATCCGAAAGCGCTCGCTCCGAAGGGGTATGACTACTTCGACCCGTCAGATCACCGTATTGATTCCAGCGCTGCGTCAAATTCCATATAGCCCGCATCGATACACCGATTTCACGGTGGATGGCAAGATATTCATTCGGCGAGAGTGGACCGTCTGCTTCACGCTCCACCCGTTGAACCCAGGCGTTCCAAAGTTTGTGCGTGCTCGCTTCATCGGGTTCTGCCGGCCGGCCGACGGAGGGATCCACGGTTAACATGCGACGAAGTCGTGTGTATTCGCGGGAACCTAAACCGAACAGCGTCTGCATCATTTCCAATGGCGCATCCGCAGCGATCAGTACCTGTTGTAGCTCCTCGGACTCACGTTGCCGACGCAGGTGATCGATCATCGGCCAGTACACTTCCCGATTGAGGTCGATCTCCAGGCAATGGGCACGTAGCGACTCGACTCAATAGAGATCGGCAAGATTCATTTCGCGCAACGCCTCGATTTCGCGCGGCCCGAAGTTCATATTGCGCAGCGCGGCCTGGTCCCCTTCGGCCAGACAACGGATCGCGTACATCAGCACGGCCGTGATCAGATCAGATTCTTTGGTCCCGTCCATCGCGCCTATTCCCAGAGTTGAGTCTGGGAATCCTCCGCGACGCGGTGAATGTGGCGGTAGGTATCCATCAGGTTGAGAAGATCCCGCCAGTCCTGCTCACTGAGTTGGCGCCAGAGTCGATAGCCGGTGTGCCCCGGATCCAACGTCCAGACACTATTGAAGAGTAGACCGGCATCCTGGTTCTCGAGCGCCTGTCGAAGGATCGAGTCATCGGACAAGGTGGCGATGACGGCTTCCAGCGGTGCCACGGTCATCTCCGCACAGGCGGCCAGATGCCACCACAGCATAGAGATTTGGCCGAGCGTGTCGGCGTCTAACTGATCGGCCAACGACGAATCCGGCACGTCGCAGAGAATGAATCCAAGCCCCTTGCCGGACAGTGGTGTAACCAGCTCGCCAATCCCGTTGCGTTGTGCGAGACGCGCGGCCAGTGTCCAGGCCCGGGCACGCAAGGATTTGAGATCTGTGAGGCCGGGCTCGCCGATAGTGATCGATTGCGATTCCAAACTTTGGATTGAACGGGCTGGTGCTTCGATTGGAGCGTCTGGCAGGTCCTCTGATTCTTCCTCAGATGCATTGGGCGCTATACTACGTGATGATCCTTGAACGACAGGAGTCTCATCGTCAGCTATCGCATCCGTGCTGTCGTCCTGGGTCTCACCAGAAGTTTGAATACCGGCAACGCCTTTTACTTTCACGGAAGTTGCTGTCGAAGAAGAATCCTCTTCGTCCGATGTCACAGCATCGTCTTCGCCATCAGGCATTGAAACATCAATATCGCGTCCAGCAAGGCGTGCATCCAGTTCGACTCGAATGGTATGGATGCTCACTTCGGCTTCTTCCGCAATCTCCGTCTCGATAGCACTGCGCAACAGCTCGAGATCCCACTCCGGACCGTCGTATCGCCCACATAAAGCCGCGAGCACTGCGTCGAAGGTTTCGTCGTCACCCAGATCACGTTTCTTCCAGATCCCACGCGCCGCTCGGTCCAGGGCGCGAATCCGTTCCACCTGTGGTCTTCCCAGACCCGACTGCAGCGCCCGCGGAATAACCGGAAGTAAGGTATGAACCGCGTATCCCATCTGAGAGATCAGCCCGTGACTCAAGCTATAGCCGCGTTCTCTCAGTATCGTTTCAAGGCGCCTTTGCGAAACGTTATCAATATCGATTTCCTCTTCGAGAAGTTGCTTGGCTTCTAATACGGCCTGCGCCTTGTCGATAAAACTCAAGCCACCACGTAGATCGTTTTCCCGTAGATGCGCCAGGAGCACATCCGATTCGTGATTCCATGGCCTGTACAGGCAATGAACCCGATAGAACGCCTCGTCACCGGTTTCCTCATACAATTCCTGCAGGATCCGCAGACGGGTGTTACCACCGGCGTGGACCACATAATCGGTTTCGCCGGGCCGGCAGGTGATAACCAGTGGCTGATCCATGCCGTCGGCGCGAATTGACGCCTTGATGCGGTCGTATTCCGGATTCTCGCTGCGCCGCGGATTGCGGTCATAGGCCCTGATGCGCGTGATCTCTACGTGCATCGGTGTAGTCGTGTCAGCCACCCCAGCCTGTCCGGGCTTGGGGGGAGACGCGGATGGTTCCGGTATCTTGTCTGCGCTGCGTTTACTCATTTGACGTGTCATATTCAGCCGGTTCCTCACCCACACCGACGAATATCTCCGGATACCTGACCAGGCTCTCCCGCATCACCACCTTCAGCCGACCCTTGGTCCCAAAGGCAACTTGCCGGGTCCTTTGCTCGATCCGGGTTGCCAGCAAGGCGCTGGCATACCGATGCTTTCCCGCCAATTGGTACAAATACGAGACTGAATCATTACAGACGACGGCCAAATCGGCGCGTTCCCGCTTGTTTGCTGCTTTTAAGAATTGTTTTAGCTCCATGATGAGAAACATTAGCACTGAGCTAATTATCTGGCAATCTACAAGTGTTTATCTTAGTGCTAAATTTTTTCCTAAATTGGTGCTATATTATTTCGCATGATGCGAAAACAAGAACATACCCGTCTCCAGAATCTTGAGCTGCTCATCGCCGAGGCAGGCTCGGCCGCCAAGCTCGCCCGTATTGCTGGCACCAACAGTTCGTACGTCAGCCAGGTCCGCAACCAGATGCCGACAAAAAAGGGGACACCGAGGGGGGT
Organism: Thiogranum sp.; assembly: GCA_024636585.1. Lineage (GTDB taxonomy): Bacteria > Pseudomonadota > Gammaproteobacteria > DSM-19610 > DSM-19610 > Thiogranum. The sequence goes on along the minus strand of JAGXGS010000032.1, from coordinate 84,011 downwards.
CGGCGATGATCTGGCCAAAAAACTGGAACACGGGATGAAAAAGCCCGAGGGCTGGATGGACGAACCCCACGAGGACAGTCAAGAACAGCCAGTCACCTGCAAAGAAGTGAACGCCCATGGCGGGCCGGACATTCGCAGTCTGCACCCGCTCATTTCCTGGGTACAGGCGGGTGAGTGGACTGAAATCTCCGAGGGCTATGTACCGCAGTACGAAAGTGAATTACTGCCCTGCCCTGTATGGTGCAGCGAGGAAACCTTCGTTTTACGTGTTCACGGTGTCAGCATGGAACCCAGGTTCCATGAGGGAGACCTGATCTTTGTGGACCCCGATGCTGCCCCGGTACATGGTAAATATGTGGTCGTACAACTTGATGAATCAAATGAAGCCACCTTCAAGCAGCTTATCGTCGAAGAGAACCGACAATACCTAAAGGCACTGAATCCCGACTGGCCCAACCGCATTATCGAAGTCAATGCGGCCGCGACCATTTGTGGTGTCGTGGTGTTCAAAGGAGAAGTAGTGTGAGCGTACTCTCCTATGTAGAAATCTGGCGCAGAAAGACCTAGAACACCATAGCTTGCTATCAATTTCGGGGATGCAACGTCCACAACGTGTTTCTCTGAACCAGCCCTATTTCCCATCCACGTACCTTTATTCGGCAAAGAGTTTATCACTTTGCTAAACATTCTCTTTTGTCAAAAAGATTCGCACTATGCTAATGTTTTTGGCATTGAACAACCCAAACCCCGGGATATGTAATTGCCGAGACAGAGAGAAAAACGATGGACGATGGATACCAAAACCTGCCGGGAAAGACCCTGATCAATAGAAAGACTCTGCTGGCTATGATCCCGCTGTCGGAACGTGCCATTTTCAATATGGAGAAGCGCGGTGAATTCCCGCGACGGATCGCGCTTACAAGCCGTAACGTTGCCTGGGACTTGGCAGAGGTAGAGGAATGGATAGAGACGAGAAAACGATCGGGGAAACAGGCTGATCGCCCTGGCGTTACTGTTATTGCTTGATCGTCCACTCGTCAATCATATCAGCCCAATGCTGTAGCATCGCAGTCCGCTGTTCTCGATACTCAGCTTTGTTATAGATAGCCCTCACTCCCTTCTGCTCATGCGCAAGACACTTCTCGATCCAGTCTGTATTGTAACCCGCCTCATGCAGTAGCGTACTAGCGGTTCGGCGCAGGTCGTGCGGACCAAATTTACTAAGCTGCTCACCATCTTTCTGCGCAGCCTTGTACGTCGAGCTTAGAACACGATTCAACGTTGCGGCGCTCATAGGCAAGTCCGAATCATACCGAGAGGGAAGCACGTAATCGGATCCACCAGCAAAGGTTTTCAGCGCGATGAAGATGTCGAGCGCCTGACGAGACAGGAACACCATATGCGGAGTTCTTCGTTTCATCCGTTCTTTCGGAATCGTCCAAATCGCTTCGCTGAAATTGATCTCTGACCACGTCGCATTTGACAGCTCCGATTTCCTCACCATGGTCAGTAATAGCAGCTTGATCGCGGCTCTATATTGCGGCGATGTCCCTACTCGATCCATGTACCGATACATCAGACCAATTTCGGCAGTCGCTAAAGCCCGATCGCGTGGTACGAATCTGGCGATGCTTGTCGGGCGCACCATGTCTGCCGGGTTCTCTACCTTCTGTCCGCGCTCAATCGCCCAACGATAGACCTGCAACACCACTTCACGAGCATGAACTGCTGTTGCTGGAGCCCCTCTTTCGACGATGGAATCAGTCACTGCCCGGAGATCCTCATGTGTGATCTCAGACAATTTTTGATTGCCGAACCGCTTTTTCAGTTCACGTGTGTATACCGACTTACGCATGTCGCGTGTCGAGTCAGCCATCTGATAGCCACGCAACCATTTTTCGGCCCATGCACCGAACGTCACAGCATTCTTAACACGCTTCTTGTCGCGTGCCTTTTCCTTGGCCGGTGATTTGCCGGCCGCGATCATCTTCTTTGCTTCGCTGAGTCGTTCTCGCGCTTCTGCAAGCGTAACGCCACGAGCACCATACCGGCCTATCGTCAGCGTTTCCTGTCGACCGCTAATCGAGTAGTTGTATCTGAAGGAGATACCTCCCGCTGGTGTCACCGCCACATAGAGCCCGTCGCGGTCGTTCACCTTGTAGAGTTTGTCCTCGGGCTTCAAATTTCGCAGCTTGGTATCCGTCAGCATCACAAGTCCTCCCCCTAGGGATAAAAATACCATGATATTTCATGGCATGTTTTTCTGATGATTATTGTTTTTTATCAATGACTTGACGATTTTTAATACCATGAATGCACTGAATAACATGGCATGGTATTTTGTCGCAGCCCTGATCCTGTGGGCGACGATACCATGATTTATACCATTAAAAAAGTTTGCTTGGCGGTGCCTGCCAGTGCCAGCAGGTGCCAGAAAGAAATGATGATTTTCTAGTTAATACAATGCGTTACGTGTTGTCTGATGCCCGCAGGTGCCTGCCAGTGCCAGACGTGGAATCATTCCCACTCGATAGTCGCAGGCGGCTTCCCGGAAATATCGTAAACGACGCGGGAAATGCCGGAGATCTCGTTGATGATCCGGCGCGATACATGATCGAGGAATTCATACGGCAGGTGCGCCCAGCGTGCGGTCATGAAGTCGATGGTCTCCACGGCGCGTAACGCCACCACATAGTTGTAGCGGCGGCCATCGCCGGTAACGCCCACCGACTTGACGGGCAGGAACACTGCGAAGGCCTGGCTGGTCTTGTCGTACAAGTCGTGATTGCGCAGTTCCTGGATGAAGATGTGGTCGGCCAGCCGCAGCAGGTCGGCGTATTCTTTTTTAACTTCACCGAGGATGCGCACACCGAGACCCGGTCCGGGGAACGGGTGCCGATAGACCATGTCATAGGGCAGGCCGAGTTCCACACCCAGCTTGCGCACTTCGTCCTTGAACAGCTCACGCAGCGGTTCCAGCAGTTTGAGGTTCATGTGTTCGGGCAGGCCACCGACATTGTGGTGCGACTTGATCAGGTGTGCCTTACCGGTTTTGGCGCCGGCCGATTCGATGACGTCAGGATAGATGGTGCCCTGGGCCAGCCAGGTTGCGTTGCGGAGTTTTTTTGCTTGTTCCTCGAACACCTCGATGAACAGGTTGCCGATGATCTTGCGCTTGCGTTCCGGATCAGCCTCGTTACCCAGAGCATCGAGAAAACGCTGTTCGGCATCGACACGAATGACGTGCACGCCCATGTGCTCGGCGAAGGTCGCCATCACCTGGTCGCCTTCGTGGTGGCGCAACAGACCGTTGTCGACGAACACGCAGGTCAGCTGATCACCAATGGCCTTGTGCAGCAGGCCGGCAACCACCGAGGAATCGACGCCGCCCGACAGACCCAGCAGCACTTCGTCGTCACCGACCTGCTCGCGAATGCTCTGAAGACTTTCTTCAATGATGTTGCCGGGCGTCCAGACGGCTTCACAGCCGCAGATTTCCAGCACGAAGCGCCTCAGGATGCGTTCGCCCTGGCGGGTGTGGGTCACTTCCGGATGGAACTGCAATCCATAGTAGCCGCGTTCATCATCGGCCATACCGGCAATCGGCGCATCGTCGGTACTGGCCATGAGATGAAATCCGCCCGGCATCTCGACCACCCGGTCGCCGTGGCTCATCCACACGTCCAGCAGACCGTAGCCCTCCGCACTGGCATGATCCTCGATGTCGGTCAGCAGCCGCGTATGGCCGCGAGCGCGCACCTGCGCGTATCCGTATTCGTGCTTGTCGGAGCCTTCGACCTTGCCGCCCAGCTGCACGGCCATAGTCTGCATGCCATAACAAATACCCAGCACCGGCACGTCCAGTTCGAACACCGTCGCCGGGGCTGCCGGTGAACCTTCGCCGGCAGTGACCGTCTCGGGTCCGCCGGACAGGATCACGCCCTGGGGATCAAATGCCTTCAGCGTTTCGTCATCCATGTCATAAGGATGAATTTCACAGTACACACCGATTTCGCGCACCCGGCGGGCGATCAGCTGGGTGTACTGGGAACCGAAATCCACGATCAGGATCCGGTGCGAATGAATATCAGGATGTGACATGGAACCTCGACGCGCGCTCAAACGCGGTAGTTGGGGGCTTCCTTGGTGATGCTGACATCGTGCACGTGACTTTCGGTCATGCCGGCACTGGTGACACCGACGAACTCGGGTTTGGTGCGCATCTCTTCAATGTTGCAACAACCGGTATAGCCCATGCTGGAGCGCAGTCCGCCCATCAACTGGTGAATGACCGGTTGCAGCGGACCCTTGTAAGGCACCCGGCCTTCGATACCTTCCGGCACCAGCTTGTCCGCTTCGCTGCCTTCCTGGAAGTAGCGATCGCTGGACCCCTGCTGTGTGGACATTGCGCCCATGGATCCCATGCCACGATAGGACTTGTAGGAACGGCCCTGGAACAGCTCGACCTCGCCCGGCGCTTCTTCGGTACCGGCGAACATGCTCCCGATCATGATGCAATACGCGCCGGCCGCCACCGCCTTGGCCATGTCGCCGGAATAACGAATGCCCCCATCTGCGATCAACGGTACGCCGGTATTTTTTAATTCATGCGCCACATTGGCCACCGCGCTGATCTGCGGCACTCCGACCCCGGCGACAATGCGGGTAGTACAGATGGAACCCGGTCCGATACCGACTTTTACGCCGTCCGCGCCGGCTTCCACCAACGCGCGGGCCGCGGCGGCGGTGGCGATATTGCCGCCGATCACCTGCAGATCCGGGTAGTGTTTCTTGACCCAGCGGATGCGCTGCAATACACCTTCGGAATGGCCGTGCGCAGTGTCGACCACAATCACGTCGACACCGGCTCTGACCAGCGCATCGATACGCTCGTCGGTGCCGGCGCCGACGCCGACCGCAGCGCCGACCCGCAGCTGCCCCTGGTCATCCTTGCAGGCGTTGGGCTTGTCGCTGGCTTTCTGGATATCCTTGACCGTCACCAGTCCGCGCAGGCTGAAGCTGTCATCGACCACCAGCACTTTTTCGATCCGGTACTGTTGCAGTAATTTGAGCACTTCTTCGCGACTGGCGCCTTCCTTGACGGTAACGAGCTTGTCCTTGCCGGTCATGATAGAAGACACGGGTTCGTCAAAACGGGTTTCGAAGCGGGTGTCGCGGTTGGTGACGATGCCGACCAGCTCCTCGCCCTCCACGACCGGCACGCCGGAGATATTGTGCTGGCGGGTCAGCTCGAGGACTTCCCGTATGGTGGTGCTCGGGGACACGGTGATCGGGTCCTTGATGACGCCGCTCTCGTATTTCTTCACCAGCCGCACCTGGGCGGCCTGCTGGTCGATGGTCATATTCTTGTGCACGATGCCGACGCCGCCTTCCTGGGCCATCGCAATCGCCAGGCGCGCCTCGGTGACGGTATCCATGGCCGCTGAAATCAGCGGAATGCTGAGCTGGATCTCGCGGGTCAGCGAAGTGGCGAGGCTGACATCTCTCGGCAACACTATGGAATGAGCGGGAAGAAGCAGAACATCATCAAAAGTCAGGGCTTGTTCGGAGATACGCAGCATACCGGGCACCGTGGTCGCGTCAGAGTTAAGCGGCGAATTATAGCTTTTCAGCCGGCTGCGGGTAAACCATTGTCTTAAATGGATTGCAACAGAGCGCGGTCGGAATTTGCTATGATCCGCGCATGGTCGATGCCCTGGATAACAGCGTCCGTCGCGAGGTGCTGAGTGTATCCCGCCTGAACCGGGATGCCCGCGAACTGCTGGAAAGCAGCTTTGCGCGCGTGTGGGTGCAGGGCGAAGTATCCAATCTGTCGCGGCCGGCCTCCGGACACCTCTATTTCACCCTCAAGGACGCCCAGGCGCAGGTCAGCTGCGCATTGTTTCGCAATCGGGCCCTGCGGCTGCCGTGCCGACTGGAAAACGGCAGCCAGGTGCTCGTCCAGGCGCAGGTCAGCCTGTATGAAGCGCGCGGCAACTATCAGTTGATTATCAATCACCTGGAGGAAGCCGGGGATGGCGTTCTGCGGCGCGCCTTCGAAGAGCTCAAGACCCGCTTATCCCAGGAAGGCCTGTTTGACAGCGACCACAAACGCGCGCTGCCACGGCTGCCGCGAAGCATTGGCGTCGTCACCTCGCCGAGCGGCGCGGCGATCCGGGATGTGCTGACGGTGCTGGGGCGGCGGTTTCCCGCCATACCGGTGATCATCTATCCGACTCAGGTCCAGGGCGCCGGCGCTGCGCAGCAGATTGTCGCCGCCATCGGGCGCGCCGAACGGCGTGCGGAATGCGATGTGCTGCTGCTGACGCGCGGCGGCGGTTCGCTGGAAGACCTGTGGCCATTCAACGAAGAGATCGTGGCGCGGGCCGTGTATGCATGCAGCATTCCCATCGTCTCCGCGGTGGGTCACGAAGTCGATGTGGTCATCAGCGATTTTGTCGCCGATCAGCGCGCCGCCACGCCGTCGGCTGCCGCCGAACTGCTGAGCCCGGATCAGGCTGAACTGGCAAGCCGCCTGCGGCAGCTGGAAGTGCGCCTGGGACGCCTGTTACTGCAACGGCTGCAGCGCAAGGCCGAGCAGCTCGAATGGCTCAACCGGCGCATGCAGCAGACCCACCCGGGGCGTCGCCTGCAACAGCGCGCACAGCGGCTGGACGAACTGGAACAGCGGCTCGGACGCGCCTGGCAGCACCGGCTGGCACAGCGCCAGAGCCGACTCGCGGCGCTTGCCGCGCGGCTGCGTCAGCGCAGTCCTCAGCAACGCCTGTCACACTACCGGGCGCGCCTTGCGGAGTTGGCACAACGCAGCAAATACTGTATAAATATACAGCTATCATTGCGGCGCGAGAAACTTTCGGTGCTGAGTCGGGCACTGGAGACTGTGAGCCCGTTGGCAACCCTGCAACGCGGCTACTCGATTACCATCAGGCAGCAGGATGCGGCGATCGTATACCAGGCCGCACAGCTGGAGGTTGGCGACACGCTGGAAACGCGTCTTGCCGAAGGACAAATCATCAGCCGGGTTCAGGAAATCAAGACATCATGAAGCACTATCTACTCAGCCTTTCGTTCAGTCTCATTCTCTCGGTCGCCGGCCTTCCCGCCGCCGCACTGGCAGTGGATCTACCCGCCACCGCCGCAGTGCCCGGCGGTGTCGTAGTCGTCGATCTTGCCACCACCGCGCGTCCGGAGCGAGTGACCTTCAACGACAAGCCGGTCATGGTGCTGCCGAACAAAGACTCCTGGTCCGCCGTTGTCGGGCTGGACCTGGAAGTGAAACCGGGTCAGCACCAGTTACAGGTGCACAGCGGCCAGGGAGAACCCCGCACGCAGACCTTCACGATTGGTGACAAAGCCTACGAGACCCAACGCCTCACGATCACCAACAAGCGCATGGTCGATCCGGAAAAACGCGACATGGACCGCATCACCCGCGAACAGCGCCGGATCAGTGCGGCGCTGGAAAACTGGTCTGACGCGACACCCGCTACGCTGCGCTTTCTGCTACCGGTGGAAGGTCCGATGAGCAGTCCGTTCGGACTGCGGCGCTTTTTCAATGACCAGCCACGCCGGCCGCACAGCGGTCTGGATCTGGCGGCAGCGGAAGGCACACCGATACGCAATCCGGCTGCCGGCGTGGTGACTGATACCGGCGACTTCTTTTTCAACGGCAACACTGTGTTCGTCGATCATGGTCAGGGTCTGGTGACCATGTACTGTCATCTGTCGCGTATCGATGTAGAGGCAGGACAGGCCGTGGATGCCGGTGAGGTCATCGGCGCAGTCGGCAAAACCGGACGCGTCACGGGAGCGCACCTGCACTGGGGTGTCAGCCTGAACGATGCGCGCGTCGATCCAATGCTGTTTCTCGGCGAACTGCCGCCGGTCCCTCAACCCTGACTTCAGGCATGCTGAACTCCACCCGCCGGATTCTGTCCCGCAACGTTCATCAACTACGCCTGCAACGTGGCTGGAGCCAGGAGCAACTGGCGCAGCAGTGTGGCTTGCACCGCACCTATATCGGTGCTGTCGAACGTGCCGAACGCAACCTCGGTCTGGACAATCTGGAAAAGCTGGCGCTGGCACTGAATACTACGGCCGCGAACCTGCTTCATGACACTACTGAGGCGGAGATGTCGCATGGCATACGCGAAGCCCGCGCGGCCTATCCCACGCCGCGTAACCACCTGCGTCCTGTCGACGCAATGCCAATGCATAGCCCAACAATTTGCCGCTTATCAACGTCAATTTGCTACTCATAGTCTGTCGACGCGAATGCCAGAATTTCCTGTAATGACACCCTATGAAAGCGAATGCAAGGAAGCGTCTGGCTCAGCGTATTCGGCTGCTGCGTACCAACCGCGGCTGGTCACAGGAAGTACTGGCAGAGCTCAGCGGATTGAACAGGAGTTATATCGGTGCCGTGGAACGCGCCGAGCATAATATCGGCCTCGACAACATAGAGCGCATTGCCCAGGCACTGGAGACGGTAGTACCTGCGTTACTCGATGGCGTAGAACATCGGGAGTCTGATTTCCAGCCGGCATCCGCAGCGCCAGTGGCGCCGATGAGCGCTACGGCTATTCCGGTGATCATCCATCGAAAAATCTTTCTGGAACTGCTCAACCAGTGCGGCCAGAGCCATCGCCACCTGATCCTCGTGTATCTGGAGCGTTGCGGCGTGACGGTGTGCGATTGAGTTCAGCCACGGCGGTCCGGGGGATAGCAATCACCGAACTCCTGTCGTCCCCGGTGCAGGCGTTTATAGTTACGAATCATCACCATCATTTTCAGAATTGCCGGGTGGTCCACACGGGCAACATTCAGACCGACCCGCAGCGGTATGCCCTGTTCCGCCGCTTCACCTATTTCAATGAAGCTGCGCAGGCTGGAGAAGCCGGTGCGTTGCAGCTCCGAGGCCAGGGTCGTGAAATGGCAGTCCCACACCACGTTCGCGCCCTCGAACGGACCAATGAAGCGCAGGTGCGCCTGTTCGCTATCGGAATCATCCAGCAACAGAAAGTCTTCACCACGGTCCGCGAGCCAGGCTGAGAAAACAGCGGCATCGGAACTTTGTGCTGGCTCCATCGCCTCGGACCGGGGTTAATCGTTGAAAAGTTCGTCGTCGAAAAAGTCAGGTTCCGGAGGATTGCCATCATGGATCGCGTGCCAGCGTCGCTGCCGGTACGCTGCCCTGAGCTGCAGATAAGGATCCAGCGCCGCAGCGTCGAGCACTCGCGAAGCGGACAGCAACTCGGCCCGCTTGCTCACCAGGAACAATCCCGACACACCCGCCCTGGTCCAGCCCTCGGTATAACGGGTGATGGGATTGAATTCCGACTCGGGCACCAGACCTGCGGTATCGCGGACGGTGCCGGGACCCAGGAACGGCAACACCAGATACCAGCCTTCGCCGAAGCCCCATACTGCGAATGTCTGGCCGAAGTCTTCATTATGTTTCGGCAAACCCCAGTCACTTGCCACGTCGATGAGGCCGGCCACACCGAATACTGAATTGAAACCGAAGCGCATAGTATCGCTGGCGGCCTCAGCCGGCTTGCCCTGCAATACCTGGTTGACCACCGTCACGGGGACATTGAGATTAATGAAAAAATTACGCACGCCGGTACGGGCCGGTGCAGGCACGTGCTCCTGGTAACGTTCGGCGACTGGTTTCAGCAGATATTGATCAAATGAATCATTGAATGTGTAGATTGCGCGATTGATCGGTTCCAGCGGATCGCGAACATCCTCGTAAGGTGAGCGCACCGCACAACCCTGCAGCAACAGCAGTGCTCCTAACAGGACGGTGAGTTTGTATGATCCGGACATCGCACCTGATTTATTGTTTTTTAACATGGCGGATCATACGCTTGCGCGATTGTTCCTGTCGAGGTGTAAGAACATTGCGACGCCCCTCATAGGGATTCTCGCCGGTCTTGAACTGCAACTTTATCGGTGTGCCGACCAGCTTCAGGGCTTTACGAAAATAGTTGTTCAAGTAGCGCTTGTAAGTGGCCGGAAGCCGCTCGGTCTGGTTGCCGTGAATCACGACCACCGGCGGGTTCTGACCACCCTGATGTGCATAGCGCAACTTGATACGCCGCCCTCTTACCATCGGCGGCTGATGCTCCTGCACGGCAGTCTCGAGGATGCGCGTGAGCTCGGAGGTGCTGACATCGATGGAGCAGGATCGATAGGCGGTTTGCACGGCCTTGAACAAATCGCCCACGCCACTGCCGTGCAGCGCCGAGATGAAATAGCGCTCTGCGAAATCCAGGAACGGCAGCTTGCGATCAAGCTGACTGCGAAACCATTCCCGCTGGTGGTCGTCCAGCCCATCCCACTTGTTGATGACGATTACCACCGCAGTTCCGCTTTCCAGAATGTGTCCGGCCAGTGTCGCATCCTGATCGGCCACTTCGCCCTCGTGCGCATCCAGCAACAGCAGAGCAACATCCGCGTCGTTGATCGCTCGCAGCGTTTTAATCACGCTGAACTTTTCGATCACCTCGTTAACCTTGCTGCGCCGCCGCACGCCGGCCGTATCGATCAGCGTATATTGTTCACCGTCACGCTCGAGAGGAATGTAAATACTGTCCCGGGTGGTGCCGGGCTGGTCGTATGCCAAAACCCGCTGCTCGCCGAGCATGCGGTTGATCAGCGTAGATTTGCCGACATTGGGCCGGCCTACCACCGCAATACTGATGCCCTTTTCTGCTGCGTCCAGAACCGGCTCATCCGGTTGCTGCGGCAGCTCGCTGAATACCCGGTCGATGACGCGGGCGACGCCCTGACCCTGCGAAGCAGAAACAGGAAATAGCTCGCCCAGTCCAAGCGCAAAGGCATCGGGCATTATCGGACTTATGTCCTGTCCGTCGGATTTATTCAGCAACAGGTATACGGGCTTGCCACTGCGGCGCAGTCGCTGAGCAATCTGCTGATCACTCAGATTGACGCCATCGCGTGCGTCAAGCAGGAACAACAGCGCATCGGCCTCTTCTACTGCCAGCCACACCTGGTCGGCCATCAGCCCGTCCAGCCCCTGCTCGCCCCCGACCAGTCCGCCGGTATCGATCACCAGATACGGCTGATCGCCGAGCTTGCCATTGCCGTACTGGCGATCGCGGGTCAGCCCCGGGAAATCCGCAACCAGCGCGGCGCGACTGCGCGTCAACTGATTGAACAGCGTTGATTTGCCGACGTTCGGTCGACCAATGAGTGCAATTACGGGCAGCATATGAAGGCGCGTTGAATCCTATTCCTGGTCGTCGATGTCGAGCCGGTAAAGCGTCAGCTTGCCACCGGCTCCGGCTACCAGCAGACGATCGCCGAGCGCCACCGGCGCAGCCTGAATGCCATCGCGGTCGACGCGCTCCCGACCGACCAGTGAACCATCGAACCGGGAGAACAGGTGCACATAGCCCTCGTAGTCGCCCACCGCGACAAAGCCGCCGATCAGGGCCGGGCCCGTCACCGAGCGACGCCGCAGATCACTTTGTTTCCACAGAGTGGCGCCGGTCATGCGATCGAGCGCCCAGAGTTCGCTGGCTTCATCGCTGATGTAGACCTGCTGTGCGTCAACGGCCAGGCCGGCATAGACAGACATCTCGCGAGTCCATAGCGCACGACCGCTTTGCAGATCGAGGGCGCTGGCCTGCCCCTGAAAACTCGCCGCGTACAGGACTCCGTCGCGAATAACCGGATCGGCATCGATATCGACGATACGCTGCAGTTCCGAACGGCCGCGCGGCAGGGCAATCGCGGTCTCCCAAAGCTGCCGCCCGGCACCCGTTTCAAGCGCGACGATCTTGCCGCTGGAAAAACCCAACAGGCTGGCATCGGCGCCAACCACCAGGGGCGAACTGGCGCCACGCAGGGAAAGCACCGGTACGTCGCGATCATGTATCCAGAGTAGCTCGCCGGATTGGACGTCGAGTCCCGTAACCCCACCGTCTCCTGCCTGTACCAGCACCACGCCATCAGCGATCTGCGGTATCGACAGCACTTCGCTGGACACAGTTGCACGCCAACGCTCCTCACCGCTCTCCGCGTCCAGTGCAATCACTTCTGCACTGCTGGTTCCAACCAGCACCAGGCCTTCGCCGACACCGGGTCCCGCGGAAATGGCTGCATGCGTTTTGCTGCGCCACAGCTGCTTACCCTTTTCCAGACCGTAGGCATACACGGAACCGTTACGATCAGCGGCGAATACCTGCTGGTCGACCACCGCCGGCCGGAGGTTCAGGAACAGTTCATCAGTCCCTGCACCGGTATCCCTGCGCCAGACGCTGCGCAGTTCTACCTGCGGCTCGAAAGACTTGAGCTTCGCAGGTGGCTCGGCATTATCTTTGTCACCAAACCAGGCACAACCGCCGAGCATGACGGGGATCAATACCGCAGTGAGGAGGACACGTATCATTGGACTGTATTACCTGCTCCGGCGACGCTTTCATACTTGGTGGTGAGTAACGACAGACCGGGTGACTGGGGCGGTGCTGCTTCAAGCGCCTGCTGATAGGCCGCCGCCGCTTTGCCTGCTTCGCCTTCACTCAGCGCCACGTCCCCTTCCAGCTCAAGATACTGAAACCTGAATGCTTCGGCATCGCTGCGCGCGGCCAGCAGCTCACCGGCGTCAGAATATTTTTCCTGCTGCAACAGCACCCGCGCAAGACGTAACCGCGCAATGTTTTCCAGTTCGGGCGTATCAGCATTATCCATTGCCCACCGCAGCTGGGTCTCCGCCGCCTCGAATGCTCCCTCGGAGACGGCAACCCGTGCCAGCGCCATTGCTGCGAAAGAAGCATAGGTCGAACCGCTGTAGTTGCTGATCAGCTGATTCGCGCTCTCACGCATCTTGTCTGTCTGGTCCTGACTCATTGCACCAAGCATCTGCATATAAATGTTGGAAGCATTCTGAGCCTGGGTTTCCTGATACCCCAGCCAGGCTTTGCCGCCGAACAGGATGGACAGGCCCAGCAGCAGTCCTATCAACAGCGAACTGCCGTTCTCTTTCCACCATTTCTGAACGACTTCGAGTTGTTCTTTTTCCGTGGCATCCATCGGATTACCTCCCAAAATTAAAAGCCAGTGATTACCAACCGAACAAACCGGCGATCCGCGCCTCGAGCTGGTCAAATGGAATCTTTTGCTGATCGCGCTCCTCGCGCAGCGGCTTCAGGCCGACTTCACGCTTCTGCACTTCCTCGTCACCCAGAATCAGCGCGTATCGTGCTCCACAGCGATCCGCCTTCCTGAACTGCGCCTTGAAGCTGCCGCCGCCACAATGCGTAATCAGGCGCAGAGCCGGCAACGCGTCGCGCAGGCGCTCTGCCAGCAACAGTCCCTGCTGCTGAGCCGCTTCACCCATGACCACGATATACAGGTGTGGTGACGTATCCGGCAGTGATACACCCTGGGTTTCCAGCAACGCCAGCAGGCGCTCCATGCCGATGGCGAATCCGACCGCCGGCGTGGCGCGACCGCCGAGATACTCGACGAGCGCGTCGTAACGTCCACCCGCACACACGGTGCCCTGAGCGCCAAGCTGGTCACTCACCCATTCAAAAACGGTGCGACCGTAATAATCGAGTCCCCGTACCAGACGCGGATTTACCTGATAAGCGACGCCAGCCGCGTCGAGCAGAGCGCACAGCGAATTGAAGTGTTGCCGGGAATCTTCATCGATGTAATCCGACAATGCCGGAGCGGCATCCAGCACTGCCTGCACCTGCGGATTTTTGCTGTCCAGGATGCGCAACGGATTCGTCTGCAGGCGCCTTCGGCTGTCATCGTCGAGCTGTTCGATATGCTGTCCGAGATACGCTACCAGATCATCGCGGAAGCTGGCGCGCGCGGCGCTGGTCCCCAGAGAATTCAACTGCAGGGACAGTCCGCTCAAACCGAGACTCTTCCACATGCGCGCCGTCATGATCAGCAGTTCCGCGTCGATATCCGGACCTTCAAAACCGAACACCTCCACGCCGATCTGGAAAAACTGCCGGTAGCGACCTTTCTGCGGTCGCTCATGACGGAACATCGGGCCGGTGTACCACAGACGCTGAACCTGGTTGTGCAGCAGTCCATGTTGAACGCAGGCGCGCACACATCCTGCGGTCCCCTCCGGACGCAGGGTCAGACTGTCTCCATTGCGATCCTCGAAGGTGTACATTTCTTTCTCGACTATATCGGTGACTTCACCGATCGAACGTTTGAACAGTTCGGTCTTCTCCACGATCGGCATGCGTATTTCCGCAAAGCCATAGGACTCCATCACCTCACGCAGAGTATCTTCCAGAAACTGCCAGGCGGGTGATTGTTCCGGCAGCACATCATTCATGCCGCGGATGGCTTGCAGGGCATTCGCCATATCAGTCTTCCAGCGTGACGCGGGCTATCTTGCCACGCCGGTATGGCGCCAGATCCACTGGCTCGCCACGGTAGCTCAGTTCCACGGCCGGCGCGTTGCCCAGCAGAATGGAAATGGGTGGCTCCGCCTTGACGGTCCGCTCGCTGCCACCACGCTGGGTACCGACGATCAGCTTGCGGCCATGCGCCTCCATTTCCACCCAGCTGTCTTCCAGGAAACGTAGCTTTACGACTGCAGGACCGGCCTGTTCCTGGGCCGCCGCCGGCGTTTCAGGCTCCACCTGTTGGACTGGCGCCTGTGCTTCCGGGGCCGGCGCAGTCGGGGGTTCCGGCAACACCGTCTCCTCCGGTTCCTGCGGCGATACACTCCGTTCCGGAGGCGGCTGCTGAACGTCCGGTTGATCGGGAGTATCCATATATTCCAGTTGTGGAACCTGGAGCGAATCGCTGAAAACCGGCGGCTCCTCATCGGTCCACAGCCGTTCCAGCAGCGGTGCGGCAAACACCAGCACTACCAGCACGGCGATCAGCGCCAGGCTGCGCCCCAGCCATTTGCCAATCGGCAACGACACGCCGCGTCGGCGCATGCCGACCCGCTTCAGCGGCGTTACGCGCTGCGCCGAGGCATCGGGTAAACGAGCGACCATTGCCGTCTCGTCGAGGCCCAGCAGCCGCGCGTAAGACTTCACATAACCGCGCACAAACGCCTGGCCTGGCAGGCGTTTCTCGTCCCCCGCTTCCAGCGCCCGCAACATCTCCGGACCCAGGTGCAGGGCCGCTGCGGCGGCTTCGAGGCTCATTTCTTTCCTCTGACGCGCCGTCGCCAGTTCGGCTCCGACCGCAGTCAGAGAACCTGCCGGCGTATCGTCCCGCTCGTTATTCGTTTCGTTAGCGTTCACGCCGCTGGCGCTCCCATTCCTGCAGTGCCTGGGCCTGCTTCGATTCGGGGAACCGGTTTTTCAACAACAGGGCATAGCTGGATGCGGTATCGTGATCTCCCAACTCGTGTTCTGCGCGCACGGCGATCCACAGAAACTCGGCGGGTAGCTGGGCAAGCTCCTGAAGCCGTTGCAGGTAAGCACGCGCGGCCAGGTAATGGCCCTGGGAAAAACTGATCCTCGCCATCTGGCGCAAGGCCGGCTCATAGCGGGGGTTTTTGTCCAGCGCCTGCCGATAGAACGCTTCTGCGGCCTCCATATCAGGGCGTTTTTCCTTGCAGATACCCGCATTGGTCAGAACCATTTCCGGATATCGATACAGCGGATCCCGCATTGCTCTGGCGAAAATGGCATCCGCCTCGTCAAGACGGCCCACCCGACACAGAAACTGACCGTAATTATTCAGCAGCGAGGCATCATCCGGCTTCAGCTTATAAGCTTTGGCATAGTGTGTATCTGCCAGCGAAAGTTCGCCAATGCGTTCGTACAGCAACGCTATTGAAGTATGTGCCGCCGGCAGCTTTTGATCGGCCTGCAGTGCTTTCTTGAAGTTCTCCAGCGACGCTTCGTACATTCCCTCGCGCATGTATTCAAGACCAAGCTGGGTATGTACCTCGGCCAGCGACTGGCCATCCTTGGTGCGCACCTGGGTTGTGGAGCAGGCGCCGAGAAAAATGAACAGCAGCGCCCATACGGAAATTTTTATGCTGAATCTCAAGCGATATCTCCATTCACTTCAACGATCAGCCGTTCGCGGCGGCGGGTCCGGTCCGCAAAATCCCCCGCCAGCTGGCCACAGGCGGCATCGATATCATCGCCACGGGTTTTGCGGGTGATAGTGACAATACCCGAGCGGTGCAGAATGTCGCGAAACCGTTCGATACGCGCTGCACTGCTTCTGTGATAGCGGGTGCGGGGGAATGGATTGAAGGGTATCAGATTCACCTTCGAAGGCACCCCCTGAAGCAGCTTCGCCAGCGCCCGTGCATGCCGGTCCTCGTCATTGACGCCGTCCAGCATGACGTACTCGATCGTCACCCGGCGCCGGCCTTCGCCAACATAATCCCGGCACGCATCAAGCACTTCGGCAATGGCATATTTGCGGTTCAGCGGCACCAGCTGGGTGCGCAATTCATCATCCGGAGCGTGCAATGACAAGGCCAGGCTCACATCGGTCGTTTCTGCCAGCCGCCTCAGTGCCGGCACCACTCCTGCGGTACTGATGGTGACGCGACGTTTGGATAGCGCATAGGCAAAATCATCCTGCATTATCGCAATCGCCGTCATGACCTGATCGAAATTCAGCAACGGTTCGCCCATGCCCATGAAGACCACATTCGACACCGGCGGCTGCCCGGCGGCAACGAGCAGCCGGTTGGCGATCCATAACTGGCCGACGATTTCGGCGCTGGTCAAATTGCGGTTGAAGCCCTGCTGCGCGGTCGAACAAAAGCTGCAATTGAGGGCACAGCCCACCTGCGAGGAAATGCACAAGGTGGCGCGCCCGGGCTCGGGGATATAGACGCTCTCGATGCGGTTGCCATCCTGAAGTTCCAGCAGCCATTTGCGCGAGCCATCCAGCGACTCCTGGTCTGCCACCACCTTCGGACCACGTATCTCTGCAACCGCAGCGAGTTCTTCGCGAAACGGCTTGGCGATGTTGGTCATGGCGGCAAAATCGTCGATCCCGTGCTGGTAGATCCACTTCATCAGCTGCTGCGCGCGGAATGGCTTTTCGCCACGCGACTGCAACCAGGCAGCAAGCGCCGGGCGGTCAAAATTCAGCAGGTTTACCTGATCCGACATGGTAACTTCCGGGTTCGGCTAAAGTGCCGAAAAATCTGTAGCTTAGCTAGAAAAATTAATTGCGTAGTGTACCCGCATCGCCCCGATGCAAGCAATCGCGGTGATGCTGGCTGAGGCAGGTTCCGGTTGCTTACTGAGCCGATAAAAAGCCGCAGAAGCTTCCTCAAAGACATGATAATAACAGGAAAGTTCTGCTGCAGCGGCCGCGGACGCGGTGCCGGGAGCCGAACAGATAGCAGCCGGATATTGCTGTACAGAGGGTTACTGTCGCTCTTCAATCCATGCCATCTGGATAGCTTCCAGAATCTTCTCGCCGGAACGCGCCGGGTCATCGTCGAATTCATCGAGCGCCAGCACCCACTCGCGCAGGTCGGTAAAGCGCAGGTTTTCCGGATCAACATCCGGGTGCCGTTCATCCAGTTCGATGGCGATATCGAGCGAATCGGTCCATTTCAGACTCATAAGGCGTTCCTAATGGTGCTCGCTGACCATGTTGATAGTGTACCTGGGGATTTCAATCACCAGATCTTCGTTGCCTACCCGCGCCTGACAACTGAGGCGCGAATCGGGATCCAGCCCCCAGGCCTTGTCGAGCATATCGTCTTCCAGTTCACTCGATTCCGCCAGCGAACCGGCGCCCTCGCGAACATACACATGGCAGGTGGTGCAGGCGCAGGATTTTTCACACGCGTGCTCGATCTCGATTCCATTAGCCAGCGCGACATCACACAGAGTCATTCCGGGTTCGGCATCTATCACTGCACCTTCCGGGCAGACCTCCTCGTGCGGAAGAAAAATTATCTGCGGCATAACATTTCCTGACTATTTGAATTCATCTACGCCATGTCCCGCCATTGCGCGCTGGATACTGGCATTCATACGGCGCTCTACGTAGGGAGCACTGGCGGCCTCGACGCGCTCGACAGCGCGCCGTATGGCCTGATGATCCGTAGCATCGCGTACTTCGCGCAGGGCTTGCGCCGCAGCATCGATGGCAGCCCGCTCCTGACTGTCCAGAAGCCGGTCTCCGTCCTGCTGCAGGGCTGACTGCAGAGCTTCCAGCACACGATCAGCCTCGACTTGCTGTTCGCGCAATCGACGCGCCTGCAGGTCTTCGCCGGCGCTCTCCATAGAGGCACGCAGCATGCTCTCGATTTCGTGGTCGCTCAACCCGTAAGAAGGCTTTACTTCAATGTGCGCCTGCGCGCCGCTGGTCTGTTCGAGCGCCGTGACACTCAACAGCCCGTCGGCGTCAACCTGGAAAGTGACGCGGATACGCGCTGCACCAGCCGTCATCGGCGGTATGTCGCGAAGTTCGAAACGCGCAAGCGATCGGCAGTCGTCGACCAGCTCCCGCTCTCCCTGAACCACATGCAGGGCGATGGCCGTCTGGCCATCCTTGAAGGTCGTAAACTCCTGGGCGCGAGCCACCGGTATGGTGGTATTCCGCGGCACGATTTTCTCGGTCAGGCCACCCATGGTCTCGATGCCCAGCGACAGCGGGATCACATCCAGCAGCAACATCTCTTCATCCGGCTTGTTGCCCACCAGCATATCCGCCTGCACGGCCGCACCGATCGCTACCACTTTGTCAGGGTCGATTTCCGCCAGCGGTTCGCGCCCGAAAAACTCCGCGACCGCCGAACGTACGCGCGGCACCCGGGTGGAACCGCCGACCATCACCACCTCGGTAATATCGCCGGCGCGCAGGCCCGCGTCGCGCAAGCACCGGCGACAGGGCGCCAGCGTCTTGCGCACCAGCGGCTCGAGCAACTCATTCATCTGCTGTCTCGAGAGGCTGCCATGCCACTGCGATCCATCATCGAGCGCCACTCCGAGCTCCACTTCATCGGCCTCCGACAGCTGCTCCTTCGCTGCACAGGCTGCGTCCAGCAGGCGCCGTTGCAGGGCATGATCGACAGCATTCCCAATACCGGCCTGCTGCATGATCCAGCGTGCGATTTCGCGATCGAGATCGTCGCCACCGAGCGCGGTATCTCCGGCAGTAGCGAGGACTTCGAAAACCCCCTGGTTCAGCCGCAATATCGAGATATCGAAAGTGCCGCCGCCGAGATCATAAACTGCGATGACACCATCCGCTTTTCGATCCAGCCCATAGGCCACCGCCGCTGCCGTGGGTTCGTTAATGAGTCTCAGAACCTTGAGACCGGCCAGCGTGCCGGCATCCTTGGTAGCCTGGCGTTGCGCCTCATCGAAATACGCAGGAACCGTAATCACCACACCGCTCAGATCGCCGCCGAGCGTAGACTCGGTACGTCTCTTGAGTTCCAGCAGGATGTCTGCCGACACCTGCACCGGACTGCGCGGACCGCTGGCGGTGTTGATCAGCGGCATTCCGGATTCACTGGCAATAAATTCGTATGGCAGCATCGAACCGAGCGTCAGTATGTCATCCACACCACGCCCCATGAAACGCTTCACTGATATGATGGTATTGAGCGGATCATGGGCGGCCTGCAGCTTCGCCGCCTGCCCGACCTCAGGCGCACCATCCGCCGTGTAACGGACCACCGATGGCAACAGATGTCGCCCTTGTTCATCCGGCAAAGTGTCGGCACTACCACTGCGCACACTGGCAACCAGTGAGTTTGTGGTACCCAGATCAATGCCCGCCGCAAAGCGGTGCTGATGCGGATCCGTTGACTTGCCGGGTTCGGAAATTTGTAAAAGTGCCATATCAGAATAATTCGTCTTCGAGATCAGCTTCCAGCGCCTGCACCTCTTCCTGCAGGCGAGTAAAAAATTGCATTCGGCGCACCAGCACCAGGGCCTCTCCGGCAGCGTCATCGCCGGCATCGAGCGCCAGCTGCAGGGCCGCCTGAAGTTCCGCGTACTGATTGCGAATGTCAGTGGCGAGCGTTTCCAGCGCAGCCAGCGGATCGGGGAGTCCGCGCACCTCGCCCAGCGCTTCACGCAGCTCGATCTGCTGCATCAAAAACACCGGGTCCTGGTGCGTATCCTGCTCATCATTGATGACTTTGCCGCGCAACTCAAGCAGGTACTGCCCACGCCTGAGCGGGTCCTTCAGCACCTGGTAGGCTTCGTTGATCTGCGCCGCCTGCTGGATGGAAACCCGCCGCTCATGATCTCCGGCGCTGGCAAAACGGTCCGGATGAAACGCGCGCTGCAGTTCACGATAGCGCGCATCGAGAAGCGCCCTGTCCAGTGCGTAGCTCTGCGGCAGGGAAAAGATTTCGAAGTGATTCTGTGCAAGAACGGACGACATAACAACTTGCGAAGCCGGATCGGGTTTCGCTTCAGCTTTCCCTAAACGTTAAAACTTTCGCCACAACCGCACGCGTCCTTGACGTTCGGGTTGTTGAACTTGAAGCCTTCGTTAAGACCTTCCTTTCCATAGTCGAGTTCGGTGCCATCCAGGTACACGAGGCTCTTCGGATCGATAACGACCTTCACGCCGAGGTTCTCGAAGACCACATCCGTGTCCTCGATCACATCTGCAAACTCAAGCACATAAGCCATGCCCGAACAGCCCGAAGTGCGGACGCCGAGGCGCAGGGCAACCCCGCTTCCACGCTGTTCCAGAAAGCTCTTTACATGATTCGCTGCTGCTGGTGTCAAACTGATTGCCATTTCACACTCCGGTTCAGTGGGCAGCCCACTTCACTGAATCAAGATCGACACCATCCTGATACATTTCCCACAGAGGAGACAGCTCGCGCAGCTTGCCGATCTTGCTCTTGACCAGCTCGATGGTGTAATCGATCTCTTCGGGCGTGGTGAAGCGGCCAATGGTAAAACGTATGGAGCTATGCGCCAGTTCATCGTTGCGACCCAGGGCGCGCAGCACATAGGAAGGCTCCAGGCTGGCACTGGTGCAGGCCGATCCGGACGAGACCGCCAGATCCTTGAGCGCCATGATCAAGCTCTCACCTTCCACAAAATTGAAACTGATGTTGAGATTTCCCGCGATACGGTGGTCGAGATCGCCGTTGATATAGACCTCCTCGACATCCCGGAAACCTTCTTCCAGACGCTTGCGCAACACCAGCAGACGGGCATTATCAACATCCATCTCTTCATTGGCGAGACGAAATGCTTCGCCCATGCCCACGATCTGGTGGGTGGCCAGCGTGCCTGAGCGCATGCCGCGTTCGTGACCGCCGCCATGCATCTGCGCCTCCAGGCGCACGCGAGGCTTGCGACGCACATACAGGGCGCCAATGCCCTTCGGGCCATAAATCTTATGCGCGGAAAACGACATCAGATCGACCTTCATGGCCTGCAGGTCTATGGCCACTTTGCCTGCGCTCTGCGCGGCGTCGACATGGAATATGATTTTGCGGTCACGGCAGATTTCGCCGATCGCGGCGATGTCCTGAATTACACCGACTTCGTTGTTCACATGCATGACGCTGACCAGGATCGTATCGTCACGCAATGCAGCGCGGAATTTGTCCAGGTCCAGCAATCCCGAGGGTTCCGGATCGAGATACGTAACGTCGTACCCTTCACGCTCCAGTTGCCGGCATGAGTCCAGCACCGCCTTATGCTCTGTTTTGACCGTGACGATGTGGTTACCGTTCTTCTTGTAAAAGTGCGCCACACCTTTGATCGCCAGATTGTCTGATTCGGTGGCGCCGCTGGTCCAGACGATTTCTCTGGGATCGGCATTGATGAGCGCTGCGACGTTGGCGCGCGCCTCTTCCACCGCAGTATCCGCATCCCAGCCGAAGCTGTGCGAGCGGGACGCTGGATTGCCGAAGCGACCATCGGGCGTCAGGTAACTACACATCACTTCTGCAACGCGGGGGTCGACCGGCGTCGTTGCCGAATAATCGAGGTAAATTGGCTTTTTCAAAGTCATTTTGGTTACACCTGGCAAAACACACTGTTCATTGCCGGCCGTTGGGCCGGAAAAATTTATTGGGCGTGCAGCGGAAGTTCAGACGGTAACAAATGCCCGCGATTGCAATTCGACGGCGACGCCCTGTTGTTCGGCGTCCTGCAGGGCCGCCTGTCTGGCCATACCTTGATCGACCAGATTGCCCAGCGTTATCTCGTTGAGAAACGAGTAGATCTGCTCGCTCAACTCAGTCCACAGATCGTGGGTCAGGCAACGTTTTCCGCCCTGGCAGTCACCACGTCCGCCACAGCGAGTCGCATCGACACTTTCGTCAACGGCAGTCACAACGTCAGATACGGGAATCAGGTATGCAGAGCGGCTCAGCGTATAACCACCACCCGGGCCGCGCGTGCTCGTCACCAGCCCCTGCTTGCGCAAACGCGTAAACAGTTGCTCAAGATAGGACAGCGAGATGCCCTGGCGCTCCGATATACCCGCCAGTGTTACCGGCCCTTCGTCGGCGTGGAGCGCGAGATCCAACATCGCCGTTACCGCATAGCGGCCCTTGCTGGTCAATTTCATACCATAATACCCTGATTCAACTGCCAGAAAACCCCAATAAGGTGCCATAACCAAGTAAATCAGTCAAGAATTAACAACCTCCGGGCGGCCGTGGTTGAGCCGCCTTTGCACGCACCAGCGGCGAATGGGCGATATCAGCTTTTGGGGTCAGCAGGAGGTTCATCAGGTTGACTGAGATGCGCTTCGCCGGTGTCCACTGGCTGGGCGGTCGCGGAACTGTCGAGCTCGCACGGCCCCAGATCGGGCAGGTTGAGATCGGCCACTTCGGCGCCAAGGCTTTTCAGGCTGCGGCACATATCTTCCAGCCGTTGATCCATGACGTGAATGTGGTCGAGCATGCTGTTGATCGCGCTGGCGACCGGATCCGGAGCATCCTGGGTGCTGCCGTAGGCATCGAAGCCCATCTTTCTGGCAATCGCTTCGCGGCGTCTTTCCTGCTCGCTGGCACTCCCGCCGACTATCCGCCCCGGAACGCCGACTACCGTCGCGCCAGCATGGACATCCTTTAAAACAACTGCGTTCGAACCGATGCGCACGTCATCTCCGATAGTAACAGGACCCAGCACTTTAGCACCGGCACCTATCACCACGTTTCGACCGAGCGTGGGGTGGCGCTTGCCTTTATCCCAACTGGTGCCGCCCAGCGTTACGCCATGGTAAAGCGTGCAGTCATCGCCGATCTCGGCGGTTTCTCCGATTACAACACCCATACCGTGATCGATAAAAAAACGCCGCCCGATCGTAGCGCCCGGATGTATCTCGATCCCGGTGAACAATCGCACGATATTCGATACAACCCGCGCCAGCCACAACAGCCCGTTGCGCCACATCGCATGGGTGAGGCGATGCATCAGGACCGCATGGAACCCCGGATAGGTAGTGATAACTTCCAGACGGGTTCGGGCCGCTGGATCGCGTTCGAATACGCAGTCAAGATCTTCGCGCAAGCGTTCCCACATAATTTACCTGCATACTTTCGTTAGGTTGCAATAAAAATCAGGTGCTTATTATAGGCTTTGCGCCAGGCACCGCCACTCACTGCGTTTTTTTTCCCGCTGCAGTGAGAATGCCGCGCAGAATATTCACCTCTTTCTGATCCAGTCGGGAGCGTGTAAACAGGCGGCGCAGACGACGCATCAGGTGCTTCGGCTGTTGCGGGTCCAGAAATTCCAGCTCCACCAGCGTTTGCTGCAGGTGTTCGTAGAACTGCTCGAGCTGTCGATCGGTGGCAAAATCCGTCTCCAGCGGCTCATCTGCCGATTGCTGCCGGCCCAGCTCGGTCATGCGCAATTCATAAGCGATAACCTGTGCCGCGGCGGCAATGTTCAGGGATGGATAATCCGGATTGGCGGGGATCTGGACCAGATGATGACAACGGTCGAGCTCCTCATTCGTCAGTCCGGTACGCTCGCGTCCAAACAGAATCGCGGTTCGATCCGGCTCGGCTTGCGCGGCAATGAGCGCGGCGCAGGCCCGTGGGTCGAGCGTAGACATCGGCAGAGTACGGCTGCGCGCACTGGCACCGATCACCATGACTGCGTCACCAATCGCATCATCGAGACTGTCATAACAATGTGCGGCAGCCAGCAGATCATCGGCGCCAGACGCCCGCGCGGTGGCCTCTGCACTGGGAAACTGTTGCGGCTCAACCAGGTGCAGCTCCTGTAATCCCATATTTTTCATGGCCCGCGCGACCGCACCTATATTGCCGGGATGGCTGGTGTTTATGAGAACAAAACGGGGCTGTATCACACTAGATCCTGGTGAAGCCGAATGGCATGGCCGAGGCGATATCCGGCAAACCGGCAGCCAGCATCACCAGTCGATCGAAGCCCAGCGCCACACCACTGCAGTCAGGCAGGCCCGCATCCAGCGCCGAGAGCAGGCAGTGATCCATGTTCACGGACTGCCGGCCGGAACTCTGGCGAATTGCATTATCGGATTCGAAGCGACGATGCTGCTCGACCGGATCCGCCAGTTCATAGTACCCATTGACCAGCTCCATTCCCTTCAGGTAAAGCTCAAAGCGATCGGCGACGGCAACCTCGTCAATTCGCACCCGCGCCAGCGATGCCTGACTGAGAGGGTATCCATAAACAAACAGATTGCGGTCGCCAAGCCGCGGCTCGAGCCAGTGACTCACAATCAGATCCAGCCACACGTCCAGTCCGTCATCATCCATACCTGTCGGCACCGAAGTCAGCTGCCGATATGCAAAACTCCGGAATGACGCGATGTCATCAGTCCATGGGTCCAGGCCGGTTTCATCGAGGAACCATTGTCGATAGCTGACACGCTCAGGCGTGCTGTAAACACAGATATCGTCCAGAACCCACTTCAGCAGATCGTCGACTTCGCTCATCAACTGGTGATGGTCCATACCCGGCTGATACCACTCCAGCAGCATGAATTCGGGATTATGCCGGACTCCGGCTTCGCCATTACGAAACACATGTCCCAGCTGGTAAATCGCGCCACTATCCGCAGCCAACAGGCGTTTCATAAAGAATTCGGGAGAGGTGTGCAGGTACAACGGCAATTGATCGGTATGACCCGGCCCGGAATAGGACGTCCGGAAGCTTTCAATCGCCGGATCAACCGTTCCAGACCGGGACAGAACCGGCGTATCGACTTCCAGCACATCGCGATGTAAAAAAAACGAACGGATGCGCGCCATCAGCATGGCGCGCATCCGCAAGATATTCAGATCGGCATGGGGTCGCCAGTCGCAACTCTCAGTCTTTGGCACGGCCCACATATTCGCCGGTTCGGGTGTCGACTTTTACCAGTTCCCCAATATCAACAAACAGCGGAACACGCACCACGGCACCCGTTTCCAGCGTCGCCGGCTTGCCGCCGCCGCCCGAGGTATCGCCGCGCACACCGGGGTCAGTGTCGACGATCTTCAGCAGCACGAAATTTGGAACCGCAACGCTGAGCGGCACACCGTTCCACAGGGTCACGGTGCAGATGTCCTGCTCTTTCAGCCACTTTTTGGCGTCAGCGACCGCCGGCTCGCCAGAAGCCAGTTGCTCATAGCTTTGCGGGTCCATGAAGTGCCAGAATTCACCATCGTTGTAGAGGTATTGCAGATCGGTTTCAACGACGTCGGCGGCCTCGACAGATTCATTGGACTTGAAGGTACGATCAATCACCCGCCCGGTCTTTAGATTGCGAATTTTTACGCGATTGAAAGCCTGGCCCTTGCCGGGCTTCACGAACTCGTTTTCAATGATGGAGCAGGGATCTCCATCCAGCATGATTTTGAGGCCGCTCTTGAACTCATTTGTACTGTAGGTCGCCATTTAGCACCTGAAAGTGAATCAACCGGAAATATAACAAGATGCATATGATAACCCGAAGCCAGCGCCTGCAACAGCCGACACGCTGGCAATCCCTGCTGGCGGATGCCATCACCGACCCGGCGCGGTTACTCGAAGCACTCGAGTTATCGCCGGAGCTGTTGCCGCAGGCAATCAGGGCCTCTGCCAGCTTCCGGCTGAAAGTCCCGCGGAGCTTCGTTGCGCGAATGGCCAAGCAGGATCTGCAGGACCCTCTGCTCAGGCAGGTGCTTCCACTCGATGATGAGCTGGTCGAGAGCACCGGATTCAGCCTGGATCCCCTCAGCGAGCGGGAATCCATGCCGGTGCCGGGACTGCTGCACAAGTACCAGGGCCGCATTCTGCTCACCATGACTGGTGCCTGCGCCGTGCACTGTCGGTACTGCTTTCGCCGTCACTATCCATATACCGAGGCCAACCCTGCTCGCGAGCATTGGCACAGCAGCCTGGACTATCTACGCCAGAATACCCAGATCACCGAGGTGATACTCAGCGGCGGCGATCCGCTGACATTATCTGACCAGCGTTTGGGCAGCCTGGTTTCTGACCTTGGGACGCTGGCACAGCTGGAGACGCTGAGAATTCATACCCGGGTACCCGTGGTGCTGCCGGAAAGGGTGGTTCCCGAACTGCTGGACTGGATCGCCGCCACGTCTCTCAACGTGGTCGTTGTCATCCACTGCAATCACGCCAACGAAATCGATGGGCATGTCATCGAGGCCATGCGCGCGTTACGGTCTGCCGGTGCAACGCTACTCAACCAGTCGGTTCTGTTGCGCGGAATCAACGACAACAGCGACAGCCTGGTTAATTTAAGCAAAAGATTATTAGAGGCTGGCGTACTCCCTTATTACCTCCATCAGCTCGACAGGGTTCAGGGTGCGGCGCATTTTTCAGTCAGTGACACAAGAGCGAAACAGCTGCTCGATACGATGCGCGACCGGCTACCCGGCTATTTACTTCCCAGACTGGTACGGGAAGAGCCGCACAAATCAGCCAAGACGCCGCTCTAGCCATGCCCGAAGCCTACTTATTCAGTTTTCACACACCCGGACGATAGCCCGAACCGGGAAGCAGACAGGTCTGCGTGAACAATCGCAGCCTCTGTAATGGAACATCCCGGCGCATCGAGCGCCGGTTTTCAGGGACAACAAACTAATGCGGCTTTCAGTACCCGATCGAATGATTCCAAAGAAGGGATCATTTGATAGCACTCCGAATCAGGTCAAACAGTGGATCGAGCACCTTCCGATGGCGAATATCGGAGCAACTGCACGGCTGCTGTTCACTGCACTGACTGAACTGAACCACCAGGATATTCCCGCCCAACAGCGCTTCAAGGCGCTCGAGCTGTTGCGCAAACCAGTGACTTTCGTCTCCGAGAACATGACTCGGCACTTCGTCGGAAAGCCGCTCCCGCTCGCCGAGAAAAACCTGAAAATTGCCCGTCTTTCCCGAGAACTCATCCGGGTCCTCGCAACCGGCTATAAAATACTCGTCATGGAGCAGATTGCCGGTGTCGCGCGCGACGACAAAAAATTACTCGTCACCTGCATGCAAAGGGCAATCAAGCTACAGGGACAGGTGCTACTGAAGGCATGCCAGGTTTATGAACCCTATCCGGAGACGGTGTGGCTAGAAATCCATTCCATTTACCGTCACGCGGAAAGTAATCGCCTGCACACACGAGAGGTCACGGATGAGTTTGCTTCGAGCGAAACGCTGTCGACAATTGCAGATAACTACAAGCAGATTCTTCTGCTCGCCCTGGCCTGTCCTTACCGCCTGCGTCACGGCGAAGCGGCAATCGTATATGACCTGCTGGAAAAATGGGCGCCCTATGCAAAGCTGGGGCTGATCGGAGAAAACGGTGCCGGCCTCTTTTGCACCAACCTTGATACAGATCAGCCGCCCACCTATCTGGTTCTACGCGATGCTAATGAAAATCGCAGTACCTGCCGGGTCCTGAATACTGCACAGCTTGCCGAGCAGGTGCGCGCGGCACTCTCTGCATCCCGAACCTCCGGTACTCCAATGACCGGCGCCGGCAAGATCAGTACCAGCGCATTGAAACACATGATGCTGACCTGGGGCATCATGCCCAAACGCCGGTACTCCCGGACCGCCGAGCATTCACAGATCATCGTGGCCACAGGGCTCAGTTCCATCCACTATTTCGTCAGTGGCGAATTCGCTTTCAGTGACAAGAGAAACTACACCCTCACCGATACCACCAGTCAGGGCGCCGCCCAGCGCCCCCGCCTGCAGGACCGCGCACATTTTCAGGCCAGAGAAACCGGCGGAAAAACCCCGGATGTCTGGGACATCAATGCCTTCATCCCCGCTGCGGTCGATCCGGAGAATCCCGAAGCCACCAGCGCAACATCCGGTTTGCAAATAGATACCAACCACCGCACTCACAGCTGGAAAATGGTCAATGTCAGTGCTGGCGGCTATTGCCTGTTGTGGGATAATCCCGAAACCACCCGCTCGCAGGTTGGCGAACTGTTGGGCATACGTGAACAAAGCGATCCGGACACATTTCACTGGCGCCTTGGGGTGACGCGCTGGTTGAAGTTCGCTGAAAAGGAGGGATTGCAACTCGGCGTCCAGATGTTATCGCCTGGCGCTGTTGCAGTCGCAGCTCAACTCGATGGCCGTCAGAAAACCGATGAGGATTATGTGCGCGGCCTGTTGTTGCCGGAAGTTGCTTCAATTCAGCAAAAAGCGACCATGCTGCTGTCATCGCCGCCATTCAAGACCGGGGATAATGTCAGGGTCAACTGCCACGGGAAAGATATCCGGATAAAGCTGACAAAACTTGTGGAAAACACTGGCAGCTTCGCTCAGTTCCAGTTTTGCTCACTGGGTGAGATCCCACAGACTAAATCTGTGAAAGCGGTAAAAGGCTTTAAATCGAGCGATTTTGACGATGTCTGGGAGCTTATCTGAACCGGACCCGTTCAGAAGAGTGCTTTGAATATGTCTGGATATTCAATATTTCCGCCTTCACGGAGCGCCCCCTCCACCAGTTCCATGGCCGTCAGGGCATCCTCAGGGATGGCAAGATTGCAGGTCAGGGACCAGGCGCTGATGGGCTGAAAACCAAACCGCAAATAATAATCCGGACGTCCAGCCACGATGATTGCGGGATAGCATAAGGGTCTGGCACGCGCCACTGCGGCGTTTATCAGCTCGGAGCCGATTCCACGATGCGATTGCGAGGGTACGACTGACATGGGGCCCAATGCCAACACCTCCGTGTTGCTCTGCCCTGATTTCAACTGCACCTTCGACAGCACGACATGACCCACGATCCGGCCATTGAGCTCAGCGACCAACGATAAATCCGGGATAAACTCCTTTGACTTACGTAATTCTGCGATCAATTGAGCTTCTTCTTCGCCCTGAAAAGCGCTCAGATTGACAACATCGATGGCACGAAAATCTGTCGGTGTTTCGGCTCTAACTTTGATCTGTTCCATATATCCGATTCCTGGCTGTTCAGCAAACTCGAGCGATCTTAGCTGCGATGCTAGCAGGAAATCACTGTTCGGAAAAGCGCTGAGAAAACCGGCAGATGCTGGTCAAAGACACGGCTACAAGGGTAAAGATTCCTGACGTCAATGCCGAAACAGGTTGGCGCGCTGCCATCATTCCAGCTCATGGAACCCAACAGGAGAAATTCCAGCACATGGACATGGATCAAACGTTGCGACTACTCGTCATCGAGGAATCCCGCAACGATGCTGAAGCTCTCGCCAATATTCTGAGAAATGCCGGGCAAGCATCAAGGCTCAGTTATGCGGAGGATCTGGAGGATCTGGAAGACCTTCTGGAGAAACAGGTTCCTGACCTGCTCCTGTGTGCAACGGGCCTGAGTACGATTCAACTGACGGATGTCACCTTGTTGCTGGAACAACGTCAGCTGCACATTCCTATCATTGCAGTCGGTGAATCAGCTGATGAAGTCGCCACCATTGCAGCCATGCGCGATGGCGCCAGCGATCTCTGTTCCTACGACCAGCCAGACCACCTTCAACTGGTCGTGCGGCGTGAGCTGTCCCAGCTCAAGGCTTGCCAGAACGCACGAAGCTTCGAGCTGAAGTTTCACGAAAGCGAAAAACGTGCCCGCCTGTTAATGGCCAGCTCCCGTGATGCAATCGCTTATGTGCACGAAGGAATGCACATTTTCGCCAACAGTTCCTATCTTGAAATGTTCGGCTTCGACAGCCTGGAAGAAATTGAAGGCACTCCAATACTTGACATGGTAGCGCCGGAAGATCATGCCACGTTCAAGGAGTTTCTGCGCAACTACGGCAAGGATGATGAACAGAACGGCCAGTTGGAAACACACGGCATGCTGCCCGACGGCAAGCAGTTCGATGCGCAGATGGAATTCATGCTTGCCAGCATCGACGGTGAGCCATGCACTCAAATCATCATCCGCAGCCAGGGCGCATCAAACCGGGAACTGGAACAAAAGCTGAAGTATCTGAGCAAGCAGGACGTGCTTACCAGCCTGTTCAATCGCCAGTATTTCATGGAGGAACTGGAGCTGGCCGTGACTGATGCGATCAACGGTTCAAGCAGCTCGGCCGTGCTCTACCTGCTGATGGACAACTTCAAGGAGATCAAGGACAAAGTAGGTATCGGTGTAGCCGATATTGTTATCCGCGACATTGCTGAACTGCTTCGCGAACACACATCAGATGATGACATTGTTGCGCGTTTTGGTGACCATTCGTTCACGATTCTGCGCAAACAGTGCGACGTAGACTCCTTTCAGCAACTGGGCGAAAAACTCCGCGCGGTGGTCGAGCATCATATTACTGAATCAGAAGGCCAGTCGATCACAACAACCTGCAGTGTAGGGATAAGCTGTGTTGCCGAAAGCACACCATCTTCACACGAAGTGATATCACGCGCCGATCTGGCATGTGAAGTTGCCCGTTCAGCCGGCGGCAACAGAATTCATGTTCACAACCCGGTTGTCGACGAGAAGATCGGCAAGGAGCGCGATCAGCAAATGCACACGCTGATCAAGGAGTCCCTGGAAAAAGATCAGTTCCAGCTGCTCTTCCAGCCCATTGTCAGCCTGCAGGGCGCCGGTGGTGAAAAATATGAAGTACTGCTGCGCATGCTCAATGATGAAGGAGAGCATATTCTGCCCTCGCAGTTCCTGTCCATCTCCGAACACACCGGGCAATTGGTCGAAATCGACCGATGGGTACTCCGACATGCGATCGACGCCCTGGCCGAGCATCGTGCCAAGGGCGTCGAAACACAATTCTTCATCAAGATTTCCGGCTCCACACTGCTGGATGAAAAGCTGGTTGGTTTTATCCATGACTGCCTGAAAGAATCCCGCCTGCCTGGCGATGCGCTGATATTCGAGATCGCTGAAAAAGAAGCCGCCCAGCATTTGAAACATGCAAAAGTCTTTGTCAAGACACTTCAGCAACTGCATTGCAAGATTGCGCTTGAACACTTTGGTGCCGGGGCCAATTCCTTCCAGTTGCTAAAGCACCTGCCAGTAGACTTCCTCAAGATCGATGGTTCCTTTATACACAACCTGGCGACCAACAATGATAACCAGGCGACGGTCAAGTCAATCCTCGATACGGCCAGTTCAATGAACAAGGAATGTATAGCGGAATATGTCCAGGACGCGCATAGCCTCGCGGTACTCTGGCAGAGCGGCATCGACTATATCCAGGGCAATTTCCTGCAGGAACCCAGCGAAGCTTTGAACTATGATTTCTCGGGTGAGGTTGCTTAGCGATCGTCGTCGAGCACATGGGAAATCAGCCCGTCAGCCAGCTTCGGCTCGAACCAGGTTGATTTCGGCGGCATCACCTCATTGGCGTCCGCCACCGCCATCAGATCATCCATGCTGGTCGGATACATCGAAAACGCCACCGCCATCTCACCGCTATCAACCCGCTTTTCCAGCTCACCCAGACCTCGGATACCACCAATAAAGTCAATACGGGGATCGCGACGGGGGTCACTGATACCAAGCACCGGCTCGAGCAGGTGACTGGCGAGCAGGCTGACGTCGAGGCGTGCAACCGGATCCTCCGGCACCAGATCGGGATGAATAACAAGGCGATGCCACCGCCCCTGCAGATACATGCCGAATTCACCGGGCTGCGCAGGCGCATACGCGCCCTGCTCTTCCCTGACATCAAACGCCATGGCGACCTTCTCCAGCAGCTGGCCAGCTGACAAACCGTTCAGGTCTTTAACCGCCCGGTTGTAGTCGAGGATTTTCATCTGATTGTGAGGGAATATAACCGACAGGAAATAATTGCTCATGGCCTCGGGCTGACGACCCAGCGCGGCTGCAATGCGAGATGCAGCCGCTGAGCGATGATGCCCGTCGGCGATATAGAGAGCGTCCATACTATCGAACCCGTTGCTCAGCTGTTCGATAAGCGCCCGGTCCCGCACCACCCAGAACGTATGGCCGACACCGTCGTCAGCCTTGAGATCATATTCCGGCGTCGCTGTGGTCACGGTCGCAAGCAACTGATCGATATCCGGCTGCGACCGGTAAGCCAGTAGTACCGGGCCGGTCTGGGCATTTAATGCCTCGATCTGTCGAACGCGATCGTCTTCCTTGGCAGGTCGGGTAAATTCGTGCTTTCTGATCCGATTACTGTCGTAATCGGTGACTGATGCCGCAGCAACCAGGCCCGTCTGCACATGGTCGCCCATGGTGAGGCGATACACGTAATAACAGGATTCATCGTCACGTATCAGTATCCCCTGCGCAATCATTGTCTGCAGGTTTTCCGCCGCCTTCGCATACACAGCAGGATCATAGGGATCGGTGCCAGCCGGCAAGTCAATTTCCGCTTTGGAGATATGCAGAAAACTCCATGGTCGACCCTCGGCGCGCTGGCGCGCTTCATCACTGTTCAGGACATCATAAGGCGGGGCTAGCACGTCGTCGGCACGGCTGGTAGCCGGACGCAGGCCGGCAAAGGGTCGAATCAAAGGCATAATCTATGAAATCCTGATCAATTCACTCAAGGGCCGCTTATTCTACCCGGGGTGGCACGACAGTTATACCTGCGCCAGCTATTCCGCGTCCTGAGCCTGCAGCGCCGCGATTCTTTCTGCCAGTGGCGGGTGCGAAAGAAACAGTCGCTTGAACCCTTCGGCCATGCGGCCGGATATACCAAAAGCAGCAAGCTGGTCAGGCAGCTCTGCCTGCCCGGCGGCAACCTGCAGTCGCTGCAATGCGGAAACCATTTTCTCACGTCCCGCAAGCCTGGCACCGCCAGCATCAGCGCGGAATTCTCTCCATCGCGAGAACCACATGACGATCATGCTGGCGAGGATTCCCAGCACTATCTGAGCGACAATCGAGGTGATCCAGAAGGCAGGGCCATGGCCGCGTTCTGTTTTAAAGACTACACGGTCAACGGTGTGGCCGACGACCCGGGAAAGAAAGATAACGAAGGTATTCACCACGCCCTGTACCAGGCCCAGCGTCACCATATCTCCGTTGGCAACATGGCTTATTTCATGACCCAGGACCGCCTCGACTTCATCACGCCGCATATTGCGGAGCAAGCCGGTGCTTACCGCCACCAGCGCGCTGTTACGACGCATGCCGGTAGCGAACGCATTTGGATCAGGGGACTCGAATATCGCAACTTCTGGCATACCTATGCCGGCGCTCTGTGCCTGCCGCGCAACGGTATCCACCAGCCAGGCTTCCATCTCGTTTCCGGGTCGCTCGATCACTTGTGCCCCGGTCATTCGCTTCGCCGACCATTTGGATATCGCCAACGATATGAAGGAACCGCCCATCCCGATAACGGCCGAAAATACCAGCAGTGCCGACAGATCAAGGTCGACTCCCTGCTCGTCAAGCAACCCTTTTATGCCAAAAAGCTGGAACACAATACTCAACACTGCCAGAACGGCAATGTTTGTCGCCAGAAACAAAACAATTCGCTTCATATCAGCTCATCCCGCAACTGTCATAGTCCCGGAAATATGGTTACCGCAAAGGTGCTTTTCAAGATCTATTCAGCATATATCCCATCGACGCGCTGCAAACCGCGCGGCAATTTGTTTCCCTTGCGACCGCGATCCCCGCGGTAAGGATCGAGATCTGCCGGCTTCAGGCGCAGATGCCGTTTGCCTGCCTGGATAACCAGTGATCCATCGCTCGGCACGCTGGCGATGCCCACCATGAACTCCTCTCGAGAAGCGAGTTTTGCAGCGCTGATACCCTGAATCTTGATGCCCTTTCCCCGGTTCAGGCGAGGGATTTCGGATGCCGGAAGCACCAGCAACTGCCCTTGCGCATTAACTGCAGCGATGAGATCCGTCTCCGGATTAATCACCGGTGCGGGCGCAAGCACCCGCGCACCCTTTGGCACCGATAATACCGTTTTACCGCTCCTGGTCCGTGCAACCAGATCACCTAGCCGGGCGATAAACCCATAGCCTGCATCGGTTGCCAGCAGATACAGTCGATCCGGATCCCCGGTCATCACGCCAACAAAAGTTGCGTTATCCGGGGGACTGAACCGGCCCGTAAGTGGCTCACCCTGCCCGCGCGCCGACGGCAATCCATGCGCCGCCAGCGTGTAGGCGCGACCGGTCGAATCGAGGAAAACGACCTGCTGATTACTGCGTCCGAATGCTGCGGCCTTAAAAGCGTCACCGGCTTTGTAACTGAGGCTCGAGGGATCTATTTCATGCCCTTTGGCTGAACGGATCCAGCCTTTCTCCGACAGAACGATGGTTACCGGCTCACTTGGCACCAGTTCTGTTTCATCGAGCGCCTGGGCGGCGCTTCTTGCCACCATCAGCGAGCGACGTTCATCGGCAAATGTTTCGGTGTCCGCCTCGATCTCCTTGCGCACCAGAGTGCGCAGACGCTTTGGCGACGCCAACAGCTTTTCGAGCTTTTCGCGCTCCTCGCTCAATTTTTTCTGCTCGGCGCGGATTCGGGTTTCCTCGAGTCTGGCGAGGTGACGCAGTTTCAGATCAAGGATGGCTTCCGCCTGGCGATCGCTGAGACTGAAGCGCTGCATCAGCACCGGCTTGGGCTCATCTTCGGAACGGATAATCGCTATGACTTCGTCGATATTGAGATAGGCGACCAACAGACCATCGAGGATATGCAGGCGATCGCGCACCTTGTCGAGGCGAAACTGGAGCCGCCGCGTTACTGTGTTGACGCGAAACTCCAGCCATTCACCCAATAGCGTGCGCAAGTTCTTCACCGCGGGACGCCCGTCCAGCCCGATCATGTTCAAATTGATGCGGTAGCTCTTTTCCAGGTCGGTGGTCGCGAACAGGTGCAGCATCAGTGGCTCCACCTCGATCCGGCTGGAACGCGGCACAATTAATAGACGGGTAGGATTCTCATGATCGGATTCGTCCCGCAGATCGGCAACCATAGGCAGCTTCTTTGCCGCCATCTGACCAGCGATCTGTTCCAGCACCCTGGCCCCGGAGACCTGGTAAGGCAGCTCGGTGATGACAATATCGCCATTTTCCTGCTCGTATCTGGCACGAATCCGCACACTGCCGTTTCCAGTCTCGTAGCAGCGCAGCAGATCCTGTCGCGGAGTGATGATTTCACCACCGGTAGGATAGTCAGGGCCGGCAATATGCGAGCACAGGTCGGCGACCGTCGCCTTCGGATTTTCCAGCAGGTGAATTGCCGCGCTGGATACCTCGCGCAGATTATGTGGCGGGATATCAGTCGCCATGCCGACTGCGATTCCGGTCGCGCCATTCAGCAATATTGCGGGGAGACGCGCCGGAAGCAGCGTCGGCTCCCTGAGCGTGCCGTCGAAATTAGGAGCCCAGTCAACCGTGCCCTCGCCCAGCTCCGATAGCAACGCATCGGCGAACGGCGCCAGGCGTGCCTCGGTATAGCGCATTGCCGCAAAGGACTTGGCATCATCCGGCGATCCCCAGTTGCCCTGTCCATCGATCAAGGGATAGCGAAACGAGAAACCCTGCGCCATGTGCACCATCGCCTCATAACACGCACTGTCGCCGTGCGGATGAAACTTGCCGAGCACATCACCCACCGTGCGCGCCGATTTCTTGAACTTGGCTCGCGCCGACAGGCCCAGCTCCGACATCGCGTAGACGATGCGTCGCTGCACCGGCTTCAGCCCGTCGCCGATATGGGGAAGCGCGCGGTCCAGAATGACGTACATGGAATAATCCAGGTAAGCCTTCTCGGTATAGGTGCGCAAAGGGAGTGTTTCTATATTCTCAAGCTTGCTATCGGTAGTCATGCCTATTCCGGGTCCATCTTTTGATGGGGCATTGTACCGATGAGGAGGGTCGGGAGTGAAGCTTATCGGAGCAGCATCAGCTCAAAAGTGCACTGAAACTCAGCCAACCGGATTCAGCGAACGCAAGGTCAACCACTCCGGCGAGATATCAACCAGCTCCGCATAGCCGACCACGGACTGCGCCAACGCAGCGAGCTTGAGAGCCCGGTGTTTCGAATGGGTCCGAACCAGGTCTGTCATCTTGTCGAGCACTTTCTGATCGAGATGGTCAATGGAAGTGGCTACAATTTTGATACAGCGCCAGTCATCATAGCCCGGCAATCTCTCAAGGAACGTCCGGCGCGCGGCCGGATCAGGAAAATCCAGTTCCGTTGCTGCATGGATAAACGTCTCTTTTACAACTGCGTCGTATTCCTTGTAGACATACAGTTCGATCTCGAACGGGGTCGGTCGCTGTCCGGTACCCCGACTCTGGCGAGACAGAATCTGCACCGCATCGTGTAGCGCACCGACAACGCGGCGTTCATTCAGGCAGCAAAAATCGTAACCCCCGGTAACGCGAAAAAAATCGATCAGAGGATTTCCCGACTCCGGCACACCGACGTACTGGAGGTGTGCACCGCCATCAGCATTATGAGCAAGAAACAGGGGAATCGTCGGCGTATTGATTGCCAACAGTGCCTCATAGATACGGGAAGACGTGGCGCCCCATATATCATGGATATCCACGCCAAGCTTATGCTGATTCTTGGTAATCAACTCGACAAAAAACTCTTTCAGACCTTCCTGCGCGCTGCCCAGTATCCTCTCCAGCATCAACAGGGTACCGTCCTCCTCATCTTTCGCGTCAATCACCCGGTAAGCAATATCCATCAGATTGGTTGCCGCTTTTTTCTGTTGCAACGAAATCAATCCGACCTTGACTGTCGCACCCTTGCGCGCACCGAGACGTTTGTCGCATTGAATCCGCATCCCGCGTGTTGATATATCCCTGGAAGTGCCGCTGCTGGTTTCCGAGCCGATTTTGACTACAACGCTGGTCTCCGCCAGATAGCGATCTTCGCGCCGTCGTTCGACATAACCCAGACGGGTCAACTCCGGGCGCAGGAACTCCGGGTCAATGCTTAGCGTTTCAAGGACCGCCTGATCGCTGATCCGGCGTCGCTCCCCCCCCACCCAGGCCGCCATTTCAGCATCCGGCACATTATCTCCGGGAGCGCCCGGTCCCGCGCCGATGCTCTGGGTAATATCAACCAGATATCCCACCAGATGCAGTCGTTTGAGCAGCCCTCGCAACTCGACCATCTTCTCTTCGGATTTGTATTGCAATCGCTGCGAAACCTCATCCAGCTTCTGCTCCGGCACAGACACGGCCGGTATCCGACTCACGTGAACTTTCACGACGCAATGCTCGGGATAGGTGAGCGCGTGGCGCGAAAAATCCGCAAACGCTGCCAGTGAGGCACATTCAAAATCAGCAGCGGAATGGATGCGATTAGACTGATCACGTTCTCCGCGATCGCGGTACATGGCAAGCAGGAAAGATTTTTGTTGCTCGAGCCGTTGCAAGCGTGCCGGCAGGCAAACCGGAGTGAAGTTGTAATTATCCTCGTCAGTACAGAAAAAGCGTGCCAGATGCGCATTTCCTTCGCTGATTGCAACCGAGCGCACCTTCAGCCCGGACTCAACGGACTCCTCCACAAAAAAAGGAATGCATGTCGCGCTCTGCGCATAACAGCGTTCATAGTACCAGCTCAAAACCGACTGATATTCGTCTTCAACATCGAGCTTGTATTTGCGTTGGCAACTGTCGATGAGCGCCTCGATAACCGTCGAAACGCCTGGCGGCTGCCGGACGTCGACTCGCACCAGGTTCAGAACAGTTTCGATTTCCCGCTCTTCACTGCTAACGATGCGATAAGGAATCCGGACGAGGCTGTTTTTAGCTGTTTCCACCGGCAACTGGCCGGTGAAAGACAACAGGAGTTCCTGTCCCTTCCTGAAAGTGGTCAGGCCTTTGATGCGCACCTGAATGCCTGAAACCGAAATATCACGTGTTGTGGCGGCAGTCTTGATATTGCCGCTCTCCAGGGACACCGGACAGGCGAACTGCATGCGGGGATATTGCCGCTTACGGTAATAGCCGAGTGGCAGTACTGGTGGGTTGCCGGCCAGTTCCGCATCCAGATCGTGCTCCGAGGGAACATCGGCGCGGCCAGCCATATCGGCGCGCTCCAGTGCCGCGGCCCTGACGCGCTCCAGACGCCGCTGCTCGACTTCCTCGCGGCGGCGCTGCGCCGCCTCGCGCGCATCGTCCTGAGCCTGCAACGTATGGACGCCGCTCATAATGGCCTCGAAAGTACCGACCGTATAAATGCCGTTGCTTTCCTTCAGCCCCCGTTCGAACATCTGAAAGGAAATGTCATCGAGATAATGGATGCGATCATTGAAGGCGTAGGGACGACATTCTCCGGCAACCCGGCCGCGCATATCGAGTGTCTGGAAACAGGGGCGCATCATCCGGGTCTCTTCCAGGCGATCCAGAAAACGACCCGTATCCGAGCTTTCCACGACTATTTCAGTAACCAGCACCTTGGCGTCCGAGCTAGCGCTGGCGCGCTTGAAGTGTTTGACGACGATTTCGCCCATAATCCCTTACCCGTCCCGCCTCACCCTGAGGCAACTCGCCTTTCTTTTGAGATACAGAGACTTGAAACAAGGACCGCCAGCACTACCAGCGGAAACGCCTATATATCGGCCAGATTGCCGTTTCTCTCCAACCAGCTACGTCGGTCGGCGGAACGGCTCTTGGCGAGCAGTAAATCGAGCAGGCTTTCGGTGTCATCGCCAGCTTCCACGGTCAACTGCACGAGCCGCCGGGTATCCGGATCGATAGTAGTTTCGCGCAGCTGCAGCGGGTTCATTTCGCCCAGCCCCTTGAAGCGCTGTACGTTGACCTTGCCCTTGATCCCTTCGGCAGTAATCCGGTCCAGCACGCCCTCGCGTTCAGCGTCATCAAGCGCGTAGAAGACCTGTTTTCCGGCATCGATCCGGTACAGGGGCGGCATCGCCGCATACACATGACCGGCTTGCACCAGTGGCAGGAAGTGACGAAGAAACAGGGCGCACAATAAGGTCGCGATGTGGGCGCCATCCGAATCGGCATCAGCCAGAATGCAGATCTTTCCGTAACGCAGGTTGGCGAGATCGTTGGAGCCGGGTTCCACCCCTATCGCCAGAGCAATATCATGGACTGCCTGCGAAGCCAGCACCTCGGCAGGATCGACTTCCCAGGTATTCAGAATCTTTCCGCGCAACGGCATGATTGCCTGAAATACCCGGTCACGCGCCTGTTTCGCGGAACCCCCGGCAGAATCGCCTTCCACCAGAAACAGTTCCGACCGACTGAGATCGTTGCTGCTGCAATCCGCCAGCTTGCCCGGCAGTGCCGGTCCGCTGGTGACTTTCTTGCGCACTACTTTTTTTCCGGCCCGCTGCCGCCGCTGCGCGCTTTGCACGGCCAGCAGCGCAATGCGTTCCCCGGTTTCTGTGTGCTGGTTCAGCCACAGACTCAGCGCGTCCTTGACCACCCCGGATACAAATGCGGCGCATTCGCGCGACGACAGCCGTTCTTTGGTTTGCCCTGAAAACTGGGGGTCGAGCATTTTGACCGAAAGGATATAAGCACAGCGCTCCCAGACATCGTCCGGGGTAATCTTCACGCCGCGCGGCAACAGATTGCGGAATTCGCAAAAATCCCGTATCGCCTCGGTCAGACCGGTTCGCAAGCCATTGACGTGTGTACCACCTTGCGCCGTAGGCACCAGGTTGACATAGCTCTCGGCGACCACGTCACCTTCCTCCGGCAACCATACCAGCGCCCACTCTGCCGCTTCCGTATTGCCTTCCAGATTGCCGGTGAAAGGTTCTTCGGGCAAACACTCCGCCTCTCCGATGGCACTGACCAGATAGTCTCGCAGGCCGGCTTCATAGTGCCAGACGTCCTGGTCGCCGCTTTTTTCATCGAGCAGCGTCACCGTCAGACCGGGGCACAAAACTGCCTTGGCACGCAGTACATGCCGTAGCCGCGAAAGCGAGAATTTCGCTGAATCGAAAAACTTCGGATCAGGCCAGAACCGGACAGTGGTTCCGGTGGTGTTTTTGGCTACCTTGCCAATTTCATCAAGCCCGGAAACCTTGTCACCGTTCTTGAACGCCAGGTTATATTCCTTGCCGTTCCTGCGCACCCAAAGCTCCAGATGCTTCGATAGCGCATTGACCACCGAAATTCCGACACCGTGAAGGCCGCCTGAAAAACGATAATTCTTGCTGGTGAACTTGCCGCCGGCGTGCAGGCGGGTGAGGATCACTTCGGCGCCGGAAACGCCTTCCTCCGGATGAATATCGACCGGCATGCCGCGACCGTCATCGCTGACCTGCAGAGAACCATCGGCAAACACAGTAACTTCAATGGTGCTGGCGTGTTCGGCGAGAGCTTCGTCGACACTGTTATCAATGACTTCCTGGGCGAGGTGATTGGGACGTGTGGTATCGGTGTACATACCCGGCCGCTTGCGCACCGGATCCAGGCCGCTCAGAACTTCGATGGAAGCGGCATCATATTTATTCGACATGTTAACCAGGCGTTTCTCAAGTCTGTGTGGCGGCTAATGCTACCTAAAGCGCGGCAACATCGCTATTCCAATACACCGGGGCGTCGGCGTCAGCGGCGCCCCGAGAGCCTTTTGCGGATTTTTTCGGCACCATCGTGCTTCGGCACCGGGCAGAAATAGTCATCGAGCAGAATCGCACGGTAACGGTCGCGCGCAGTCTTTCTGATGAATTTCCAGTCTGATGAACTCACAGGCCGAAAAGTGCCGTCGCTACCGTAGGCATAGCGTTGATACTTTCTGCTATCGCAGCGCAGTCCTTCATACACGACGTTCTCGACACCTGTCCCGGCACGAATGACCACCGTGTAACGAACAATATGATCACCACCCACGCTGATGGATGCGGGATCGATCCAGACTCCAACGCTGTTATCGCCATGCTCGACATCGATCGGCAGCAAAGCATCGACCGAAGGCCAGGATGGCAGAGCCACAGGCTGTACCGGCGTCGGCTCCGGTTCCTCGAACGCCGGCAAGGCGGATTCGCCGTAGACATCGTCACCATAAGCGCCCATCACCGGCCCGGCCGCAGCGCCAGCCAGTACGACCAGAAAAACCCTGAATACATTCAATTTACTGCACCTTCTCGTCAGGTCGGCGCAGTTTAGCGGTTTGGCGCAACGAATCAAATCCACGCCAGCTCCAGAAGGCCTAGTCGAAGTCGGCGAGCAGCGCGTCCCGAATCGTTGCCGGCAACGGCTCCAGTTGCTGCGTATAGTCCTTGTGACTGATACCGGCACCGAGCATTGCACCCTGTTTTGCTGCTTCAACCATTTCCGGCGTCAGTTCAAAGCGCATGAAATGCACTGATGAGGTTTTTTCTTCATTGCTGCGCTCCAGATCCTCATCGGCCACTGCGAATACCGGGTCAAAACCTTCGACCCTCATCCACACCTCATCTTCTATGCCTTGCAGAGTGGCGAGCCTGGCCCGCCGTTCATTTTCATCGGGCACCTCGATCATGAACGTTGCCTTCAGATTACAGCCATCCGGAATCAGCGAATTATAGGTATCCAGCTCCTCCTGGATGCCCTCGGCCTCGAAGATGCGTTCCGCTCTCAGCATTTCCTGGATCTGGTACTGCATGGTCAGTCGATCTTCGAAATACAATGCTGCCGCAGGACCCAGGGGCACTCGCCTGTTCTTCTTGTGCTCCATGACCCGGGTGCGAAACTCCGGCCGCACCTCGGCATACTGCTCAAGAGAGTAAAGATCATCGCGTGTCAGTTTTTCCATGTTCGTTTGAACCTCAGATTCCGTAGGCTGCACGCAGCAGTTTCAGGGGATGTTCCGGTGCCCGGTCTCGACCCAGCCCATTCTCGATCTGGTGGCCAGCCATCGGGCAATCGCTGCAATAATGATCAGCGGCAGCTTTTTCCACCCGATTCACCACCGGTTTACCGATTTTCATCGAGATCTCGTGAAATTCCTTTTTCACTGCATAGGTGCCGTTGTGACCGGAGCAACGCTCGATGGCCTCGACCTCGGTATCCGGCACAAGCTGTAAAACCTCGCGGGTTTTCAGACCCAGGTTCTGCACTCGCAGGTGACAGGCAACATGATAGGAGATCGTGCCCAGACTGTGCTTGAAGCTGGTATTCAGCAACCCGTGCTTGTGACGCAGCATGAGGTACTCGAACGGATCGTAGATGTTGTCACGTACCTTCGCGACATCCGCATCATCGGGAAACATCAAAGGCAGTTCCTGCTTGAACATAAGTACACAGGATGGCACCGGCGCTACTACATCCCAGCCCTGGTCGATCAATTCCACCATATGCGGGATATTGGCATCCTTCGCGCGGGCCACGGCATCCAGATCTCCCAGTTCGAGTTTGGGCATGCCGCAACAGCGTTCGGTCTCCAACATGCGCACCGGTATGTCGTTGTGCTCGAAGATAGCCACCAGATCTTCACCGAGCTCAGGCTCGTTGTAGTTTCCGTAACAGGTTCCGAACAGGGCCACCATGCCGCGCGTCGCGCCGGCCACAGTTCCGCCGCTCACGTCACGATTGCGCGATACATCGAGGCGGCGGCGCAGAGTCTTGCTGTGGTACTGCGGTAAATGCGCATCCGGATGAACCTCGAGGACTTCCTCAAGGACTTTGCGGCCCACGCTGTTGTGATTCACGGCATTCACCACCGAAGAGACGACGGGGATGCCGGCCAAGGTACCGACCATGTCGGTGGAAGTCAGGACCTTGTCACGCAGGCGCGTGTTGCCAGCCTTATGCCTGACCGCTTTTGCACGCAGCATCAGATGCGGAAAATCCACGTTCCATTCATGCGGCGGAACGTAAGGACACTTGGTCATGTAGCACATGTCACACAGGTAACAGTGGTCGACGACTTCCTGGAACACGCGCTTGTCGACGCTGTCGAGCTCCATCGTCTCGGATTCGTCGATCGCATCGAACAAGGTAGGAAAAGCATTACACA
Organism: Thiogranum sp.; assembly: GCA_024636585.1. Classification (GTDB taxonomy): domain Bacteria; phylum Pseudomonadota; class Gammaproteobacteria; order DSM-19610; family DSM-19610; genus Thiogranum. The sequence continues at coordinate 40,730 of JAGXGS010000032.1, read as the reverse complement.
GACTGAAACAGCGACGACAACCATGGCAGATGTCGAATACCCGCTCCAGCTCCTGCAGCAGCGAGGATTCGTTATAAAATTCGGGATTCTGCCAGTCGAGCGGATGGCGGGTAGGTGCTTCCAGACTGCCTTCACGGACGGCCATTAGTTACTCCTGGGGGTGTTTCCCGGCGCCAGCCGTCAGGGGCGCGTGCATTCAGCACGCGCGCGCGACGGAACCTGATTGCCACTCCCGGATCAGTCGTCCAGACCATCCAGCGCTTTCTGGAAGCGATTGGCGTGGGAGCGCTCTGCCTTGGCCAGTGTTTCAAACCAGTCGGCGATTTCATCGAAGCCTTCGTCGCGAGCCGATTTCGCCATACCCGGATACATATCGGTGTATTCGTGGGTTTCACCGGCAATGGCCGCCTTGAGGTTGTTCGAGGTGCCGCCTATCGGCAGACCGGTAGCCGGGTCGCCAACGATTTCGAGATATTCAAGATGTCCGTGGGCGTGACCGGTTTCGCCTTCAGCGGTAGAGCGGAATACGGAAGCCACATCATTATAGCCTTCCACATCCGCCTTGGCGGCGAAATAGAGATAGCGGCGATTGGCCTGTGATTCACCGGCGAACGCGGCCTTCAGGTTTTCTTCTGTCTTACTTCCTTTGAGATCCATTAGTCGTAACCTCCGAGCGATAGGGAAAATACTGTCACCAGCGTTTTAGACTTAGTCTAAACGAGGGTGGTAAATTTAGCTGAGTAGATCCAGCATGTCAACGCGAGCCACCGCCATTCGCCGAAGAAACCATGTTGATTCACTCCTTCGGCTATCCCCCTTTTAGCAGAGTACGCCACCGCGTTGCCAGGAAACAACAGCATCCGAAAAAAAACTGAACGTGAGTATCCATACTCCGACACCTGCGAAATATCCGGGTCTATAATCAATACAGGTGGTGAGTATGATGAGTATTTCTTTTTTCCATGAAGGCGTTGCAACCAGAAATCCGACCGGGTTCCGTGCTTCGACGCCGATTCCGGCATCGCGCCGTAAAAGCGTGCAAGGATGGTTGGGCGGACTCATATTATTTCTGTTTACGGGCGGCGTTGCGCAGGCCCTACAGTTACAGAATGCAGCCGTAGCGGACCCGCCGGTTGCCAGCACAAACCACAACATCCCGGCGTCGGCGGCAGATGATGTCGGCAATCCGGCGCTGCCAGGCTTCTGGCAAAGCGAGTTCAAAAGCCTGGTCGTGGCGAGCTTCCAACCGGTTAATGCAACGCTGGATATCGATCAGGATCCTGGCACAGCAGACCTTAACAGGCCGGCTGAGGATACGGCGTCCGTAACCCTGAAAACGCTGGCATGGCTTGTCGGCATTGGCATCATCGGCATGGGTACCGTGGGGCGCCGGCGACGGAAATAAACCGGCGCGAGTGCCCCGCAGACGATCGGGTGTCATTGACCCGCTCAGGAACCGACGGTAACGTAGCGGCCTTTATTCAATCGGGCACTCGGTGCGACCTTGGCCAAACGACAGCAAAAAACACCGGATTTCGAAACCGCGCTTGCAGAACTGGAAGCGCTGGTAGAGAAAATGGAGCAGGGCAACATGAGCCTTGACGACTCGCTGCAACAATTCGAGCGCGGCGTGCAATTGACCCGCTCCTGCCAGCAGGCGCTACAGGCCGCCGAGCAAAAAGTACAGCTGTTGCTGGAAAAAAACGGTCAGGAAACGCTCGAGCCGCTCGACAGTGACGAGTAAAAACCCGGACTTCACCCGTTTCGTAACGACCTGTCAGCAACGCATCGAAGCTGCGCTGGACGCTGCGCTGCCCACCACACATACCTACCCTGCCCTGCTGCATGAGGCGATGCGCTATGCCACCCTGAATGGCGGCAAGCGGGTACGACCACTACTGGTTTATGGCGCCGGCCAGGCACTGGGAGCTGACGAAACAGCACTGGATGCCGCGGCCTGTGCCGTCGAGTGCATCCATGCCTACTCGCTCGTACATGACGATCTGCCGGCCATGGATGACGATGCGCTACGGCGCGGCAAACCCAGTTGCCACGCGGCGTTCGGTGAAGCGCAGGCGATTCTCGCCGGCGATGCGCTGCAAACTCTGGCCTTCCACATCCTCGCGCATGCCGACATGGGTGCATTGCTCGCCGAACGGCGCCTTGAGATGGTCGAATTGCTTGCCGGTGCCTCAGGCTCGCGGGGCATGGTTGGCGGCCAGTCGGTGGACCTCGCTGCGGTCGGCCGCGAACTGACCTTGCCGGAACTGGAAAACATGCACATTCACAAGACCGGCGCGCTGATCCGCACCTCCGTCCTGCTGGGCGTGCTGTGCAGCACCGAATACTCGGACGCCGAACGCAAGGCACTGGATCACTATGGGAAATACATCGGTCTGGCGTTCCAGGTGCAGGACGATATTCTCGATGTGGTTGGCGAAACCAGCGAACTCGGCAAACAGGCCGGCGCCGACCTGGCCCTGAATAAACCTACCTATCCTGCATTACTGGGGCTTCATGGAGCACGCGAGCGTGCGCGGGAACTGCAACAGAGCGCACTGGCAAGCCTGGAAGTCCTGGACCGGCGCGCCGATCCACTGCGCCAGCTGGCTGAATACATCATCGATCGCGGCACCTGATGCCCGCGTTTTACTTGCCTCGCCACGGCATAGCGCCGATAATTCGGCTCTTGCCGCAAGCCTTTTCCTATGTATACCCGAACTGAATTTCCGCTTCTCGAACGCATCGACTCCCCTGCTGACCTGCGCAGGCTGTCCAGTCATCAATTGACCGAGCTGGCTGCTGAGGCACGCGGCTTTCTCATCCGGTCGGTGGCCGAAACCGGTGGGCACCTGGCGGCCAATCTCGGCACCGTGGAGCTGACACTGGCGCTGCACTATGTCTTCAACACGCCGGACGACGCCCTGGTCTGGGACGTCGGACACCAGAGCTACCTGCACAAGATGCTGACCGGCCGGCGCGAGCAGATGCGGAGCATGCGCCAGAAAGGTGGACTGGCCGGCTTCCCGCGGCGCGCCGAGAGTCGCCACGACAGTTTCGGCGTCGGCCATTCGAGCACCTCGATCAGTGCAGCCCTGGGTATGGCACTTGCCGCCGCGCAGGAGCACAGCCAGCGCCGCATCATCGCGATCATCGGCGATGGCGCCATGACCGCGGGGCAGGCGTTTGAAGCTCTCAATCACGCCGGTACACTGGATGCCAATCTGCTGGTAATACTGAACGACAATGACATGTCGATTTCGCCGAACGTTGGCGGGCTCTCGAATTATCTGGCCAGAATCCTGTCGGGACGCACCTACACGACGGTGCGCGAAGGCAGCAAAAAAGTGCTCCAGAACATGCCAGCGGTATCCGAGCTGGCGCGGCGCGCCGAAGAACATATGAAAGGCATGATGGTCCCGGGAACCCTGTTTGAAGAACTCGGGTTCAACTACATCGGTCCGGTGGACGGGCATGATCTCGGGGCACTGCTCAGGACGCTCCGCAATCTGCGCGCACTGAAGGGTCCCCAGCTGCTGCATGTCGTGACGCGCAAGGGCAAGGGTTATCTCCCGGCCGAACAGAACCCGTGCAAATTTCATGGCGTCGGTCAGTTCGATCCGCAGACCGGTATCGGGCAAGCCTCCGGAGGCGGCGCCAAAACCTATACGCAGGTTTTCAGCGACTGGATCTGCGACATGGGGCTGGCGGACCCGCGCCTGACGGCGATTACGCCGGCAATGCGCGAAGGCTCCGGGCTGGTGAAATTTTCCGAGGCATTTCCGACCCGCTATTTCGATGTGGGCATAGCCGAACAGCACAGCGTGACGCTGGCGGCCGGTATGGCCTGCGACGGACTGAAGCCGGTGCTGGCCATTTACTCGACATTCCTGCAACGTGGCTATGATCAGCTGATTCACGACGTGGCGCTGCAAAACCTGCCGGTGCTTTTCGCCATCGACCGCGGCGGCCTGGTCGGCGCCGACGGACCGACGCATTCAGGCAATTACGATCTCAGCTTTCTGCGCTGCATTCCCAACATGACCATCATGACACCCGCCGATCAGGATGAATGCCGACGCATGCTCTCGACCGGTTTCCAGCTGAACAGTCCAGCCACGGTACGTTATCCGCGCGGCAGCGGCCCCGGCACCGACAGCCTTGCCGGACTGGAGACACTGCCGGTCGGCAAGGCGGAAATACGCCGCCACGGCAAGGATGTCGCCCTGCTGGCCTTTGGCAGTCCGTTGCGCGAAGCGCTGGAGGTCGCGGAACGTCTGGACGCAACCGTGGTCAGCATGCGCTTCGTCAAACCTCTGGACGCCGAGTGCATTCTCGAGCTTGCAGCCAGCCACACGCTGCTGGTGACACTCGAAGATAACGCCATCGCCGGTGGCGCCGGCAGCGCCGTTGCCGAGCTGCTGGCACAGCACCGGCAAACTGCCGGCCTGATCATGCTGGGCATACCCGATCGTTTTATCGAGCATGCGCAACGCGAGGAACAGCTGGCCGAATGCGGCCTGGATGCCGAGGCGATATTCCACCGGGTACAACGGGAATTGGCTGATAGAATTGCAACGTTGCGAACCGTCGATTAATATTTGACTATTTCACTCAGGAATTAATGTGGGTAGTTATACCTTGAAAATTCTGTCGGATTTCGCGTCGGCTCATACCCTGCGCGATTATCCGGGTGCCTGTGCGCGCATGCACGGTCACAACTGGAAAATCGAAGCCGAAGTCATTGCCACGCAACTCGATGCGCTTGGTATGGCGGTTGATTTCAAGGCGATCAAGCAGGCTACACGGGACATCGCCGAGCGCCTGGATCATCGCTACCTGAATGAAGTGGAACCTTTTACCCGGATTAATCCGACGGCGGAAAACATTGCTGCGTACTTCTATCAGGAACTCGCGGCGCAGCTGAACACCGAGCATCTGAAAGTTCATGCCGTCACTCTCTGGGAAACCGAACGCGCCTGTGTGCGTTATGCTGAGGACTGAAATATGAAAAAGCAGCAAGCTGTGGCCGCGGTAAGTAAAATCGAGGACGTACAGAGTAGCGTCGACACCCGCTGTATCGCTATCGACAAAGTCGGTATCAAAGACATCCGCCACCCGGTACGGGTCAAGGACCGCGCCGAGGGTGAGCAGCACACGATCGCGAATTTCAATATGTATGTGAACCTGCCGCATAATTTCAAAGGCACGCACATGTCGCGTTTCGTGGAGATTCTCAATCTGCACGAACGTGAAATCAGCGTCGAGTCGTTCAAGGAAATGCTGGGCGAAATGACCGAACGCCTGGAAGCCGAGGCCGGCCACATTGAAATGAGCTTTCCTTATTTCGTCAACAAGACTGCACCGGTATCCGGTGTGCAAAGCCTGCTGGACTACGAGGTTTCATTCATCGGCGAAATCAGCGATGGCAAGCCGCAAATGAAGATCAAGGTCGTGGTGCCGGTGACCAGCCTGTGCCCGTGCTCAAAGAAAATCTCCGAACGTGGCGCCCATAACCAGCGCTCCCACGTCACTGTCAGCGCTACCACCACGGGCTTCATCTGGATCGAGGAATTGATTGAACTGGTGGAAAAGCAGGCTTCCTGCGAACTCTACGGTCTGCTCAAGCGCCCCGATGAAAAGTACGTTACCGAGCGTGCCTATGACAATCCGAAATTTGTCGAGGACATGGTGCGGGATATCGCTGCGAGGCTCAATGCCGATGACCGCGTCTCCGCCTATACCGTGGAGTCGGAAAATTTTGAATCCATCCACAACCACTCGGCATATGCGCTCATAGAGCGCGACAAGTCAAAACCGGCTCCGAATTACAATACCACCGACTAGAGTATCTGCGCCCGCATCGCCAGATGGAGAATGATGGCCGCGAACACCCCCGCGATCACATCGTCCAGCATGATGCCTGTCCCACCGCTCACTTTGCGGTCGACCCAGGAAATCGGCCAGGGCTTCCAGATGTCGAACAACCGGAACAGGCAGAACCCCGCAACCACGCCAATCCAGCCGGGCGGCGCCGCCAGCATGGTGATCAGAAAACCCGCAAATTCGTCCCAGACAATGCCGGGATGATCGTGCACGCCCAGCCGGCGCGCGGCGCCGCCGCAGATGGCAATACCGACCACACAAACAAATACGACCAGCGCCAGATAAACGGTAAAGCCCGCTTGAACGAGTAGCAGGTACAGCGGCACGGCGGCCAGCGTGCCGGCGGTACCCGGCGCGCGTGGCGCCAGCCCCGAACCAAACCCGAACGCCAGCAACAGCAGCGGACTTCGCAGCACCTGCCGCGCGGCGACCCGGTTTAGTTCATGCGCCGCCAAAGTGATCGAAACCCCTATTCTGTGGCACATGAATCGAGCCATCCTCATGGAGGCAACGGAGGCCCGGAAGCGCTTCGATAGAGCCGATTTCCGTGACGTCGAGAGACTGTTCAGCCGCACCGGCGCGCATGCGATCCACAGCGTCTGCGTCGAGCGCAAAACACAACTCGTAATCATCACCACCCGCCAGCTGACAGTCGCGCGCCAGCGCATCGGGCGCTCCGGCAAGCGCCGCCGATTTCGGCAGGCGATCCAGCCGGATGCTGGCACCGCAACCGCTTGCATCGAGCAAATGACCCAGATCAGCAACCAGGCCATCGGAGACATCGATGGCAGCAGCTCCAAGCTGTGCCAGCACAGCACCAAAGGCTACCCGCGGTTCAGGGCGATCAAGACACCGCCGCAGCTCGGCTGCCGCCGGCTCGCCATGCGACAGCTGGTGCAGTGCCAGTGCCGCATCACCGAGCGTGCCGGTAACGAAAAGCTTTTGTCCCGGCCGCGCCCGATCGCGGCGCAGCACCTTGTCCGGCTCGATCAGGCCATGCGCCTGCACTGTCACGCTCAACGGGCCACGGGTCGTATCACCGCCCACCAGCTCCATGCCGAAGCGGTCAGCCAGCTCAAAAAACCCGCTGGCGAATGCCTCCAGCCAGGACTCATCAACCGCCGGCAGGGTCAAAGACAGGGTCGCCCAGGCAGGTATTGCGCCCATCGCGGCAAGGTCGCTGAGATTGACCGCCAGCGACTTGAAACCGATGTCTTCGGGATTCGTGGTTTCGGGAAAATGGCGGCCCGCCACCAGGGTATCCATGGCTACGACCAGCACCCGGTCTGCGGCCACCTGCAGCAGTGCGGCGTCATCGCCGACTCCAAGCAACACATCGTCGCGATGTCGGCCGGGGCGCGTAAAGAAACGCGCGATGACATCGAATTCGGAGATTGTCATTGCGCGCGCCGCGCCTACTTCTTTTTCAGCAGACCGCTGCCGCCCTGACCTTGCGGATGCTCCACCGCCCGCAGCCGGCGCGCTGCCTGATCCAGCACGCCGTTGACGTACTTGTGTGCCTGTTCAGCGCCGAATTTCTTGGTCAGATTGACCGCTTCATTGATGATCACCTTGTACGGCACATCGATGCGCACCATCAGTTCGTAGACGGCCATGCGCAGCACGGCCCGCTCCACCGGATCGAGTTCCGCTGATGGCCGGTCGAGATATCCGGAAAAGGCCGCTTCGACTTCTTCCAGACATGCCGGCGTCCGGTACAGCAGCTCATGAAAATAGCTCTGGTCGGCTTTGGAAAAATCCTCGTCTTCGAGAAACTGGGCCTCGATGACTTCCAGATCGCTGCCGGAGAGATCCCACTGGTACAGCGCCTGCATGGCCAGGCGTCGCGCGCGGGTGCGCAGAGGCGCCTGGGTTTTGTCCTGGTCCATCACACTCATGTGTTCCTACTTGCCGATTTCGCGGAGTACGTTGATCATTTCTATCGCGGACATTGCCGCCTCGACACCTTTGTTCCCGGCCTTGGTACCGGCGCGTTCGATCGCCTGCTCGATGCTGTCGACCGTGAGCACACCGAATGTCACTGGTATGTCGTACTGCATCGATACCGCCGCCAGCCCCTTGGTGCATTCACCTGCCACATACTCGAAATGCGGCGTACCGCCACGAATCACTGCACCCAGTGCCACGATGGCATCGTAGCGCTTGGTTGCAGCGAGACGCTGCGCAGCAAGTGGCATCTCGAAAGCGCCTGGCACCCGGATAATCTGCAGGTCACTGTTCTCCGCACCGTGTCGGCGGAAAGTATCGATGGCTCCGCTCAGCAGGCTTTCAACGACAAAACTGTTGAAACGCGCTACCAGCAGCGCCACGCGCGCGCCGCGGATTGTCAGTTGCCCTTCGATTTCTTCTATGCCGTTCATGGTTTCGCTCCAGGATTTAATTTTTCTGCGGCTAGTCGCCGCTCACATATTCCACAACTTCGAGGCCGAAGCCGGACAGGCCGTGCACCACCATTGGCGCACTCAGCACGCGCATGCGGCTAACGCCAAGATCGGTGAGAATCTGCGCACCGATGCCATAGGTGCGCAGTTCGTGACGCTCCTCGCGGATGACCGGTTCACCACTCTTTTCGTGCTCGTCGTAACTGCGAATGCGTTGCACCAGGTCCTTGGGTGACTCGTGTTGACCCAGCACCACAATGACACCCTTGCCGTTCTTCGCCACACGCCGCATGACATCACGCAACGGCCAGCCGCTGTCTTTCATTTGCGCGCCGAACAGATCGCCCAGCGCATTCTGCACATGCACCCGCACCAGGGTCGGCTCGCCGGGATCAATTGCGCCCTTTACCAGCGCCAGGTGCAAACCCTCGTGCACAATATCCTGATAGGCATACAGGCGGAATTCGCCAAACTCAGTATCGAGATCGCACTCGGCCACACGTTCAACGCTCTTTTCATTGGCAATGCGATAGTGAATCAGATCGGCAATGGTACCGACTTTAAGCCCATGCTCGGCGGCGAACTTCTCCAGGTCGGGCCGCCGTGCCATGGTGCCATCTTCATTGAGAATTTCCACGATCACTGCGGCAGGCTCGAGATCCGCGAGCCGCGCCAGGTCGCAGCCAGCCTCGGTGTGACCGGCGCGTGTCAGCACGCCACCGGGCTGTGCCATCAGCGGGAAAATATGCCCCGGCTGCACCAGGTCCTGCGGGCGCGCATCCGGCTTCACCGCAGTGCGCACGGTATGCGCGCGATCGTACGCCGAAATTCCCGTCGTGACTCCTTCTGCGGCTTCGATCGATACCGTGAAGTTGGTCGCCATCTGTGCCTGGTTATCATTCACCATCAATGGCAGTGACAGCTGTCTGCAACGCTCCGGCGCCAGTGTCAGGCAAATCAGCCCGCGCCCGTGGGTAGCCATGAAGTTGATGTCCTGCGGGCGCACCAGGCTCGCCGCCATCAACAGGTCTCCCTCGTTCTCACGGTCTTCGTCGTCCATGATAACGACCATCCCGCCGGCGCGGATATCGGCGATAATCTCTTCGATACTGCTTAATTGCATATGTTTACATTCTACTCGTTGGCGCCGTGGAGAAATCCGTGGCGCTGTAATAATTCCCGGGTGATACCGGCGCCGGTTACCGCGGCCTGCTCGCCGAGCACCAGCCGCTCCAGATACCGCGCGATGATATCGACTTCGAGATTGAAGGCGCTTCCGGCCTGCAGATTACCCATGGTGGTTTCGCGCAGCGTATGCGGCACGATATTCAGTTCGAACTCCGCCCCTTCCACCCGATTCACAGTAAGGCTTATGCCATCCACGCAGACTGAACCCTTGGCGGCAATATAGCGGGCCAGTGAGTCGGGCGCACGCATGCGAAAACGCACCGAGCGGCCTTCATCGCGACGGGATACCACTTCCCCGATGCCATCGACATGTCCACTCACCAGATGGCCGCCGAGCGGGGTGGCGAGCGTCAGGGCCTTTTCGAGGTTGACCTGGTGGCCGATCTTCAGCGAACCGGTGCAACTGCAGGCGAGCGTCTCCGCAGAAACATCCGCCCAGAATCCATCACCCGGCAGTGCCACCACTGTCAGACACACGCCACTGGTGGCGACGCTGTCACCCAGTGCCAGTCCGGCCAGATCCAGCGAACCGGTATGAATGCGCAAACGCAGGTCGCCGGTTCTGGGCTCCAGCGCAGCAACGGTTCCAACCGCCTGAATAATACCTGTAAACATAATTTAAACCGGTCTCGCGGTAATGCGCAGTGCGCTGCTCACGCGCCGCACGTCAAGCCATTCCAGTGCAATGCGGTCGCTCATCTGTTGCAGGCCCGGCAGACTGAACATGCCGCGCCCGGCATCACCCATCAGGTGCGGCGCCAGATACAGAATCAATTCATCGACCAGGCCGGCGGCCAGAAAACTCCCCGCCAGTGCCGGACCACATTCAAGCAACACCTCGTTCACATCCCGCGCCGCGAGTTCCTGCAACACCGCAGCAGGCGCCGGCCGATCCTGCTCCGTGGCGATGGCCATAACCTCAGCACCGGCGCGCTGCAGCGCCTGCCAACGGTCATTGTCCGGCACCGTGGTGAGCACCAGCGTCTGTCCCGGCAATGTCAGCATGCGCGCGTCTTCCGGCATGCGCAGCCCGGAATCGAGCACCACCCGCAGCGGCTGCCGCAGCGGCTCGACACCCTGCAACTCGTCCGCCGCAAGCCGCACATTCAGCGAAGGATCGTCAGCCAGCACCGTACCGATGCCGGTTACCACAGCGGAACTGCGCGCCCTCAGCAACTGCACATCCCGACGCGCTGCCGGGTCACTGATCCAGCGGCTTTCGCCCGATTCCATGGCGGTGCGGCCGTCCAGACTCGACGCCAGCTTGACCCGCACCCAGGGCCGGCCCAGGCGCATCCGTGCAATAAAGCCCGGATTCAATGCCGCCGCCTGCGCTTCCAGCACACCGGTTTCAACTGTAATACCCGCAGCTCTCAGGCGTTCCAGACCCTGCCCTGCCACCCGTGGATCGGGATCCTGGCCGGCAACCACGACGCGCTTCACCCCGGCCGCGATCAGCGCGTCGGCACATGGAGGTGTGCGCCCGTGATGACTACAGGGTTCCAGCGTAAGGTAAACATCCGCGCCGCGAGCAAGTTCACCCGCCTCACGCAATGCGAAAACTTCCGCGTGCGGGCCGCCCGCCTGCCGATGCCAGCCAGTGCCGACCACGGCGCCCTGATTTACGATCACACAGCCGACATTCGGATTCGGATGCGTACTGTAGATTCCGCGCGCCGCCAGCCGGACCGCCTGCGCCATGTATTCATGATCCATCAGGGCTGCCCCGACCGGCCGCAATGGCACTTACTCATCAGAGGAGGTATCGCCTTCGTCAGGCAGAAGATGCATCTGGTTGCGACGTTCCTCGGGCGTCGGCTGCCGCTCCAGCCGATCGATTTCCTCACGAAACTCGCTGACATCCTGAAAGCTGCGATAGACGGAGGCAAAACGCACGAATGCGACCTGGTCCAGGTTCCGTAATTCCCCCATCACCCATTCGCCGAGTACCCGCGACTGAATCTCGCGCTCGCCACAGGACTGCAGACGATGCTGGATGCGGCCGATGGCGGCCTCCACACTGTCAGTATCCACCGGACGTTTTTCAAGCGCCCGCAGCACGCCCGTCAGCAACTTTTCTTCGTTGAAAGGCTCACGTGTACCATCACTTTTGACGATGCGCGGCATGACCACTTCGGCGCTCTCGTAGGTCGTAAAACGATCGCCGCACTCACTGCATTCGCGCCGCCTTCGCACCTGCAAACCATCACTGGCGAGGCGTGAATCGATAACCCGGGTATCGAGATGTCCGCAAAACGGGCAGCGCATGAACGGTTACTCTCCGCCGGGTCGACTGACTTAGCCGTACACCGGAAAACGTTTGCAAATCTCCAGCACCTTGCCCTGCACCTGTTTGATCATGTCCGGCTTTTCCAGGTCATCCATGATGTCGCACATCCAGCCGGCCAGCTCCCTGACTTCCGCCTCGCCAAAACCGCGCGTGGTGACTGCCGGAGTGCCGATACGGATACCACTGGTCACGAACGGCGACTGCGGATCGTTCGGCACCGCATTCTTGTTGACAGTGATATTGGCAGCACCCAGTGCGGCGTCGGCCGCTTTGCCGGTAATGCCCTTGTCGATCAGATCGACCAGGAACAGGTGGTCATCCGTGCCGCCCGAGACGACCTTGTAACCGCGCTGCATGAATACATCCGCCATGGCGCGCGCATTGGCCAGCACCTTGCCCTGGTATTCGCTGAATTCCGGCTGTAACGCTTCCTTGAAGGCCACCGCTTTGGCGGCAATCACGTGCATGAGCGGACCGCCCTGGGTACCGGGGAACACTGCCGAATTGAGCTTCTTTTCAATATCCGCATTGGCTTTGGCCAGAATCAGGCCGCCACGCGGACCGCGCAGGGTTTTGTGCGTGGTGGTAGTCGTGACATCCGCAATCTGCACAGGGCTGGGATAATGACCGGTGGCGATCAGACCAGCAACGTGAGCCATGTCGACAAACAGGTAGGCGCCGACTGAATCCGCGATACGGCGACAGCGCTCCCAGTCAACGACGCGGGAATAGGCCGAGAAACCTGCGACCACCATTTTCGGCTTGTGCTCGAGGGCCAGCGCTTCCATCTGCTCGTAGTCGATCTCTCCGGTGGCCGCATTCAAACCGTACTGAACAGCGTTGAATATTTTGCCGGAGAAATTCACCTTTGAACCGTGGGTAAGGTGACCGCCATCGGCAAGGCTCATGCCGAGAATAGTGTCGCCCGGAGTACAAAGCGCGAGGTAGACGGCGGCATTGGCCTGCGAACCGGAATGCGGCTGTACGTTGGCATAATCGGCACCAAACAGCTGCTTGACCCGCTCGATGGCTAGCTGCTCGGCCTGGTCGACGAACTCACAACCACCGTAGTAACGTTTGGCGGGATAGCCTTCCGCATACTTGTTGGTCAGTACCGAGCCCTGGGCTTCCATAACGCGTGGGCTGGCGTAATTTTCCGAGGCAATTAACTCGATGTGTTCTTCCTGGCGGGTGATTTCTCCCGCAATGGCGGCGGCGAGTTCGTCATCGAATCCCGCGATGGTCATGTCTTTACTGAACATTCGGTGTCCCCGGTACGGCTGAAAAAAGCGGAATTATACTGGATTTAGCTGCTTTCGCCCAGTAAGGCTTCGACCACCGCGGTCCAGGCAGCAGCCAGGTTGGCGCGATTGTACCCTCCGCCGCCAAGCGCCAGCAGGCGTCCCCGGCAATAGCGCTCGGCCAGCACCACCAGGCGTTGCGCCGCGAAATGGTGCGCTGCGGAGGAATAATTCAGGTGCGTGATCGGGTCACCGGCAAGGCTGTCGGCGCCGCACTGCAGAAGCAGGAATTCCGGCTGCGCCTGTTCGATAAAACGCTCCGCCGATTCCCATAGCCTGAAAAAGGTTTCGTCACCGGCATGCGGCGGCACAGGAATATTCAGTTTGCTGCCCTGCGCTGCACCGCGCCCGGTCTCATCGCTGAACCCGGTGCCGGGATACAGATAATGGCCATCCTCATGAAGGTCGACAAACACAAGATCGGGGTCGTCCTCGAATGCGTAAAACACCCCGTCGCCGTGATGAGCGTCTATATCCACATAAGCCAGGCGACGGATGCCGTACTGGCTGCGCAGCGTCTCGATTGCGACACCGCAATCATTGAACACGCAGAAACCGGCGGCACTATCCCGGCGCGCATGGTGCAAACCGGCGATCGGCACAAACGCGCGCCGGCAATCACCTCGCATAATGCAATCCAGAGCCTCGAGCGTGGTGCCAACCACCACCGCCGCCGCCTCGTAGACCCCTTTGAAAGCCGGCGTGTCACCCGCATCGAGATAACCGGAACCGGTTTGCGATTGCTGCTTTACCCGCTCCAGATACGCGGCAGTATGGAAACGCAGGATCTGAAGATCGCTGGCCTGGACCGGCGCATGCACCTCGACCCGCTTGTCCAGACCGGTTTCTGTCATGCGCTGCCAGAAGGCAGCCATGCGATCCGGTCCGAATGGATGTCCTTCGCCGAAGCCATAGCTCGCCAGCGCGGGGCCGACATAAACACTGACCGGAAATTGCTGCATGACGTGCGCCTTCGATACCGAGCACAGTACAAGCCTAGCAAACAAACTCCCGTACAGCCTGTAGTGCCGGACTGGCGGCACGCCCCTTCGCAGCACGCGTTATCGCGTTATAATGGCAGTTCATTTTTTACCGGCGACTCTTATTCAATGGCCCAGTACGTATATACCATGAACCAGGTCGGCAAAGTCGTGCCGCCCAAACGCGAAATCCTGCGCAACATCTCCCTGTCTTTTTTCCCCGGCGCCAAGATCGGCGTACTGGGACTGAACGGTTCCGGCAAGTCTACCCTGCTGCGGATCATGGCCGGGATCGATACCGACATAAATGGCGAGGCGAGACCGCAGGCCGGCATCAACATCGGTTATCTGTCGCAGGAACCGCAACTGGATGAAAGCAAGGACGTGCGCGGCAACGTTGAAGAAGCACTCGCGGAAATTACCGCTGCGCAAAGCCGACTCGACGAAGTCTATGCCGCCTATGCAGAGCCGGATGCTGATTTTGATGCTCTGGCCGCCGAACAGGCAAAACTGGAAAACATTCTGCAGGCGACCGGCGGGCATAACCTGGAACGCACACTGGAAGTCGCTGCCGATGCACTGCGACTACCGCCCTGGGAGGCCGATGTCAGCAAGCTGTCCGGCGGTGAAAAACGTCGCGTGGCGCTGTGCAAGCTGCTGCTGTCAAAGCCGGACATGTTGCTGCTCGATGAACCGACCAACCACCTCGATGCGGAAAGCGTCGCCTGGCTGGAGCATTTTCTTCATGATTATGCCGGCACTGTGGTAGCCGTCACCCATGATCGCTATTTTCTGGACAATGTCGCCGGCTGGATACTGGAACTGGATCGCGGCCACGGCATTCCCTGGGAAGGAAATTATTCTTCCTGGCTGGAACAGAAAGAGACGCGCCTGCAACAGGAAGAGAAAACCGAAAGCGCTCGCCAGAAAGCCATGAAAGCCGAGCTGGAATGGGTGCGCAGCAATCCCAAGGGCCGGCACGCCAAGAGCAAGGCACGGCTGGCGCGATTTGAAGACCTGTCTTCACAGGAAAACCAGAAACGAAACGAGACCAAGGCACTGTACATTCCGCCGGGCCCGCGCCTGGGCGAACTGGTGATCGAGGCGAATCATATCTCCAAGGCCTTCGGCGACCGGCTGTTGATCAATGACCTGAATTTCCAGCTGCCGCAGGGTGGCATCGTCGGCATCATCGGGCCCAATGGCGCCGGTAAAACTACACTGTTCCGCATGCTCACTGGCGCCGAACCGATCGACGGCGGTGAACTGCGCATCGGTGACACAGTGCAGATGGCCTATGTGGATCAGAGTCGCGATGCGCTGGATGGCAGCAAGAGCGTCTGGGAAGAAATTTCCGATGGTCAGGACATTATCACTGTCGGCAAATACGAAGTGAATTCGCGCGCCTATGCTGCACGCTTCAATTTCGCCGGCAGCGAACAGCAAAAACGCGTCGGAGACCTGTCCGGCGGCGAACGCAATCGCGTACACCTGGCCAAACTGCTGCGCAGCGGCGGCAACCTGCTGCTGCTCGATGAGCCTACCAATGATCTGGACGTGGAAACCTTGCGCGCCCTCGAGGAAGCACTGCTCGACTTCCCGGGCTGTGCCGTGGTTATTTCGCATGATCGATGGTTTCTGGATCGTATTGCGACACATATGCTGGCATTCGAGGGTGACAGTGAAGTGGTCTGGTTCGAAGGCAATTACGCGGACTATGAAGCCGATCGCAAGCGCCGCCTGGGTAGCGAAGCGGAGCAGCCGCACCGCATCAAGTACAAACGTTTGGGCTAGGATGACAGCAGTCACGCTGGCAATTTCGCCAGCGTGACTATCTTATCGACCCGGCGCTTTTCTCAATCTCGCCAGCAACAGGCCCGCCAGCAACAGCCCGTATACCAGTGGTTCCAGTATGTCGGCTTTCACCAGCCACCAGAAATGCAGCACCCCGAGTGCGGGTACGACATAGGCCAGCCGGTGCAGGCGTTTCCAGTTTTTGCCGAGACGCCGAATCATGTAGCGGTTCGACGTGAGCGCCAGCGGCAACAGCAGCAGGTAAGCGAGCATACCTACGGTGATAAACGGCCGGTCAATGATATCCAGCCAGATCTCATCCCAGAGGAAAAACTGGTCCAGCCACAGATACGTCGCCAGATGCAGGGAGGCATAAAAAAAAGCATACAAACCGAGCATGCGTCGCAAACGCACCGGCCATAACCAGCCGCTGAAGCGCTTCAACGGCGTCATCAGCAGCGTCAACAACAGAAAGCGCAGCGTCCATTCCCCTGTATGATGCGTGATTGCTTCAATCGGATTAGCACCCAGCTGATCGCTGTATGCCTGCCATACGAGCGTCGCCATCGGCAACAGGCAAGCCGCAAAAACCACAGGCTTCAACCAGTATCTATGCAACATGCGCACTACCACAGAGCCCAAACCTCTCATTCCGGACGCAGGACACAGGCTTTATTTGACAACCGAATGGGTTGCTAATAGATTCCATCGGGCTGAATGAAGTTATTGAAGACTGGATAAGCAATAGAACCTGATGGGCCCTTTTTCCGATGCTACCGCGCTCGTAGACCACGTCACCGAACTGGTAGTCCTGCCTGAAGTTTACCTGCGTGTTCAACAACTGCTTAATGACAGCAATACATCGGCGGCTGATATCGGCCGAATCATCAATACTGACCCGGTACTCACGGCACGTCTGCTGAAGATCGCCAACAGCCCGTACTTCGGCATGGCCGCAAGAATCGACACCATCGGCCGGGCCGTCGCCATCATGGGCACTCAGCACCTGCATGATTTCCTGCTCGCCACTTCGGTGACTTCCGCTTTCGTCGATCTGCCAGAGCCACGCCCTGACCTCAACCGGTTCTGGCTCCGCAGCACACGCTGCGCGATTATCGCGCGACTGATTGCGATCAACTGCAATGTACTGGGAAACGAACGTGTGTTTGTGGCCGGCCTGTTGAATGATATCGGTCACCTCGTGATGTACCAGTTGATGCCCGGGCCCACCGCCGAGGCGGAAGCCTGCGCCGAGGCGCAAGGTCGATCACTTGCGGCAGTCGAGCGGGAACTGTTCTTCGGCTACGATTATGCCGACGTCGGTAGCCTGCTGCTGCAGCGCTGGAACCTTCCCCCCATGCTCAGCGAGATCATCCGGCACCACAACGAGCCGGAGCAGGCCCGGCGCTTTTCGCTGGAGACAGCCATTGTTCACGCCGCACGCATCATTTCCTCAGTGATAGAGAAGCGCGATCAGGCGGCAGACGCCTTGCCGTTGATCGACTTGTTTGCCACACAGCAGATCCAGCTGAATAAAGAAACACTGGATAACATTGAAATTACCGCCAACCATCAGCTGACGGAAACTGTGAATCTGCTGCTGCCAAACCTGCGCACCGCCTGAAACGTACAGGTACCGCTAGAAATTCTTCACCAGATCCATGCCCGTATACAGCGACGCCACCTGCTCCGCATAACCATTGAACATCAGCGTTTTCCGCTTACGCAATTCACCGATGCGCCGCTCGCGCTTCTGACTCCAGCGGGGATGTGGCACCTGCGGATTCACATTCGAATAAAATCCATATTCTGCCGGCCCGGCGCGCATCCAGGAAGTGACAGGCTGGGTAGCGGTGAAATCGATACTGACGATCGACTTGATGCTTTTGAAGCCATACTTCCATGGCACCACCAGGCGTATGGGCGCGCCGTTCTGATTGGGTAGCACGTCGCCATACAGGCCGACTGCCAGCATCGTCAGCGGATGCATCGCCTCATCCATTCGCAGACCTTCGACGTACGGCCAGTCCAGTACGTTGCGCCGCTGACCCGGCATCTGCTCGGGATCGTACAGGGTTTCGAAGCGAAGATACTTCGCCTTCGACGTCGGCTGAAAGCGTTTGACCAGGTCCGCGAGCGGGAAACCGATCCAGGGAATGACCATGGACCATCCTTCCACGCAGCGCATCCGGTAAATGCGTTCCTCAAGCTGGCGTCCTTTGAGAATGTCTTCCAGCGTAAAAGTGCCGGTTGTTTCCGCCTCGCCCTGAATGCGTAATGACCAGGGATCCGTTTGCATGGCATGTGCGTGGCGAGCCGGATCGGATTTGTCGACACCGAACTCGTAGAAGTTGTTATAGCTGATGATGTCCTTGCGCGGGGTGGTCTCTTCATTGCTGCTGAAGGGGCCGGGCGTGACTTCATCCAGCTTCAGCTTGCCGGTCGCGTGCTTCGGCAGCAGCATGGCCCCCACTGCCGCGCCGGCCAGCATGAGTCCGGATTTCATGAACTCCCGGCGGCGCCGGTAAATTTCCACCGGTGTCACATCAGATTCAGTCAAACGACCAGACTTTCTGATCAGCACACGCGTTCCCCTGCAAGGTTATCGATAAAGTTGTGACCGAATTGCGACGCGCGAGTTCCCGTTCGCGAACCACAGCACCCGCGACTGGCGCCCTAGCCTAGCTGCTTGCGGGCATTGCGGAACATCCGCATCCAGGGTCCATCCGGACCCCAGTCATCCGGGTGCCAGGAATTCTGCACGGTCCGGAAGACTCGCTCCGGGTGCGGCATCATGATGGTGAAGCGGCCATCCTCATTGCACAGACCTGCGATTCCCTGGGGAGATCCGTTCGGATTAAACGGATAGTTTTCCGTCGCGGCGCCATAGTTGTCGAGATAGCGCAGTGTGACCAGCTGCTGCTGCAAAGCCACATCGGCCTGGCCCGGCGCTGCAAACTGCGCCCGGCCTTCACCGTGCGCCACTGCGATCGGCAAACGCGAACCGCTCATGCCATCCAGTAGCAGCGACGGTGAAGCAGCAATCTCGACCATCGAGAAACGCGCCTCGAACTGTTCCGATGCATTACGAACAAAGCGCGGCCAACCGGTCGTGCCAGGAATGATTTCAGTCAGCCCCGACAGCATCTGACAGCCGTTGCAGACACCCAGTCCCCAGCTGTCCGGGCGCGCAAAGAACGCGCTGAACGCATCACGGGCACGCGAATTGAACAGAATAGACTTCGCCCAGCCCTGCCCGGCGCCCAGCACATCACCATAGGAAAACCCGCCGCACGCCACCAGTCCGCTGAACTCGCTCAGATCCGTGCGCCCTTCGATGACATCACTCATGTGCACATCGTGGCAGGCAAAGCCGGCCTGATCGAAAGCTGCGGCCATCTCCACCTGACCATTGACGCCCTGCTCCCGCAGTATGGCAATCTTCGGTCGCACGCCAGTGGCGATCATCGGTGCAGCGGGATTTTCATCGGGATCGAAGCCCAGATGCGGCTGCATGCCCGGATCGCTGCTGTCGAGCAGTGCTGCAAACTCCTGTTGGGCGCACTCCGGATTATCGCGCAGCGCCTGCACCTGATAGCTGGTTTCCGACCAGGCGCGCTGCAGGTCTACCCAGCGTTCCTCGAACAGCGCCTTGCGCGCACAGGTCAGGACAATCCGGTCATCATCACGCAAGGTTCCGATCACATGACTATGGTGACCCAGCCCCACAGCATGCAGCGACTGCAGGACCGCGTCGGTATCGCAATGCCGCACCTGAATCACCGCACCGAGTTCTTCATTGAACAGGGCGGCAACCTGATCGTCACCCAGCTCGTCCAGCTGAATATCAAGCCCACTGTGAGCGGCAAACGCCATTTCGCACAATGTGGTGAACAACCCGCCGTCGGAACGATCGTGATAAGCAAGCAACAGATCGGCCTGATTGAGATCCTGAATGGTCGCGAAAAAGTCCTTCAGCGCCTGAGGATCATCCAGATCGGGAACCTGATGCCCCAGCTGTTTGTAGACCTGGGCCAGCGCCGAGCCGGCGAGCCGGTTACGCCCCTTGCCAAGATCGATGAGTATCAGGTCGGTATCACCACAATCCGTGCGCAGCTGCGGTGTGAGGGTAAGGCGGACATCCGAAACCGGCGCGAAGCCGGTAATGATCACCGACAAAGGCCCGGTCACACTGCGCTGCTCTCCATCCTGCTGCCACACTGTCTTCATCGACAGGGAGTCCTTCCCCACTGGAATCGCAATACCGAGACGCGGGCATAGCTCTTCACCGACCGCGCGCACGGTATCAAACAGACCGGCGTCCTCTCCGGGATGCCCGGCTGCCGCCATCCAGTTCGCCGACAGACGGATGTCGGACAGCTTGTCGATACGCGCCGCCGCCAGATTTGTGATTGCCTCACCGACCGCCATGCGCCCGGATGCCGCCGGCTCCGATAGCGCCAGCGGCGGCCGTTCGCCCATCGCCATGGCTTCGCCGCGAAACCCCCGGTAATCGGCGCAGGTCACCGCCACATCCGCCACCGGCACCTGCCAGGGACCGACCATCTGGTCGCGCGTCACCTGTCCGGTGATCGAGCGGTCACCGATCGTGATCAGGAATTTTTTACTCGCCACCGAAGGCAGGCGCAGCAGCCGCGGAACGATCTCAGCAAGATCGGTCGGCAGCTCCAGTTCGGCTTTCGAAAAAGTGCGATGGTGCACATCGCGCAACATCTTGGGCGGTTTTCCGAGCAACAGGGACATCGGCAGGTCAATGGGCGTGTTATCAAAGAAACCATCGCCCAGCACCAGTTGCTGGTCTTCGGTCGCCTCACCCAGCACTTCGAACGGACACCGCTCACGCTCGCACAGGGCCTGAAACTCGTCGAGCCGCTCCAGCAGCACCGCCAGCACGTAGCGTTCCTGTGATTCGTTGCACCAGATCTGCATGGGCGACATGCCGGGCTCATCATTCGGCACTGCACGCAGCTCAAAACTGCCGCCACGGCCGGCGTCATTGACCAGCTCGGGCACTGCATTGGAAAGTCCACCGGCACCCACGTCGTGAATCGACAGGATCGGATTATCGGCGCCCATTGCCCAGCAGCGATCGATTACTTCCTGGCAGCGACGCTCCATTTCCGGATTACCGCGCTGCACCGAAGCAAAATCCAGGTGCTCGGCACTGGTGCCACTGGACATGGATGACGCGGCGCCGCCACCCAGACCGATCAGCATCGACGGCCCGCCCAGCACGATGATCTGGGCCCCGACCGGCAGCGCCAGCTTGTCGATATGCTGTTCGCGGATGTTGCCGTAACCGCCAGCGATCATGATCGGCTTATGATAGCCACGCAGATCCGGCCCTTCGGGTCCCGGCACACGTTCCTCAAAGGTACGGAAATAGCCACACAGATTGGGACGGCCGAACTCGTTATTGAAGGCGGCCGCACCCAGTGGCCCGTCGATCATGATGTCGAGCGCCGATACGATACGATCAGGTCGGCCATGATCAGTTTCCCATGGCTGAACGAAGTCCGGAATCCGCAGATTGGACACCGAAAAACCACACAACCCGGCCTTGGGTTTGGCGCCTCGTCCGGTCGCGCCCTCGTCACGGATTTCGCCGCCGGAACCGGTGGCGGCACCCGGAAACGGCGAGATCGCAGTCGGGTGATTATGGGTTTCCACCTTGATCTGGATATGCGCGGGTTCTTCACTGGCGCGGTACTGGCCATCCTGCGCGGTAGCGAAAAACCGTTCCGCAGTGCCGCCCGCTATCACCGCGGAGTTATCATGATAAGCCGAGAGCACACCCTCGGGACTGGCGCGGTGGGTGGCGCGAATCATATTGAACAGCGTGGTGCCCTGCTCGACGCCGTCGATGACCCAGTTGGCGTTGAAAATCTTGTGGCGACAATGCTCGGAGTTGGCCTGCGCGAACATCATCAGTTCAACGTCAGTCGGGTTGCGCCCCAGATCGAGAAAACTTTCGGCCAGATAATCGATTTCATCGTCCGACAGTGCCAGGCCGAGTTCGCCGTTGGCCCGCTCCAGGGCGACACGTCCACCGTGCAATACATCAACGCTGATGAAGGGAGCAGGCTCGGCCTGCCGGAACAGCATTTGCACATCGTCGACAGTACTCAGAACCG
The DNA here is from genome assembly GCA_024636585.1 of Thiogranum sp. Classification (GTDB taxonomy): domain Bacteria; phylum Pseudomonadota; class Gammaproteobacteria; order DSM-19610; family DSM-19610; genus Thiogranum. The sequence goes on along the minus strand of JAGXGS010000032.1, from coordinate 18,734 downwards.
ACTCGGTCATGCGATCGTGCAGCAATGCCAGGATGGCATCCAGATCGGCTGGTCCGATTACGGCATCCTCCGCCAGCTCCAGATCGAAACGGATTCCACGCTCGATGCGCCTGATCGATGTGAGCCCGCAATTATGGGCAATGTCTGTGGCTTTGCTGGACCAGGGCGAAATAGTGCCGATCCGCGGCACCACCCAGAAGGTGTGCGGTGTCGCTTCAGCAACCGGCATATCGCTTTCAAGCAGGCGCTGCAGAATGTGCTGCTGTGCATCCGACAGCGCCTGCTCCAGCTCCACGAAGTGCATGAAACGTGCGTCCAGCGAGCTGATCCGCGGGTCGATACTGCGGACACGCTCACAGAGCTTCTGAATACGGAAATTTGAAAAAGCAGGTGCGCCGGGCAGTTGCAGCATGGAAGATCGCTATCAGTCAGGAGCCCGCGTCAAGCAGGTTCCGTTGAGGAAAATCGCAATGATACTGGATGCCCGGATGAGGGTATAGCACCCGCGGCAGTGCATTCAGCGCATTACGCTCCAGGCGATTCCCGCCTGCTGATCCGCGACTCGAACTTCGGATGCCGCGCAACCCAGCACCGCAGCCAGCGCGCTGCGCACCAGGTCGGGATGATTATTCTTGTCGCTGAGATGCGCCGCCACCAGTTGTTGCAGACTGGAGATGTCGACTTTGGCCAGAATTTCAGCGGCCTGATCGTTACTCAAATGTCCGAACGGTCCACCCACACGTTTTTTCAATGCGGGCGGATAAGACCCGTTGGCAAGCATTTCAACGTCGTGGTTGCACTCCAGAAGCAGCCCGTCCAGACCATCCAGCGACTGCAGCATGTGCGGCGTGATGCTGCCGACATCGGTCAGCACGCCAAGACGCAACCCACCATCTGACAGGACAAACTGACAGGGCTCACGCGCATCATGCGGTACCGGAAAAGGATTGATTTCAAGATCGCCGATGGCGAAAGATCGATGACTGCTGAAACAATGCCAGGCTGCCAGTTCGCCGCCCTGGTGCATGGCTTCAGTGCCGGCAGTCATCCACACCGGAATGCGGTGGCGCCGCGACAGCCTCGCGACACCGGCTATGTGGTCGCTGTGCTCGTGGGTCACCAGAATGCCATTCAGATCCTGAGGCTGCAGCGACAGCCTCGCCAGGCGTCGCTCTGTCTCCGCGCAGGAGAAGCCACAGTCGATGAGGACGCGCGTGGTACCGGACTCGACGACGGTGGCATTACCCCGACTGCCGCTACCCAGAGAAGCAAAACGCACTCCCGCTACCTCAACTGTTCCTCCAGCAACTTGAGTATGCGCGTTGCGGTGTCGGAGGCCGCCGGCCCCCCATCAGCATTCAGTACCTGTACACGGGTCCTGGTGCCATCGTCATACAGCTTGATCTGGTAGGTATCTACCGGCTCGTCATCGCTGGACCAGAAGGCCAGCCTTGAAAGACCTTTTTTGCCTTCGTCCTGCAGCGGATCATTGTAACGGACATAATAAATACCGCCCGAGCGGTCGCGATCCTCGACGGCGAAATCGATGCGATCCAGGGTGATGCCAACGCTGCGCCAGGCCGTCAGGAAATCTTCGTGTACTACCAGGTACGGCTGTTCGGAGTCCTGCTGCACCAGCTCGGCACGGGCGGGACCGGGTGCGGCACGGGTTTTTGCCAGCTGCTGATCAGCCTGCTGCGGTTTCATGCCCAGCCAGATCATCATTTTCTTCAGCATTTCGGCTTCCAGACCCGGATCCACGGGACGTGGCTCCCAGACCGATGTCTGCACCTCGTCCTGACGACCCCGCAAGGTCTCCTGGATACCCTGATGGGTAATAAAGATCTCGGTGGTGCCCGGCTGTTCGCCGCGTTCCATGCGCATGCGGTAGCGATCGCGATAAGCGGAGGAATAGGCATTCTCGAACGCCCGGCTGATAACGCTGCGAATGACTCCCTGCGGCACGTCAGCCCGGCTATCGATCCATTCAGTCTCCAGCACTCCGGCAGTCGGGTCTTCGCGCACCAGCAGGAATTCATTTTCCAGCCAGAAGTCCCTCGCCAACGGCCACACCGCGGCCGGGTCCGCATCGATCTCCAGCCAGCGCCGATCGCGATCGCGTGCCAGCTTTATGTCTTCCGGGGTCGGCAGCACTCCGCTCTCCGTCTCCGTCGCCGGCACCTTCCGTCCGCTGGTGTATTCCGACAGCGTGGCTCCGCCTTCCGGCACGTCCAGCATATCGCTGGTCGGCAGGCTGGTCAGATCGGGAGGCACTTCCAGGGGAGCGGATACTCTGGCTTTTTTGTACTCTTTGCTGCGGTCCGGAAACAGGGAGTTCAGCGTACCGCAGGCTGTTATCGACAGGAACAAAACAACGAGCGCCAACGTACGGCTGGCGAATTCGATTCGTGGCATGAGTGTCAGTTAAACCTCTTTATCATTTAGCAGCAGCAGTCTTGAGCACGCCGGCCTGACGCAGCGCGTCGCGGACCTGCGTGTGACAATGCTCCGACAGCGGAGTAAGGGGCAGACGCAGCCCCGGCGGTATCAATCCCATTTCGTGCAATGCCCATTTCACCGGGATAGGGCTGGATTCTATGAACAGATCGCGGTGCAACGCACGCAGCGGCTGATCGAGGCGCTCCGCCAGTGCCCGGTCGCCGGCCAGAGCGGCGGCGCACATCTCGTGCATTGCTTTCGGCGCCACATTGGCGGTCACCGAGATGTCGCCTTTGGCGCCAAGCAGGATCAGTTCCATGGCGGTTGCATCATCACCGCTGTACAGGTCCAGTTGATCGCCGCACAGTTCCAGGATTCGGCGGCCCCGCTCGAGATCGCCGGTCGCCTCCTTGATACCGACGATATTGGAAACCGGCGCAAGACGGGCGATGGTTTCAGGCAGCAGGTCGCACACTGTGCGTCCGGGAACGTTATACAGGATCTGCGGTATCGGCACCGCTTCGGCAATCGCCCGGAAGTGGCGGTAAAGCCCTTCCTGGGTGGGCTTATTATAATAAGGTGCCACCAGCAGACAGGCATCGGCACCCGCTTCCATGCCACAGCGGGTGAGTTCTATAGCTTCCTGGGTGCAGTTAGCGCCGGTTCCAGCAATTACAGGTATCCGGCCGCGAATCATTTCCACAACCCGCCGCAGCAGCCCGCAATGCTCCTTTTCGTTCAGCGTCGCGGATTCCCCGGTGGTGCCAACCGCCACAATGGCATCCGTACCGGAGCTGATGTGGAATTCAAGCAGCGCCTCCAGGCTGTCTTCATCGATCGCACCGTCTTCCTGCATAGGCGTGACGAGCGCAACCATACTGCCGTGAAACATCGACATCTCCGGAACACAAAACAAAACGCATGGTACTTTTCCGGCCCGGACGATACAAGCCGCCATGGAGGCGCTTTCCCCGATCTGAAGGCGCGGGTAGACTGCCGGTCAGGGTGACCGGCACGGCCTGTCGTGATGCTGAACAGTCGCCATCGATCAATCGTTTTGATGCCTGCTTCAAGAGCGCCTTGTGGCCTTTACCGCGGGCCTGGTGATAATTGCCCGTTCCAGACATGCATGAGCCGAGGAATGATGACTGAAAAAGCGCCCCCGATTCGCGAGATTCGTATCAACCCGGTGGTTCCCTGCGAATCGGTACTGGTGTCGACAGCCCGCGGCATGCGCCCGCGCAAGGAGGAAGAGCCGGCGCCCCGCGATACCCGCAAACATGTCGACAAATGCCCCTTCTGCACCGGTAATGAGCACATGACGCCACCGACTGTGACGGCGGCGCCTGACAGCGATAACTGGCAGGTCCGGGTGGTGGAAAACCTTTTTCCGGTGCTGGGCGATGACAGCACGTCGTCGAACCTGGTGTTCGGCCTGCAGCAGGCGATCGACGGCTACGGTCGTCACGAGGTGATCGTCGACCACCCCGAGCACAGCATCACAATACAGGACATGTCGGTCGAACACCTCGTGACGTTGCTCGAGGTATACCGTGACCGCATTCGCGCGCTCTACAGCGCCGACTCCCGCATCCAGTATGTGCTGGTGTTCAAGAACTTCGGGCCGGCCGCCGGCGCGAGTATCGCCCACACCCACAGCCAGGTGATTGCCATGCCGGTGGTGCCGGAGAATGTTTATAACGAAGTGGCTCACAGTCGCCTTTATTACGAGAAAAACCGTCAGTGCATTTTCTGCTCCCTGATCGATGAGGCGCTGACGTTCGAAGCAACTATTTACGACCGCGAGTCCGGGTCGATACGCCGACAGATCGGCGTCGGACAATACGTTATCGAACGCGGCAGGCATTTTGTCGCGATCAAACCGTTCGCCAGCCGCTATGAGTGGGAAATACACATACTGCCACTCCGGCACCGCAGCGACTTTATTGATATCAGCGATGAGGAACGCGATGATATGGCCGTAGTGCTGAAACGTGCCATGGCCAGACTCGACGCAGTCATAGGCGGCGCCCAGTACAATTTCTTCCTGCACTCTATTCCGCACAACAATGACTTCGCGAACTGCCACAACAGTTATCACTGGCACCTGGAAATCTGTCCTCGCACCAGCATACCAACCGGGTTCGAACTCGGCTCCGGGCTGTTCGTCAGCACCATCAGTCCGGAGCAGGCGGCGGCCCGGCTTCGCGCTGTCGAACTCGATTAGTGATAGACTGACGCCATGACAAATCAACTTGTTATTGCTGCCCTTGGTGAAGACCGACCCGGTCTGGTAGAAAAACTTTCGCGCTGGGTTCTGGACAGCGACTGCAATATTGCAGACAGCCGAATGATGGTAATGGGGGGTGAATTCGCCGTACTGTTACTGGTTACCGGCAACTGGAACAAGCTCGCCAGGCTGGAAAATCAGCTCGAGCAGGTGCAGGATCAACTGGGCATGACGCTGAACATCAGGCGCACCGAGGAGAAGGAGCGACACGGCGGCTTCCTGCCTTATGGCGTTGACGTAGTCGCGCTCGATCACCCGGGCATCGTACACAATCTGGCGAACTTCTTTTCGCGCCGCAATATCAATATTCAGGATCTTTCGACATCGAGTTATGCTGCGGCGCATACCGGTACCGAAATGTTTTCCGTTCACCTGAGTCTGGACGTCCCGACCGATACCCATATCGCCACGCTGCGAGATGAATTTCTGGACTTCTGTGACCGGTTGAATCTGGACGCCGTTATAGAACCGATCAAGGGATGAAGTGATGAGCAGTGTAGAGTTGAACAAACAGATACCGGATTTCAGTGCGCCCGCGACCAGCGATCAGACATTCACATTATCGGATCATCGGGGCACGAATGTCGTAATCTACTTCTATCCCAAAGACAGTACATCGGGTTGCACATTGGAAGGTCAGGATTTTCGGGATAATCAGGCGGAGTTTGCCCGCAATAACACACTGGTGGTTGGCGTTTCGCGGGACAGTCTCGCCTCGCACGAAAAATTTCGCAGCGAGCACGAATTTCCTTTTGACCTCATCTCCGACAGTGACGAAAAAATCTGTACATTGTTCGATGTGATCAAGGAAAAGAACATGTACGGCAAAAAGGTGATGGGTATCGAACGCAGCACCTTCCTGATCGACGCTGATGGAAAACTGCACCGGGAATGGCGCAAGGTCAAGGTCGATGGACACGTGGCCGAGGTACTGGAAGCGGCGCGCGAACTGAACCGCAGCTGAGCCTTGCGCATCGCTCACTCCGAACCCTCGCATTCCGGCAGGTGAAAATGAGTCTTAACGAGAATTCCGTCAAGCGTCTGTTCATTCTCGATACGAACGTGCTGATGCACGACCCTACCGCACTGTTCCGATTCAAGGAACATGACATCTACCTGCCCATGGTCGTACTCGAGGAGATGGATGCCGGCAAAAAAGGCGTGTCAGAAGTAGCGCGCAATGTCCGCCAGGTCAGCCGGTTTCTTGATGAACTGATGCAGAATGTCGACATAGAGCAGATCCGGCAGGGTATCCCGCTGGACAATCGCAGGCTGCTCGAGGGTGTTGGCGAAAGCGAATGCGGGCGCCTGTTCTTTCAGACCCATGCGCTCACCAGCGCGCTGCCGGACGCCCTGCCTGGAAGCAAACCCGACAACAACATTCTCGCCACTGCACTGGCGCTGCAAAACGAACACGCTGACCTCGCCGTCACTCTGGTTTCAAAAGACATCAACCTGCGCATCAAGGCCACGGTACTTGGCATTCACGCGGAAGATTTTTTCAACGACCAGGTGCTGGAAGACGTCAACCTGCTGTTCGCCGGAGTCAAGGCACTGCCGGCAGACTTCTGGCAGCAGCACAGTGACAGTCTGGAATCCTGGCAGCAGGATGGGCGCAATTATTACCGGGTCAAGGGCCCGCTGGTTGGGTCCTGGCATGCAAACGAATGCGTCTACCTGCCCGAGGAGCAGGGTTTCGAGGCGCTGGTGCGCGAGACTGACGGGAACACTGCAGTACTGGAAAGCACTGTGGATTACCGCGGCAGTCGCCATACCATCTGGGGCATCAGTGCCCGCAATCGCGAACAGAATTTCGCGCTCAACCTGCTGATGGATCCGGACATCGATTTTGTGAGCCTGGTCGGTACCGCCGGCACCGGCAAGACGCTGCTGGCGTTGGCAGCGGGGCTGACCCAGACCCTGGAAGAAAATCGCTACAAAGAAATCATCATGACCCGGGTGACGGTTCCAGTAGGTGAAGACATTGGTTTCCTGCCCGGCACGGAAGAGGAAAAAATGACGCCCTGGATGGGGGCTCTGATGGACAACCTGGAGGTGCTTACCCGCAGCGATGTAGGTGGCGACTGGGCACGCGCCGCCACCAATGACCTGCTGAGCAACCGCATCAAGATTCGCTCCATGAACTTCATGCGTGGCCGTACTTTTCTGAACAAATACCTGATCCTGGATGAGGCGCAGAACCTGACGCCAAAGCAAATGAAAACGCTGGTAACCCGTGCGGGACCCGGCACAAAAGTAGTCTGCCTCGGAAACGTGGCGCAAATCGACACGCCATACATCACAGAAACGAGTTCCGGGTTGACCTATGTGGTGGATCGATTCAAGAACTGGGCGCACAGCGGGCACATTATCCTGACCCGTGGAGAACGCTCGCGTCTGGCCGACTACGCCTCCGAAATTCTCTAAATCAAGGCGAAAACTACCCGGCTCAGCCCTGTTCCTGCACCGGCTCGCCCGGCGAATGCCCACGCGGCAGGGCGCGCAACACCGCCTGCACCAGAGTCGCCAATGGAATAGCAAAAAACACTCCCCAGAAGCCCCAGATACCGCCGAACACCAGCACAGCAATAATGATCGCCACCGGATGCAGGTTAACAACCTCGGAAAATAGCAGCGGGACCAGCACATTGCCGTCGAGCGCCTGAATGATGCCGTAGGCGATCAGCACGTAACCGAATTCAGGACTCCACCCCCACTGGAACCAGGCAATCGCCGCAATCGGTATAGTGACCGCAGCCGCGCCAATATAAGGAATAACTACTGACAGACCCACCAGGGTGGCTAACAGCACTGCATACTGCAGATTCATTGCCACAAACGTCAGGTAGGTAACCAATCCGACCAGCAGGATTTCCCAGATTTTGCCGCGCACGTAGTTACCGATCTGAATATGGACCTCATGCCACACGCGCGTAGTGAGGGCGCGGTCATCCGGCAGGTACGCAGTTAACCACTGAATGATGCGCTCTTTATCCTTGAGGAAAAAGAACACCAGCACCGGCACCAGGATCAGGTAAACCATCAGAGTGATCACGCCGACTACTGAGGCGAGGGACAGCGTCAGCAAGTTCTGCCCGAGGTTTCCGACATCGGCGCGAATGGCGTTAACCACATCCCGCACCTGCTGTTCGCTGAACAATTCAGGATAGCTTTGCGGTAAAGCCATGATGGCGTCCTGGCCCCTGCTGATGATATGCGGCAACTGCTGCACCAGTTGTGTCACCTGGTAGGAGAGACGCGGCAACAATCCCAGCAAGGCAAAAGTCAGGAAAAACATGAAGGCGATAAAGACCAGCACCACTGCCCACATCCGGGGCACTCCGTGCCGCTGCAGAAAACTTGCGATGCCTTCCAGCAGGTAGGCGAGCACCAGTGCTGCCAATACCGGCGCCAGCATCTGGCCCAGGGTCAGAACCACCACGAAACCGACCAGCAGCAACAGCACCAGGATGACCACCTGGGGATTGGAAAAATAGTGCATGAACCAGCGCCGCAGCAGTTCCATTGCTAGTCTTCGTCCTTTTTCAGCTTTTGATACTGATCCTCGAATAGATGCTCCAGCTCGTCAATAACCTCGGCGGCGGCACGCCTGTGCAATACATGCTGCGTAACCAGGTCCGAGGTCGCACCAAGCATTTTGGTCTTGTCGAGCATGAAGTAGGTTTTCGACAGCCGCTTCACAGCGGCAACGACTTTCTCGTCTTGCGGGCGGGGCAGTGGTTCCGGGACTGGAATCTCTCGCTGCCTGACTTGAGGAGCGACTTCAGCAGGGACGCCACCCGAGCCAGAGCGGCTCAAAAGGAACTCTGCAAAACTTTGTACAGCCGCCTGATCCACAGCAGACAGCTGCTGGAATATCTCCAGGAAAGTTTCCGAACGATCGTGATCCATAAACCGGTTTATACCGCGGCTGGGTGCGATTTGCAGTAGTTTCTGGCGAAGTCGAGCAATTCATCCATGGCGCGATGTCGAAATTTCTGCTTCTGGTGCACGAAGGAGAAGGGCCGCTCGAGGGTCGGCTCGAGGGTGAGCGAAATCAGGGTGCCGAGCCTGAGCTCCTTCTGAACAGTGGCGAGAGATACGATAGAGACACCCATACCCGCTTCTACTGCCCCTTTAATCGATTCCGGACTACCAAGCTCCATAGTCAGATTCATATGACTGGCATTCACGCCAAGTTCCGTCATGTAGTCCGCTATAACTTCACGTGTACCTGAACCTTCCTCGCGACAGATATAGGGATACTCGAGCAGCTCCACGATGCTGATAGCCTCCCGGTCCGCCAATGGGTGCTGAGTCGGCAAGACTGCGACCAGCTGGTCCATGCGGCAAACCTCGACCACCAGATTCTTGTTCATCACCGGCGCTTCGACCACGCCCAGATCGATCACGTTGTTCTCGACCATATGCACGATGCCCTCGGAATTGGACACCTTAAGCTGCACATTGACATCGGGATACTTCTTTTTGAAATCACCCAGCAGTGCCGGCAACATGTATTCGGCGATGGTGGTGCTCGCGCCAATCATCAGCATGCCGCTGACGTCTCCAGTCATCTCGCGAACTGCATTATCCATTTCCGAATACAGTTCGAATATCCGATCGGAAAATCCATAGACCCGCTTCCCGGCTTCTGTGAGGCTGATGCGGTTGTGTGTGCGGTCGAACAGACGGGTGTTAAACTGCTCCTCGAGCTGCCTGACCTGGAAAGTCACTGCCGGCTGAGTCATGTGCAGGCTCTCGGCCGCCTTGGTAAAACTCAGGAGGCGCGCAACGGTGTGGAAAACCTGCAGTCTACGATCTGACATGAATCACTAGCCCTATGCGCTTGCAGGGTGATGGAAACACCCACTGGGAAATTTTTCGATACAATAAAAATATTTGATCAGGTCGCGAACGATACATTAGTAGAAGGTGATTTGCATGCGTTTTCTACCCTCCCAAAAGGGATAAAAAAAGCCAGACGGTTGCCCGCCTGGCCAGTTGCCCTGTTGTTGTTCTTGGTCCCTTACATCTTGAACTGCGACATCAACGCCTGCTGCTCCGCCGCCAGACGCGCCAGCTCCTCGCTTGCGAGCGCCGTCTGCTGGGCGCCCTCTGCGGAACGATCCGCCACTTCCCTGATGTTGTTCATGTTCGATTGCATTTCACCGGCCACTGCACTCTGCTCTTCCGCCGCACTTGCAATCATGGTGCTCATGTCATTGATCGCTGACACCGATCCGGCAATCATCGCCAGTGATTCGGCTGCTTTTTCGACCAGATCGGAACTGTCCTGCGCCTTTCGCTGAGCACCGTCCATGACTTTCACGGCATTTACCGCCCCATCCTGCAGACGTTGAATCATGTCCTGAATTTCCTGGGTCGACTGCTGGGTACGGCTGGCCAATGTCCGCACCTCGTCAGCAACCACTGCGAAGCCTCGTCCCTGTTCTCCTGCTCGAGCCGCTTCAATTGCCGCGTTCAGGGCAAGCAGGTTGGTCTGCTCTGCGATGCCGCGAATCACGTCGAGCACCGACCCGATGTTCTCGCTTTCCTTTTCGAGATTGCGAATAACCTTTGATGCCGCATTGACTTCATTGACCAGCGACTCGATGCCGCCGATCGCTTCGGTGGCCGTCAGCGCGCCGCTTTTGGCTTCGCTGTCAGCCTTGTCTGCCGCATGCGATGCATCGGCCGCATTCCGCGCCACTTCCTGAACCGTGGCAGTCATTTCATTCATGGCCGAGGCGATGCTGTCGATTTCCGCCTGCTGCGCTTTCACACCACGACTGGTCTCGTCCGTTATGGTGGAGGTTTCTTCCGCAGCCGCTGCCAGTTGCGTGGTTGCACCGCTGATCTGCCCGATCATGTTGCGTAGATTCGCCGCCATCTGATTAAAGGCGTCTATGATTTCGCCAATCATATCGTGGCTCTGCATTGTGCACTCATGCGATATGTCGTTCTGACTGATCGCATTGGCGATTTCAGAGATACTTTTCAGACGTTTCAACAGCACCACGTGCACAAGGCCGTAGATACCCCCGCCACAGATTATACCGGCCACGAGACAGGCCCCGACAAACCAGCCGAACATACCTTCCTTTGCTTCAACAAAGAGGCCGGCGAAGAACGGGAACAGTGCCCCCATTGCCAATCCGGACAGTACACAACTAATCAACAAGTTCCGTAGAATGCTGGGTTTCATAATCAATATGCTCACTGCTGTAATAGTCGAATTTCGGTGGCGCTCGACACAGGCCCGGTCATTGTTTCGGCGCTAGCATGAACAACTTAATGCTCTAAGCGCTTTAAATCTCCGGAAATTTGCGTCAGTTTCTCGGCAGTAGTTGTCGACGCGGGGATGGTATTTTGGCACTTCCACCAGGCGTTAAAGTCAGCAGGCTCTCGCTAACGGCGTGGCATGCGCCAATCTTTACAGAATGCAAATTTTCGATGGACAAAAAAAACCCCGCCGAAGCGGGGCCGGTTACTATCCAGCTATGCAAGTGTCAGTTGGAGCCACCTGCAGCCGCTTCCAGCGCTTTGTAAATCGCGTTTGGGCTCGGCATGATGTTCATAAAACTGTTTGAACCCATCATCTTCAAATCCGGATAATGCACCGCCATGCGGAAACGCATATGCAGGGCTCTAATCTTGCCGCCATCAACCATGATTTCATAAGGCAGGTACGGTGTGCCCTTGAGTTCACTAAAATCCACCACACTCATTATGTGGTTCTCGTCCATATCCTTGTCATCTTCGGTCAGAGCCTTGCGCGCCACACCAAATATCGTGACCTGGTTCGGGAGATCAAGACGATACACTTTAGTCACACCTGCGACGCCGGCCGCAAGGTTCTTCTCCAGGGTCTGGACCGCTTTCTTGTGACTGTCGTATTCGGCCAACTCATAAACATCGTCAAACCTTTCCATGCCGAAGGTGTACTTGTATTTACGCAACTTACGAGCGGATAAACCATCGCCCGCACCAAAAGTCTCCTGTTCTCCAAGCGCTTGCTTGAGGGATTCGGAAACCTCCGCCAGATCAGACTTCAGCAGGTAAGCATTCGCAATATAGGCAGGATTGACATAGCTGACCTGGATCTCATCACCGACTTTGGTGACACCAACTCGCCACGGTGCGGCGAAACCACCATTGTCTGACATTGTCGCTACTTTCTTCAGTTCATCATTGGTGACAACAATAACGTGCGCCTTGTCGACAAAAGTGTCTTCGTAGGGCGTGTATTCGCCCAACACTTCAAAACCCGCGTCAGTCAATGCCGCTTTAGTGGCCGTCACCTTCTGATCAAAATTCCCCGGCCCCTTCGATGCCAGGACAAATGGATTGAAAGTCTCTGCCGCCTGAGCAGCCATCATCGGTATCAGCATGATTGTCACGCCGAGTAATGCCCCTGTCATTCGTTTAATCATATTCATTCCTCTCTCCTTACCCCTTTACCGGTGTAATTCCGCAATGGATTCTAGACAATTGCCGCCGGAATTACGACCGCATTTTACAAGTAAAAAAAGGGCCACAAGACCGTGACCCTTTTTATTTTTTCAGATCATGGATCGATGTTCAGAACTGCACCTAGAACCTCCAGGCATAACTGGCCTCGATCGCATTCTGGCTCATGGCGTTTTCGACTGAATAACCGAAGTCGGCGAAACCGCCGGTGCCCTGATAATCAAATGACTGATCATTGCGGAATGCGTGCATGTAGGTCACGGTCAGCTCATTATTCGGCGTCGGCATATAGGTGAAGCCGACTGTAGCATGCTGCTCGACGAGTCCGGGTGCAAGCACGTTGAAGAGCACCTGATCATCATCGTATGGAGACTCCGCATAATTGTAGCCTGCGCGGAACGTCCACTGGTTGCTATACGCATAATCCACACCGATCTTATAGACGGTAACGTCGTCCCAGCCAAAACCCCAGCCATCATCGGTACCCAGGGGATTGGACACCAGAGCCGGATTACCGATCAATGCGCCCCTAAAGGCGTTGAAGAACTCATCAGCCGTCGGACCTTCGTTATTGATCGCGGCTACATCACTGTAGTTGATTCGCGTGACATCAGCGGCGATTGTAAGGCTGGAGGTGGGCGAAATAGCGAGACCTATGCCATAGGTCGAAGGAATATCAAAATCACCCTCTTCTGCAAACAAACCGGCGTAGTCGTCAAATTCCTGCATGTAGATCTGCGAGGTATAAGACGCACCGATGGACAACCAGCCGAAGTTACCCTGATAGCCGATACGGCCGCCCAGCCCCCAGGCGTCATCATCGCCCTTGTTGGTAACGTTCGCCGGATCACTCGAGAACGCCTGGAACAGACCGAGACCGTAGGCCCGGAAACGCTGGTAACCAATAACCGGCGCAACGCCAATCGAATGATTATCGCTCAACCGATAGGCAACGGTCGGGGTAATGAGCAACTGAACCAGGTTGACGCCGAGTGACGGCGAGGTATTCGGATTCATGTACAGGTTTGCGAGGTTAGGATCGATATTCGCGGCGGGCTCACCGAAAGCTTCGAGAAAGCCCGCGAAGCCTGAAGGGCCTGGCTGGAAAGCGGCGGTCGACGTATCGCCGATCACCGGCGCAAACGCATCGGTATAAATATTACCGGTACCGTCATCCGGATCACCATAACGGGTATTCATGCCGCCGTTGGCGACTACCGCGAGGCCGACTGTCATGCGGTTGTTCAATTCCCGGCTCATGCCAAAATTCGGAATCGCAAAAACTGTCGCGCCACTGTCTTCCCGGGAGTTGGTGCCCTGACGTGGACCTGCGCCGCCAAGATCTGGCACAAACATACCCCTCGCATCAACCGCCCCCTCGCGCTGCGGATTGAACAGCTCGACGCCGGCATCAACGCGGTCACCGATCCCGATAAGGGTGGCCGGATTAATTGCGGGAGCCAGAGAGTCCTGACCGAAAGCCATGCCCGCTCCGGCCATACCGCGGTTTTTGGAGCCATAACCGATCTTGAAATATCCATTCGTTGCTTGCGCTATCGGCGCGATCGCCAGCGCGGTAGCCACGGCACTGAAGGCCAATGTGCGTTTCAGAGTGCGATTCATAAGTCCTTTCCTCATCTGATTTGGTGTATTGTCCGTCTAATCTGTTGGTTTTTAACAACAACCCCCCGGGGTATTAGCACAAACATGAAACAAAACACCTAGCGTTGTCAATTCCCCCATGAGCTATAGCAAAACTTGTGCCGCAAATTATCTGAATCATTTCTCCAGCACTTAGGAGATATTCTGCGAGTAAATCAGCGGATATATTGCGAGGCAGAGGGATTTTTCGGGCGCATTCTGCCGTATCGTGGCGGCTATACCACAAAACCGCCGATAATTACTGCAAAGGGTGCATGCGCCGGTATCACGACAATCATGCCTGGAACTGCCAGTTTTCTGGCAATGGCCAACGAGTACAGACAAAAAAAAGACGGGACCAGTGCACCAGCACCGGCCCCGTCTTCAGGCGTATGCAGCAGCTCAAGCTTTCTTGATAAGAAACTCGTACTTGCCGCCCGCTTCCTTGGATTCGAGCAATTCATTACCGGTCTGTTTGGCGAAGGCTTCGAAATCCTTCACGGAACCCGGGTCAGTCGCGATGATATGCAGTACCTGGCCACTGGTAATCGTTCCAAGCGCTTTCTTCGCCCGCAGAATCGGCAGTGGACAGTTCAGGCCGGATGCATCAAGTTCTTGGTCAAAATTTGCCATCTTAAAGCGCTCCTTAACGTTAAGCTTTTGATCTGTGTATGTGGTGTTCTTGAAGGCCCGTACTTATAAGGTAAGTGGGCAATAAACGCAAGTCCAGCTCTACCGCAACAGTGCGTACGCGCCGCGGTTAGTCGCGGCTGAAGTTAGCGGCCTGTTCAACGGGACTTGAGAACATCAGCGTTTCTATATGAAGACCATCGCGGCACCAGGCAGTGATTCCGCCCCTCAGGTTAGTCACCCGATCCACGCCTTGCAGTAACAGATACCGGCATACCTGCGCAGAACGGGCGCCCGACCGGCAATAGAAAATCAGTTTCTCGCGCTCGCGCAGCTCATTTATCTTTAAAGGAATCAAATGCATAGGTACCGGCTCCGCATTCGGCAACATACCCTGGGCCATTTCCTCCATACTCCGCACATCAATCAGAGAGAAACTTTCCTGTGCGCCCCGGATCAAACTATCCAGTTGCCGCGCGTCGATTTCAGGGAAACTCTTCATACCAGATCATCATCTATATTAGAGAAAGCTGATATTGTTCTCGAATCAGGCTATGCCGTCAAGTCGGTCGGCATGGCACCCAGTGGTGAGCTTCTCCAGGCTAAGGTATTCTTAAACCGAATGAAATCACATCTCCTGAAAATCATCTCTCTGGCAGGAATACTCGCATTGAATCCTGTTGTAGCGCCTGGCGACGCAGGTGACGCAGGTGACAATCTGCCCGATTTCGGAGATTCGAGTGGCAGCCTGATTTCTCCCACCAGAGAATTCGAGCTCGGCAGGGAATTCATGCGCAGCGTGACAGCGCAGGTGCGGCTGGTGGATGACCCGCATATCCACCAGTACATTCGACGCCTGGGAGAACGGCTGGTGTCGCACAGCGATGCACCGCGCTACCCGTTCACCTTTTTTGTCATCGAGGATTCATCGGTCAATGCTTTTGCCGGGCCGGGCGGCTACATTGGCGTCCACACCGGCCTGATATTGGCGGCGCGCAACGAAAGTGAACTGGCCGGGGTGCTGGCGCATGAAATTGCGCACGTCACCCAGCGGCACCTGCTACGCGCCTACGAATCAGCGCAACAACTCAGCCTGCCGACTGCCGCGGCCACTATCGCCGCCCTGCTGCTTGGTGCGGCGACCGGCAGCGATGCGGGCATCGCCGCGGCGTCGGCAATCCAGGCGGGCAACATTCAGCATCAGTTGAATTTCACACGAGCCAACGAAAAAGAGGCTGATCGCATCGGCATTCAGACGCTTGAGCGCAGCGGCTTCGATCCCTATGGCATGCCCAGTTTCTTCGAACGCCTGTACCAGTCCACCCGCCTGTATGGCAGCGCCAGTATTCCGGAATTTCTCAGCACCCATCCGGTCACCTCGGATCGTATTGCCGAAACCATGGAACGCGCCGCGCAATTCGGTAATGCACGGGAAAATGACTCAACAGAATTTCAGCTGGCACGGGCACGGCTCAAAGTCACCACGGCAAACGATACCCGGCCAGTGCTGCGGGAGTATGCAGCACTGAGTGCAAAACCAGACGCCGGCCCCGCCGATCATTATGGACTGGCTCTGGCAAAATGGCGTAATGGCGAGACCGCCGCCGCACGCGAGCTGCTGCAGAATCTGCTGGCGTCAGACCCTGACCGTATTTTGTACCGCACCACCCTGGCCGAGTTGCAGATGGAAGCCGGGAACCCACGCGAGGCACTCCAGCTGTATAAGGAAACACTGGCGCTGTATCCCGGCGATCTGGAGGTTGGCGAATATTACGCATCTGCCTTGCTACGCACGGGCCAGGCAGGAGCGGCACGCTCCCAGGTTCTGGACATGTTGCGCGACCGCCAGGCGCGTACGCCCGCCATGTATGAACTCTGGGGCAAGGCAGCGCGTATCGCCGGTCCGGAGTGGGAGACCCGACAGGCCTCAGCGGAACTGCACTTCCTCAGAGGCAATTTCCCGCTGGCTGTCGAGCAACTCGAACAGGCGCTCAAATACCCGGAGTTGAGCCACTATGATGAGGCTCGGGTGCGCGCCCGGCTGAAGGAATTCAAGGCGGCGATCGAGGAACGAAACAAAAAATAACGGAACGCATTCGGAATAAAAGTCATGACGCTCCCGTCTCGCGCTTAGACTGAGTTGATTTCGTTACTGCGTGGTAGCCTGCCAGATCAGACTACTCACTTTGACTGCCGAATTACCGGGAACTATAGTCATAGGTGCGTATCGAACCTGTGGTTCGTGTGTTTCAACCCGAGCGAAGTGTGCCCTGCTTCGTAGTCAACCGCCAGAAAGCTGGCATTATTAACACCTTCAACATGCCTAAAGGAGGAACATGATGCGGAGAGTTACAATCGCATTAAAAACCGCAAGTTCTGTATTGGCGCTGGCGGGCGGCCTGATGCTGTTCCCGGTCGCCGGTAATGCGGCGGAAGGCGAAAGCCTTTCCGTAGTCGAGCAGGGAAAAGAAATCGCTTTTGATCGCAAGAAGGGCAACTGTCTCGCCTGCCATGCTATCGAGGGTGGTGCATTACCGGGTAATGTCGGACCACCGCTGGTCGCAATGAAAGCAAGGTTCCCGGACAAGGCCAGGCTACGCGCCCAGATCTGGGATTCAACCAAGGTCAATCCTGGCAGCATCATGCCGCCCTTTGGGCGCCATCAGGTGCTGACGGAAAGCGAAATCGACAAGATTGTGGAGTTCATCTACACGTTGTAGGACGTGCAGATTCAATGAGGAGAGACACAAGTGACTAACACCAAACGCAGAACCTTTCTCAAGGGCACCATGGCGGCAGGAGCCGTCAGCGCCGCGATAGGCGTTGGCTTGCTAACCCCGCGGATGGTGCTGGCAGCCTGGCCTTCGGCAGCTTTCAATGCAGAATCTGTCGACGCAGCTCTGAATGAGCTGCTGGGCTCACAGCAAATGGAAGAGTCGGACAAAATAGACATCCGTGCCCCGGATATTGCGGAGAACGGTGCTGTGGTCCCGGTTACGGTAACCACAGATATTGCCAACCCGGAAAGCATCAGCATTATTGCCAGGCAAAACGCTTCTCCGATGGTTGCATCGTTCGTGCTCGGTTCCAGCACCGAGGGCTTCGTCTCGACCCGGATCAAGCTGGGCAAGACGTCGGACGTGGTTGCGGTCGTCAAGGCCAACGGCAAACTGTATAGCACCAGCAAAGAAGTCAAAGTCACCATCGGTGGCTGCGGCGGTTAAACCAGTAGAGGATATTTGCAATGGCATCGATAAAGATTCGGGCGAAAGCCGAAGGTGGCGTCACTACTGTAAAGGCGCTGATCAGTCACCCCATGGAAACGGGGCAACGCAAGGATAAATCAGGAGCAGTAATCCCCGCACATTTCATTCAGGAAGTAGTCTGTGAACATAACGGCAACAATGTCATGACAGCGCTGTGGGGCGTCGCTATTTCCAAGAACCCTTACCTGTCTTTCAAGTTTTCGGGCGCCAAACCGGGCGATTCACTGCAACTGACCTGGGTCGATAACAAAGGCGAAAAGGATTCGACCAAAGTACAGATCAGCTGAGCAGCCATGCTGCTGAAATTAATCGACACCCGGAGGTGGAGAACCAATGAAAAAACTGCTTAGCATCGTTGCCGCGCTCGGCATATTAGGTAGTGCGTCAGCCGTAAGTCTGGCTGGACCCCAGCAGGACCTGCAGGAATTCCGCAGCTATTACGCCGAACGATTTCCGGACGTGAAGTTCAGTGACTTCGTCAATGGCGTATACGCCATTGACGAGGCGTCGCGCCAGGAGTGGGAATCCATAGAAGAGTTCCCGCCCTATGAGCTGAACATCGAAAGGGGCAAAGCACTATTCAACAAGCCGTTCAAGAACGGCAAGACCTATGGAAGTTGCTTCCGGAATGGCGGTATAGGCGTGCGGCAGGATTACCCGCGTTTCGATACAGCCAGCGGCAAGGTCGTTACGCTGGAAGGCGCCATCAACGCCTGCCGGGAAGCTAATGGTGAAGAACCATTAGGCTGGAAGAAGGGTGCCATAGCCGATATTTCCGGTTATATGGCCTACACTTCACGTGGCAACAAAATGAATGTCGTGATTCCATCCGATCCGGCTGCCATGGCAGCCTATGAGCGGGGCAAGGAACACTTCTATGGAAAACGTGGTCAGCTCAACATGGCGTGCGCCGATTGCCACATGTACAACGCCGGCAATCGGGTTCGCGCCGATCTGTTGAGTCCCGCGCTGGGACATGTCACGCATTTCCCGGT
>JAGXGS010000031.1 GCA_024636585.1 Thiogranum sp. | reverse complement strand
GGCGCTGATGCTGGCCATGACCTGGTACCGCTTGCGCGATCTGCTCTAGACCTGGAGCACCCGCTATTTCCTGACGACTCCATCGAAGCTGCCGAGCACAGCGTACAGATCCGGCCGACGATCACGAAACAGGCCCCAGGCGCGGCGTGCACGTGCCAGGGCATCGAGATCAAAACTCGCCACCAGCACCTTTTCCCCTTCCCGATCCGCCTGTGCGACAATTCCGCCGGTTGCATCGGTAATGAAAGAAGAACCGTAGAATGTCAGTGTGCAGCTTTCGCCCTGCTCCACGCCGACACGATTGGACGCTATCACCGGCATCAGATTGGCAGCGGCATGGCCCTGCATGGTGCGTTGCCAGTGATCTCTGGAATCGAGTTGCGGTTCTTCCGGCTCCGAACCGATGGCCGTTGGGTACATGAGCATTTCGGCGCCCTGCAGTGCCATGGCGCGCGCGGCTTCCGGGAACCATTGATCCCAGCAGACCGCCACACCGATGCGCGCATACCGGGTATCGCAGATCTGAAAGCCGGTATCGCCTGGAGAAAAATAGAACTTTTCCTGGTAGCCGGGTCCATCGGGAATGTGCGCCTTGCGGTAAACCGGGAACCGACTGCCATCGGCATCCATCACCACCAGTGAATTGAAGCAGGCATTACCGGAACGCTCGAAAAAGCTGATCGGCAGCACCACCTCCAGCTCCGCGGCCAGTCGACTCATACGATCCAGCAGCGGATGATTGTCCGCCGGCCGCGCCAGATCGA
Organism: Thiogranum sp.; assembly: GCA_024636585.1. GTDB lineage: Bacteria > Pseudomonadota > Gammaproteobacteria > DSM-19610 > DSM-19610 > Thiogranum. The sequence continues at coordinate 64,072 of JAGXGS010000031.1, read as the reverse complement.
AATGACCGGGCTTCTGATCCTTACAGAAATAAGGCGTCTCGAACAGCTCCTGCAACAGGATGATCTGTGCACCCTGTTGTGCCGCATCGCGCACCAGACGTTCGGCACGGTCGACATTGGCCTCCAGATTCCAGTCACAGGCCATTTGCGTCGCCGCTACTACTACTGTGCGCCCCATCGTCATCGACTCTCCCATAGTTGCTGCGCATCCGGCATTGTCTGCATCAGACTGTCACAGCGAAAAATTCATCCAGGTGCTTTTCACCTCGACGTACTTGTCAATTGCGTGCAACGACTTGTCACGGCCGTTGCCGGACTGTTTATAGCCGCCGAATGGAACTGTTATGTCGCCCTCATCAAAGCAGTTGATCCATACCGAGCCGGCTCGCAGCCCGCGCGCCAGCTGGTGCGCCTTGCGCAGATTGCCGGTCCAGGCGGCTGCCGCCAGTCCATACGGTGACGCATTGGCAATCTGCAGCGCCTCCTCGGGAGTCGTGAAAGTCATGACTGAAAGCACCGGACCGAAAATCTCCTCCTGTGCAATCTTCATGCTGTTATCGACCTGGTCAAAAACTGTCGGCGCAATGAAGTAGCCGCCGCTGTCGGTGAGCACGCGCTCACCGCCGAGACGCAGGCGCGCACCTTCCGCCTGACCGGCTGCGATATAGCCCAGCACCCGGTCGAGTTGCGCGGTATCGACAATTGCGCCCATTCGAGTGACGGGGTCCAGCGGCGCGCCGGGAAACATGGCGTCCGCGAGATGCATGACGCGGCCCAGAAAAGCCTCCTGGATGGAGGCTTCGATCAGCAATCTTGAACCGGCCGTGCACATTTCGCCCTGATTGAAGAAAATACCGAATGCCGCGGCCTGCGCAGCGGCATCCATATCCGGACAATCAGCGAACACGATATTCGGCGTTTTCCCGCCGAGTTCCATCCACACCCGTTTCAGATTTGTTTCCGCAGCATCTTTCATGATCTGTCTGCCGGTCAGCGTCGATCCGGTGAAAGCCAGGCAATCGACATCCAGATGACGCGCCAGCGCCTTGCCGGCCACAGCGCCGAAACCAGGCACCACATTGAACACACCGTCGGGAATGCCGGCGGCTGCGGCAAGCTCCGCAACCCGCAACGCGCTCAAGGGTGACTTTTCGGAAGGCTTCAGGATCACGCTGTTACCGGCGGCCAGTGCCGGACCAATTTTCCAGGCCGCCATCAGAATCGGAAAATTCCACGGCACGATACAGGCCACGACACCAACAGGTTCGCGGGTGATCATGCCCAGAGTGCCCTCGGGCGTCGGGGCGATTTCGTCATAGATCTTGTCGATCGCTTCCGCGTACCAGCGAATGCAGCGTGCGGCACCGGGCGCATCGATGACCGTGGAGTCGCGGATCGGTTTACCCACGTCCAGCGATTCAAGCAATGCGATCTCATCACTGTGCGAATCGATCAGATCGGCGAAACGTAGCATCACCAGCTTGCGCGCGCGCGGTGCCATGTCTCGCCACTCGCCGCGCTCGAAGGCCTTGCGCGCCGCCGTTACAGCGCGGTTTACATCCTCCTCGCCGCACTCGGCCACCGCGGTGAGCACCGTTCCATCGGCCGGATTGATGCAGTCGAAGGTTTTACCGGAGGCCGCAGCTACGAATTTCCCGTCGATGAATGCCTGGTTACGAAAATCGAGTTGTCTGGCTCGTTGCTGCCAGTCGTACAAGGTGGCTGCGTCACTCATAGGCTTTGTCTGTACCTTTGGAAAGTTCCCTAAATAGTAGGCGGTGAATTGGCGCTGATGATTTCGCACGCCTCATCACCCGCATTGCGGAAACGGTGCGGCGTGCGGCTGTCGAAATAGTAGGCATCACCGACACCCAGTTTCCGCGTCTCGCCACCGACCGTCACTTCTATTTCGCCGCGCACCACGACACCGCCCTCCTCACCATTGTGCCGCAACATTTCGTCTCCGGTGTCAGAATGTGCCGGATAGATCTCATGCAGAATCGACATGCTGCGCTCGGCACGGTTATAACCCACCAGACGAAATGCTACATCGCCGGCGCCCATATCGGGTAATTCTCCGGCCCTGTAGAAGACCTGATTTTCCGCGACTAATTCCCCGATGAAAAAGTCGGCCAGCGAAATCGGAAAACCATCCAGCACCTTTTTAAGGGAACTCACCGATGGGCTGGCGCGGTTCTGCTCGATCAGGGAAATCATGCCGTTGGTGACGCCCGCGCGCCTGGCCAGCTCACGTTGCGACAAGCCATGCATTTTTCGCAAAGTACGCAAACGCGCACCCACGTTCACATCCATCAAGCGCCCCTCAGATTCATCATATAATTAACAAAACTTACACGTAAAGGCATTTAAAGGCGCATTCTACACATTATTGTTAATTTTATTAACCATGCTATCATCTTTATAAATACTGCGATTATGCTGAAACACTGCCCGCGCAGCCTTCCTACTGCACCCCTTTGTCCGGGAGTTTGACCCCATGAGCAACAAACGACACACCAGCGCCGACTTCCACGATCAGCGCCCGGACCTCCAGGCCCACTGGATGCCATTTACCGCCAATCGCCGTTTCAAGGCTGCGCCGCGACTGCTGACCAGCGCCTCAGGCATGTACTACCAGGACATCGAGGGACGCAGGATCCTCGACGGTGTTGCCGGCCTCTGGTGCGTCAATCTCGGCCACAGTCGGGAGCGGATCACCGAGGCGGTTCACCAGCAGATCGCTACTATGGACTTCGCGCCGCCGTTCCAGATGGGACATCCCACCGCATTCGAACTGGCGACCCGCCTGGTTCAGCATACGCCCGGCGACCTGGACCACGTCTTTTTCACCAACTCGGGGTCGGAAGCGGTGGATACGGCGCTGAAAATCGCTATTGCCTGGCACCGGGTGCGCGGCGAAGGCACGCGCCAGCGCCTGATCGGCCGCGAAAAAGGCTACCACGGCGTCGGCTTTGGCGGCATTTCGGTAGGCGGCATGCTCAACAACCGCAAATATTTCGGTGCGTTGCTGAATGGTGTCGATCACCTGCCGCACACGCTAAACCTTGAGCACAATGCCTTCACGCGCGGTCAGCCTGCCCAGGGCGCAGAGCTTGCCGATGAGCTTGAAAATATCGTCGCCCTGCATGACGCTTCGAATATCGCCGCCGTCATCGTCGAACCGGTTGCCGGCTCCGCGGGGGTGATCGTTCCGCCACAGGGATACCTGAAGCGGCTGCGCGAGATCTGCGACCGGCATGGCATTCTGCTTATTTTTGACGAAGTCATTACCGGATTCGGGCGCCTGGGCAAACCGTTCGGCGCGCAACACTTCGACGTTGTCCCGGATATGATCACCGCTGCCAAAGGTCTCAGCAACGGCGCGATCCCGATGGGCGCAGTATTCGTACGCAAGGGAATTTACGACGCATTCATGGACGGGCCGGAAAGCGCTATCGAACTGTTCCACGGCTACACCTATTCCGGCCATCCGGTGGCTTGCGCTGCCGGGCTTGCAGCGCTGGATATCTACGAGCAGGAAGGCCTGTTTACACGCGCAGCGGAACTCGCCGACTACTGGGAAGACGCCGCCCATAGCCTGCGCGGACTGCCCTGGGTAAAGGACATCCGCAACCAGGGGCTGATCGCCGGCATCGAACTCGAATCCCTGCCCGATCAACCGGGCGAGCGGGCCTACCAGGTGTTCCTGGACTGTTTCGAAAAAGGCGTGCTGATCCGTGCCTCGGGCGACACCATTGCATTGTCACCCCCGTTGATCATCGAGAAATCGCAAATCGACGAACTGTTCAGCACCCTTGCCGAGGTCCTGAAACGGAACTAGAGTCACCGCCATTATCACTCCCGGAGAGACTGCATGCTGATCGGAGTCCCGAAAGAACTCAAGAATCACGAATACCGCGTTGGCCTCACCCCCGGTGGTGCGCGTGAACTGATTGAGCATGGGCACCAGGTGATGGTGCAGCGGAGTGCCGGGCATGCCATCGGCATGGATGATGAGCAGTATCAGGCGGCGGGCGCCAGGGTCGTCGACAGCGCGGAAGAAATCTACGCCAGCGCCGGGATGATCACCAAGGTCAAGGAACCACAACCCGAGGAATGCAGCATGCTGCGCCCCGGCCAGTTGTTATATGCCTATTTGCACCTGGCGCCGGACCCTGCGCAGACCCGGGCGCTGGTCGAATCCGGTTGCACTGCAATTGCGTACGAAACTGTCACTGATGCGCATGGCGGGCTGCCACTGCTGGCGCCGATGAGCGAAGTGGCCGGTCGCATGGCGATTCAGGCCGGTGCCCACGCGCTGGAGAAATCCAGGGGCGGCAGCGGAGTATTGCTCGGCGGTGTACCGGGCGTGGCACCCGGACATGTGACGGTACTCGGCGGCGGTGTGGTCGGCATCAATGCCGCACGCATGGCGATGGGCCTTGGCGCGCACGTCACCATTCTCGATCGGAACCTGAATCGCCTCAAGGAACTGGACGAACGTCACGGGCCCTTGCTGCGCACGGTCTTCTCGACCCGGGATACCATCGAGGAATATGTCTACGGTGCTGACCTGGTCATCGGCGCAGTACTGATCCCCGGCGCCGCCGCACCGAAGCTGGTGACGCGCGCCATGCTCAAAGGCATGAAACGCGGTGCCGTGATTGTCGATGTCGCTATCGATCAGGGCGGCTGCTTCGAAACCAGCAAACCCACCACTCACCAGGAACCGACCTTCATCATCGATGAGGTGGTGCATTACTGCGTGGCCAACATGCCTGGTGGCGTTGCCCGCACCTCGACCTACGCCCTGACCAACGCCACACTGCCCTTTGCACTGGAGCTGGCAAACAAGGGCGTAACGCAGGCACTGATCGACAATCCGCACCTGCGCAATGGCCTGAACATCCACGCCCACCAAATTACCCACAGCGCTGTCGCCAGTGCGCAGGGATACAACCACACCGACCCTCTCAAGGCGCTGCAGGGCAGCCCTGATACCCCAGCCTGAAGTGGTGATCTGACATGGTGATGCGCATCGATCATTATATTGCGGGCCGCACGACAACCGGCGAGAGCGGTCTCTATGCGGCTGTCTACAACCCGGCGACCGGCGAACAGATCGCCGAGGTTGCCCTGGCCTCCGGCGACCAGATGCGTGCCGCCATCGACGCGGCACAACAGGCCTTCGCCGGCTGGGCGGCCACCACGCCGTTGCGCCGCGCGCGTATCCTGTTCCGCTTCCGCGAACTGCTGGAACAGCACGCCGATGAACTGGTGGAACTGATCACCCGCGAACACGGCAAGATTCTGACCGATGCGCGCGGCGAACTGGCGCGTGGCATCGAAGTGGTGGAGTTCATGTGCGGCATTCCACACCTGCTCAAAGGCGAGCATTCACAGAACGTTGGCACCGGTATCGACAGCTGGTCCATGCAGCAGCCATTGGGCGTCTGTGCCGGTATCACACCATTCAATTTTCCCGCCATGGTCCCGATGTGGATGTTCCCGGTAGCAATAGCCTGCGGCAATACCTTCATACTCAAGCCCTCCGAAAAAGATCCCTCCTGCCCGCTGCGCATCGCCGAACTGTTCAGCGAAGCGGGGCTCCCGGACGGGGTGTTCAACGTGGTCAATGGTGATCGTGAAGCCGTAGAGGTGCTGCTGACGGATACACGCATCCAGGCAGTCAGTTTCGTTGGCTCCACGCCGGTAGCCGAAACCATCTACCGTACTGCAAGTGCGCACGGCAAACGCGTGCAGGCACTCGGCGGCGCCAAAAATCACATGGTGATCATGCCCGATGCGGACCTCGACCAGGCGGTGAATGCCCTCATGGGCGCCGCCTATGGCTCCGCCGGTGAACGCTGCATGGCGATATCCGTGGCACTGGCCGTCGGTGATGTTGCCGATCCGCTGATAGCGGCACTGAAGCCGCGCGTGCAGTCCCTGAAAGTCGGGCCAGGTACCGATAATACGGCAGAAATGGGGCCACTGGTCACGCGGGAACATTGCGACAGGGTGCGCCAGTACGTCGAACTCGGCGTAGAGGAAGGTGCTGAACTGATCGTGGACGGCCGCAAGCTCAGCGTCGCCGGGCACGAAAAAGGTTTCTACCTTGGCGGTTGCCTGTTCGATCAGGTAACACCGGAGATGCAAATCTATCGGGAAGAAATTTTCGGCCCGGTGCTGGTTGTCGTGCGGGTTGCGGATTTCGACACCGCGGTGCGCTTCATCAATGAACATGAATTCGGCAACGGCACTGCGATTTTCACCCGCGACGGCGACACAGCCCGGCAGTTCACTCAGGCGATTCAGGCAGGCATGGTTGGCATCAATGTGCCGATTCCTGTCCCCATGGCCTGGCACAGCTTCGGCGGCTGGAAGCGTTCGTTGTTCGGGGCGCATCACATGCACGGGCCCGAAGGCGTGCGTTTCTACACCCGCATGAAGACGGTCACATCTCGTTGGCCGACCGGTGCAGGTTCGGATGCCGCGTTTGTCATGCCGACCATGGAATAGATGTCCACACCGACAGGAGTCCCAGCAACACCGGCTGGTGAACGAGATACACAGGCAAACTGTGACGCCCGGCAAGACTCAGGTAACGCACGCTGCGGCGCGCCGGATTCGGCGATTCGAGCACCCGCCTGAGCCACGGCCTGTGTAGCTGGTGACCGGCAAAAATCCCCAGCAACACCACGCCGAACCAGGGCAACAGCGGCACATAATCCTCAGTCGCCGGCTTATGCGTCATCAGCCCGATCCATCGCCAGCCGGGTGTATCGAACCAGCTGAACTGGTAACGGTTGGCGAACAGAATCAGGACCACACCGGAAACCAGCGCCAGCCATGGGAAGCGCACAAAAGCCAGGCCAGGAACACTGGCGAGTGCGATGAAATGCAGCACGCCAAAAAACACAAAACGCTCGTCGAACAACCACCAGGTGGCCAGGGTCACCAGTGCCGCACTTGCCACCAGCAAACCGAGACGGCGCAGAAAGCGTCGCGCATTCAGGCCGCGTTGAGTCGCCAGCACCAGGCTTGCGCCAACCAGGCCCAGAAACAGGCTGAGTATGAAGGTGCGCGCGTGCAGCCAGAACGGGTCGCGATAGAAATCGAAATCGGCAAGCCCGAAATAACTCAGATCGAAAAAGAAATGAAATGCCACCATCAGCAGAATCGCCACGCCGCGCAGCACATCGATGCCGATGAGACGGCGGGAAGCTCCAGGGTGACCGCCTGTCACGACGTCTTTAGCCGGTTGTTTCAGCCTGCATTCCTTCTTACCGCCAGCAGTTCGACATCGAATACCACAGCCTGTGCAACCGACACGCCAGGCACCGGGTAGCCAGGTTGCGCAGGGATATAAACGCGCCATCGAGCGCCTTCCGCCATCCGCTGCAGCGCTTCCTGCAGTCCCGGAATCAGCTCGTCGAGCCCCACTGTCACCGGCCCTCCGTGCGTAGCAGAGTTATCGAATTCCGTTCCGTCCAGCAGGCTGCCGACATAGCTCATGGTTACCTCGTCGCCTGACTGCGGCACCGGCCCCGCGCCGTCCTGCATTATCCTGTACCTGACTCCGCTCTCCAGACGCACGACACTGTCGTCGAACCCACCGGCATCGAGTTGCGGGCATTCACTGGCTGCAACGGCCCATTCCGGACAGGCGCTTTCCGGGAGGGCCATGCTGCTGATGTCCACTGGAGCGACGACATCACTGGACTGCACCGGAGCTTCCCGCAAGGCGTCAAGACCGTTTAACAGCAACAGCGACATCAGCACCAGCACAACAGCCAGGGCCGTCCAGAGTACGCGGCGCTCGCGTCGGCGGCCGCTTTTTAGCACCTCGCGGTCATGCTCTGCCTGGTGCAACTGGTTGCGTGTGTTCCTGAGCGATTCGTTCAGCCCCGATTCATTCGCCAGCAGTTGCTGGTGCTCGCGCTCGGTTTCCAGCAGCCGCTCATGAAATATCTCGCGCCCACGAGCCGCCTCGCCAAGCCTTTTTTCGAGAGCCACAACCAGCGCTCTGCTGTTTTCAGCCTCGACCTGCGCCGCTGTCAGCGATCGTTCGCGCGAATGCACCTGTTCCAGAGTTGCGCGCTGCTCGGCCTGCAGCTTATCGATATGTTGCTGCAGGGCATCGAGCTGCTGCCGGTGCTCGTCGGCGGCAGCCGCCCGCGCGCGTTCAACGGCGCCATGAGAACGTCTCAACTCGGTATTCTGTGCCTCGAGAGCGGCTTCGTGCGCACGCAACTGTGTCAGCCGCTCATTCAGCGCGTCCAGCGACTGATCGCGCTCGGCGAGGAGGGTTTCGCTATCCCGTTGGCGGCCTTCCACTTCAGTGAGTCGGGCGCGCAGATCGACAGATTCATCCCGCAGCGTTTCCAGTTCTTCGTCGCGCTCCCGACACGAATCACTCAACTCCGCATGAAAAGCCCGCGACTCGTTGAGACGCCGGCGAAGCTCATCGACCTGCTTGCGCTGTTGATCTGCCGCGTCCGCTGCACCGGTCCGCAGCGCATCGAGCTCATCCATCAATGCCTGGTAGGCCTCAGCATCGGGCAAGCCATTCTGCTGCATTTCATTCAGGCGCTGCTGCGCCTGTTCGAGCTCGGCGGCAAGTCCGGCTTCCCGCGCCTGGCTCGCCGTCAGTTGGTCATGCAGGGCTTCGATAGTTTGATCGCGTTGCTGAAATTCCGCTTCCATCGCAAGGTATCGGCTTTGCGTCTCCTGCAGTTCCTGCTCCCGTGAACCCAGCAGTTCGCGCAGTGCGCTTAGGTCCTGAAGTTCATCCTCAGTGAGCGACTGCGGCGCAGCGGCCGGCGTCTCGAAGTACTGCTCCGCCTCAACCACCCGCCGGCGCAGCGCATCGCGTTCGCTGGCCAGCGCGCTGCAGCGCGCGCCGAGATGCAGATAATCCTCCCGCACCTGCGCCAGCTCACGGTGAGCATCCGACAGTTCACCTTCGAGCCGCGCCTGTAGCGAAGCGAATTGCCTCAGATTATCCAGCGCCTTGTGCCAGCGCGGCTTTTCTACATCGAGCTGCTCTTTGTCGTTACCGGACTGCAGCATGGTCTAAAGTATCCTGCTGATTCATTGTTTTTATTTCTCCCCTTCCTGGCGAACCATACCGGGATTTCCGCCAATTGGATAATACATGAGGAGATAATAGCCCAGGCTGCCGGGCAGGCTGACCGGAGGGGGATGTGGAAAATCCGGCCCGGGCGGTCCCGGTGCAATCAGGTCTGCCAGATCAGAGCCCGTGGCAATCGGGAGGATATGGCAGTGCCAGAGGTAGAGGCCCGGATATCGAAGCAGGATGATTCAGCTGCTTTCCTGTATGACCGAACTGGCATATCACAGCAAAAAGGCCCCGATTGGGGCCTTTTGATTTGGCGCCGAGAAAGGGAAACCCGAAACCTGCCACAAATTCTGAAAAACGGCGGCCCTAAAGCCGCCGTTCCGTTTACGCTAACGCGCTCCGTTTTTCCTTCGCCTGGCTATCCCGATCATTCCCAGCAGACCGGAGCCAAATAACCAGATAGCCCCAGGGACCGGCACCTCCCTGACACTTACCACCGTCAAGCTATTACCACTGCCAATATCAAAGTTGACATTCAACCCCGGAAATGGGCCGTCAATCATTGGAGAGCCCGCTATACCGTCATCAGTAAACGGAGCGCCGCCTGATAGTGCGTTGCCGATACAATCAGAACCTGGTGAACACAGTGTTGCAGTATTCAATGTCGTGACCGCCAACGGTGCTGGTCCCTGGTTAAGGGTGCCCAATGCAGTTGAAGACAAGCCATCTGAGGCCGGTATCGCACTACCGACATCGAATATGCTGGTTCCGTTGCGCTTCAAGTCAGTACCGCTGATGATATCGCCCGCCTCCAGACCAAAGTCTATTGCATTGATCAAACCGCTTGCATCCCAGACCATCGATACCGGCAGTCCAAAACTGAAATTCCAGTCTACCAACATGTTTCCAATGATAAAGTTGGTGCCGGTTACGTGCTCAAGTGAGATATCGTAAATGGTCGCCGTATTACCAAAGGTATCAAAATTGCTGATGGCCAGTTCAGGCGATGAACCAACACCTGAATTACTGTTATACGTAAGCGTTGATTCAATCGGCTGCTGCTCCATAGGAAGACCAGCTGGGTCCACCAGGGTATATTGACCGGTAAAGTGGAACTCAATAACCGCAGCAGATACAGGTGCAGTTATCAAGGCAGCGCCTGGCAACAGTATCATTGACGCAGCAGCTTTATATAAATTCTTCATGAATTTCCCCCCAATGCTTTGTATTGTCGATTCTTAATTTCGAGGAAATGACAAGCACATCGTTCACGCCCTCCATGGGTTACGTGACTATTTATAGGCAATCGTTGATGAACAATCAATAGCTAAAGGTGCCCCAACCCGCCCCGTAACCTTTGGCTTCGGGTCTTTCTTTGCCTCTAAGTCATGGTTATATAAGAAGCGGCTAAACAATCGCATTGGGATAGAGACCTGAAACGACACGCTTCCATGTTTTTTCAGGATTTTTGTGGAAGATGGCGGAGAGGAAGGGATTCGAACCCTTGTGGGGCTAACGCCCCCAACCGATTTCGAGTCGGTGCCGGTGTGACCGCTTCGGTACCTCTCCAGATAGCGCTTTCTACTTGCAAATCAATGGCAATTACACCATTCTGACGTGCTCTCGAACGCTGGCGGTATTGTAACCCATGCACCACTGGAAAGGCTAAACCTTCCCGCCCGGTGCCGCTAAGCATACCGTTGGCAGACAGGAGCTGAAGCTACAGATTTTCTCCATGCGCGCACTTCTTCCACTGGTCGTCCTGCTGTTGCTGGGATGCGATCTGATCCCCAGCACTCATCTGCAACGTGTCCAGGAACGTGGCACCTTGCAGGTTCTGAGCCGTTACGGCGCCACCACCTATTATCAGGGTCCATTCGGACCCACCGGTCTGGAATACGAACTGGCCACTGGCTTCGCAGAATTTCTGGGCGTCGAACTGGAAATTACTGTGCCTGACTCCCTCTCCGACGTGCTGGCACTGATAGAACTCGGAGCCGCTGATTTCGCCGCGGCCGGTCTCACCGTTACAGAACAGAGAAAAGCGCGAATTCATTTCGGGCCGCCCTACCAGAGCATTACGCCACAGCTGGTATATCGCCAGGGTTCGCCATCGCCGAAAAACCTGGATGAGTTGCATGGCATTGTGGAAGTGGTGGCTAAAAGCAGCCATGCCGAGCGTCTCGAATACCTGCAGGACGAATATCCGGAACTGATGTTCGAGGAAAGCGGCAATCTGGACAGCGAACAGCTCCTCAACCTGGTCTGGGAACAGGTGGTCGACTACACCATCGCCGATTCGAACGAGGTTGCTATCAGCCGTCGTTTTTATCCGGAGCTGAGAGTTGCCTTCGATATCAGCCCCGCTGAATTTCTCGCCTGGGCATTCCCGCCGGGCGAAGACCGCAGCCTCATAGAGAAGGCAGAAGAATATTTCGCCATGCTGCACAACTCGGGCACGCTCGACCGGATACTGGAACATTACTACGGTTACGTGACTGACTTTGATTATGTCGGCACGCGGCGCTACATGAGACACATCGAACAGCGCCTGCCGCAATACCAGGACTGGTTCCAGGAAGCCAGTGTCGAGACCGGAGAAGACTGGCGCCTGCTGGCTGCCATCGGTTATCAGGAATCGCACTGGGACCCGCAAGCGGTATCACCAACCGGGGTGCGCGGCCTGATGATGCTGACCCGCAATACCATGGACCAGCTCGGCATGAATGATGACCGCCACGATGCGCGCGCCAGCATCACCGGCGGCGCGCGTTATTTTGCCTCGATAAAGAGAAAGATTCCCGAACGCATCCCGGAGCCGGACCGCAGCTGGATGGCGCTGGCATCCTACAATGTCGGTTTCGGACATCTGGAGGATGCGCGGATTCTGGCGCAGGGCGATGGGGCCAATCCCGACAAGTGGGCGGAAATAAAAAAATACCTGCCACTGCTGCAACAGAAGGAATGGTACAAGCAGACCCGCTACGGCTATGCGCGCGGTCGTGAACCCGTGCGCTACGTGGAAAACATCCGCAGCTACTATGACATTCTCGTGTGGATCGACGAGCGCGAACATACGCCGACACTCCCCTCTCCGGCCTTGACTATTACCTCTCCCGCCTTATAACTGAACCCGAACGTTATCGATGAGGCGCGCCTTGCCGAGGCGCGCCGCTGCCAGCACCACGCATTGCCGCTCGCCCGGCGCTACAACCTGCAGCGTGTCGGCATGCCGGATGCTGAAATAATCGGGGATGAAGCCGGCCTGCTCCAGTTGTCGCAGGCCCTGCGCTTCGAGCTCCGGATACGGGCGCGCCTGCAGCCGCACCTGCTCGGCGATTTCCCTGAGCGTTGCATACAGCAACGGCGCCTGGCGACGCTGTTCATCAGTCAGATACTGGTTGCGGGAACTCATGGCCAGGCCATCCGCCTCGCGTACGGTTGCGACCCCCTCGATTTCCACCGGGAGATACAGGTCCTGCACCATGCGCCGTATCACTGCCAGCTGTTGATAATCCTTTTCACCGAACAGGGCGACATGCGGCTGCACCAGGTTGAACAGCCGCAGCACCACGGTTGCGACACCGGCGAAATGACCGGGACGAAAATCACCACACAGGCCTTCGCTGACTTCCGGAATCTCGATCCGCACAGCCCGGTCGACACCATACGGATAGATGATGTCAACGGAAGGCAGGAACAACAGGTCGACATTCTGTTCCGCCAGTTGCTGCACATCCTTTTCCGGTGTGCGCGGATAGCTTTCGAAATCCTCGCCCGGACCGAACTGCGTCGGATTGACGAACACACTCACCACTACCCGTTCTGCCAGCGCGCGGGCGCGTTTCACCAGCTGCAGATGTCCGGCATGAAGGCTACCCATCGTCGGCACGAAAGCAATGCGCTGTCCGGCTGATCGCCAGGTCTCGCTGACAGCGCGCAGCCCGGAAATTGAAGTAACGGTATGCAAAGTGAATTCCGCGGCGCGTATATCAGGAGAAGCTGTGTTCGGTGGCCGGAAAACTTCCGCTTTTCACCGCCGTCACGAAAGCCTTCAGCGCCCCGGGGATGTCCGGCGCATCGGCAAGAAAATTACGCGAGAACTTCGGGCGTTTGCCGGGCGTAATCCCGAGCAGATCGTACAGCACCAGCACCTGTCCGTCGCAATGCGGACCGGCACCTATACCGATGGTGGGGATATGCAGGCTCTCGGTCACCTGTCGGGCCAGCTCGGCCGGGATGCACTCCAGCACCAGCAACGATGCACCCGCCTGTTCCAGCAGGCGCGCATCATCCAGCAACGCCTTCGCGGCCTGCGCCTCGCGCGCCTGCACCCGATAGCCGCCCAGCTGATTCACAGACTGCGGCAGCAAACCGAGGTGCGCACATACGGGTATGCCACGCTCGGTCAGCGCCCGAACCGTGGCTTCCAGTTCACGTCCGCCTTCCAGTTTCACCATGTGGGCCGCGCCTTCGCGCATCAGGCGCGCGGCGTTATCCAGTGCCTGGGCGGTACTGCTGTAGCTCATGAATGGCATATCGACGACACGCAATGCGCGACGTCCCGCGCGCCCGACACAGGACGCGTGATAGATCATCTGCTCCATGGTCACAGGCAAAGTCGAATCCTGGCCCTGGACCACCATACCCAGTGAATCGCCGACCAGCACGATTTCAGTGCCGGCGTCTTCCAGCAAACGGGTGAAACTCGCATCGTAAGCAGTCACGCAGGCAATTTTTTCGCCGCGTTCCTTCAATCGCAGCAGCGATAGACTGGTGATGGCTTCAGAGTCAGCCATGTTTCGCTCCCGGCGTTGCCGGAGATAACGCTTCCGGCAATGGATTAAAGTAATGACGACCGCTGGTAGCCACTGCCATACGCTCCAGCAGGGCCTGATAGTCTGAATCGTTTTCGAGCGGATTGAATTCTGCGGCGTTCACGATCAGCAGTGGCGCTTCATCATAGAAGTGAAAAAAACGTGTATAGGCATCGCACAGGGACTCCAGATAGCTCGCGCCCATATTGCGTTCCCAGGCAATCCCGCGCTTGCCGATGCGCTTGATCAATACATCCACTGGAGCTTGCAGATATATCACCAGGTCCGGTTTCGGAACATCGACGGTGAGGTGCGAGTAAACCTGTTCGTACAGCTTGTATTCCTCGTGGTCCAGCGTCAGACGGGCGAACAGCTGGTCCTTGTCCATGAGGAAATCTGCCACCCGCACGGGCTCGAACATATCGCCCTGGCGAAGTTCCTGCAGTTGCTGGGTTCGCTGCAACAGGAAAAACAACTGGGTCTGCAAGGCGGCCGCGCGCGGATTACGATAAAAACGTTCCAGGAACGGATTATCAGCCGCGCCCTCGAGCAGCAGTTCACTGCCAAAGGTTTCCCCGAGACGCCGCGCCAGACTGGTTTTGCCAACACCTATGGGACCTTCTACTACGATAAAACCGGGATTTTCCATACTACGTCCCTGTTATGGTGACACGGCAGACGAAGCTGCATGCACACGTTCGATTCCGGTGGCCGGACATTGCTCCAGTAGAACCTGCAGCTCGCCGAGACCGGGAATGCTCAACTGACTGTCGATTTCCGCCAGCGGATACAGCACAAAGTTGCGCTCCGGGATACCTGGATGCGGGACCTGCAAACGTTCGGTCTGGATCACGGCGTCGCCGTACAGCAAAATATCCAGATCCAGGGTGCGCGGCCCCCAGTGCTGTACCCGCACCCGGCCCTGCACCTGCTCGATAGCCTGCAGTTCGTCCAGCAAGTCTTCCGGCGCCAGACTGGTCATCAGCCGCACCACCGCATTCAGGTAATCCGCCTGGTCCTGCGGGCCCATGGGTGCGCTGCGGTACAGCGAAGAACAGGCGTCCAGCCGGGTGCCTGGCAGCTGCGCCAGCGCCTCCAGGGCTCTGGTAATCTGTAGCTGTGGATTATCAAGGTTGCTGCCCAGACCGACGTAGGCACTAGCTTCCAGCATCGGGCTGACCGGCGGGTTTGCGCTTGCGCGGTCGGCGGTTACGGCGCGGCTTCGGTTCCGTCGGCTCGACTGCTGGCGGCTGTTCGACTTTGTTGAGTTCCTGAAATGACGTCCACCAGTCTGCCAGCTCAGGATCGGCTTCACCAACCTCCGCGCGCAACAGCAGGAAATCATAGGCGGCGCGAAAGCGCGGATGTTCCAGCAGGCGGTGCGGCGCCTTGCCGCGCCGCCGTTCCAGACGCGACTGCAGCATCCAGATTTCACGCATCGGAAAGCTGAATCGCTTGGGCAGGGAAGTATATTGTATCTGTTCGGCGGTCACCCGATTGCCGGCGACTTGCGCGGCTTCCAGTTCGCCCATGCCTTCGGCCATCAGCTTCTGCATCTGCAAACGCATTGGCTCCCATAGCAATGCCGCATACAGAAAAGCTGGTGTGACCGGCTTGTTTTCCGCCAGCCGTTTATCGGTGTTTTCCAGAGCCCGGGCAACGAAGGTGATGGGAAAGCCCTGTTCTTCCAGTTCGAGTGCATCATCAGTCAGCGGAAACAGGAACTGGAACAGGTCGTAGCGACGCAACAGTTCAAAGGTCGCCAGCGCCGAACCTCCAAGAAACAGTTTCAGCACTTCTTCAAAAAGTCGCGCTGCCGGAATATCGTCCAGCAGGTGCCCGAGCTCCCAGAGCGGCTCTTCGCTGTCGGTATGGATGCGGAATCCCAGTTTGGCGGCAAAACGCACCGCGCGCAGCATGCGCACCGGGTCTTCGCGGTAACGCTGCTCCGGGTCGCCGATCAGTCGCAGCATGCCGGCCTTCAGGTCCTCCAGCCCGCCGACATGGTCGACGACTGAAAAATCGCTGATGTCGTAGTACAGGGCATTGACTGAAAAATCACGGCGCCAGGCGTCCTCCTCCAGGGTTCCGTATACGTTGTCACGGAGGATGCGCCCTTCATCGTTGTGCTCGACCTGCACCGTCTCGACTCCGCCAGGCAGTTCGTTGGCGGCACGGAAAGTTGCGACCTCTATAACATCACGACCGGAACGCACATGCGCCAGGCGAAAACGGCGCCCAATCAGCCGGCAGCTGTTGAACAGTTGCCGAATCTGCTCCGGATGCGCATCCGTGGCCACGTCAAAATCCTTGGGTTCACGACCTAACAACAGGTCGCGTACACCACCCCCTACCAGGAAGCTCTGAAATCCAGCTTCATTGAGCCGATACAACACCTTGAGAGCGCTGGAACTGATGCTGGCCCGCGAAAGCCCATGCTCAGCCCGGGGAAGAATAATGGCCTGGACGTTACCGCTTTCGATATCGCCTTGATTAGTCACTCTAATTCGCTTGTTCCTAAATAACTGAAGCGTATAATACCACCGCACTGAAATCCATTCAGCGTTCAGTACGCTCCCTTCGTCTAGCGGTCAGGACGTCGGCCTCTCACGCCGGTAACAGGGGTTCGATTCCCCTAGGGAGCGCCATACATTTCAAGCGCTTATAGCAGTTCGAGTTGCGGTGATCTGAAAATAATCTGGAAATTGTATCGCCAAGCGAGGAAGCCGAACATGTTATCCAGGCACCAGCTGGCGAAAGTTTTCGCGGAACAGAAAGCGCGAATGCGTTTTAGTTGCTCGTGTAACTTATGGTGGCGCGAAGATGATTAGGTCGAAATACATCAGGCGAGTATCGTCTTGCTCGTCCCCACTTGCCAGGAAATTGAATCCATTTCTCTTATAGAAGTTGATTGTCCTTTCATTGTTGTAAGCATCAACAACAATAAACCGGCATCCAGTTTTATTTCCATGCGTGAATAAATACTTAATGTAATCAAGCAACTCAGCGCCTATGCCATTGCATTGCCTCTCATTACATGTAGCCAATCTGCCAATTTTTACTGCTGGTAAGCTGTGGTACCGTTTCTCGCTTGGTATCGGATGACGAAGCCTGTCCCACATAGACCTGCCAGCATCTTTACGTCGAATAGAGTCATTGGAGACGCTAAAGAACGCCGCAACGCCCCCTTCCATCTCAGCAACATAAGTTACCGATAGAAGTTGGCGGCCGCTCAATATTGAATCGTTGGCAAAGAACTCATCTAAATCACCGTCCCCGCAATTAAACGCAGGGCGGTCTTCATCTGGTTCTAGTCGTCGAAGGGTCCAATCCAAATGTGGGTAATTGCTACGTCAGATCACTTGGAGTTCAAATGGTGGTGGCTACAGTGGTGAACCCGCTCATATACCGCCTTCGCTCTCTCGTATTCGGCGCTGGGGACTCTCCGAGACTCATTGGCTTTAATCGTGCGAGCGAATATCTCCGCATCTTTACCAGAAAGAACCGGTGTCTCTTTAACTTCTCTCGCCATTTTCGCTTGCTCCTGTAAGTGGACGCATTAACGTAGAGCGACCAAAGACTACCCCTACTTTAGACTACCCACCAAAATTTGCTATTCTGTAGCAATAAATATGCCGAGATCCAACATCCATAAAAAACAACAGCATACTGATCTCAAAAGGGCAGCGGATTCTAAACGTGTAAGGTGCACCAACACAACACAAAACTCATCAAAAGTATCTATAGAGCCTATATGTAGAGTTTAACGCGATTCTACGCACTTCTTTCATAGCGTAAATAAATTCGACACAAAATAGGGTGGAATGAGAACTCCGCCGAAGCGGGCTCGTCGTGAATTGATACCGCCTCAGAGCACCTGCTCGCACTTCGAATAAACATCAAGCCCAGAGAATTGTGCTTGTATGGCACACTGAAGCCATTTGGCTCTCGGTGCACAACCCATCCGAGTCCGCCGGCGGCGTTCTCGTGTGATGGAAATCTGGCGCCGGCGCCCTAGCGGGTTCGACTTTAGTCGGTACGGCAAGTATCGAGCCTCTTTTGCTCGGCTTGATTTCCTCACTCTTTCTTGTCGGCGCCGCCACAATTGACGCGATCGATTAGGTTGCCAAACGCATAGTGGAATAGAAATAGACGGCCACCAGCAGGCAAGGGCGCCAAACATGCTCATCCTCACCCGCCGTATAGGCGAAACACTCATCATTGAAACACCAGCCGGTGGGCATATCGAAGTCGCGGTGAAAAGCGATCAGGTCCGCACAGTTACACCGGTATCCTTGTGGGGCGCCCTTGATGCACTATTCTCTCCGTCACCGTCAGAACCCTAATTTGGAGTCTTATCTCTAATTGCCGCATATCTTGAGGCTCCTGGCGGGGAGTGCATGGAACTCAAGCGAAACATTGGAAAGTTATATGACAAACGATCAGCGGCGGCGCCTGGAAAACATAACCATAAACCCCGACGATCTGTTTGCAAGTTTGAGCTACTCCGCAGGGTGTTTATGATGTTCATTGATATAGGCGCTGCCCGGTGAAGGATGAGCTTTAGAACGCTTCATTCGGGAGGCACTGACCAGCACATCAAAAAATCGGTTCCAACGGACATCTCTGCTTCCGCGATTTCGCCGCTCCAGCTAACCTGCCGATGAACCTCGACGTTAGAGTTGACAAAAATATGGATTGGAAAACTTTTATAGTTGAAATTATCGAGGCGGTAATTTGGCCTGCGGTAGTCGTTTTCGTACTTTTTATCTTTCGCGATACGATTGTAACGCTGATTCCTAGATTAGAGAGATTCAAACACAAAGAAACAGAAATCGAATTTTCCAAGGCTATACAGAAATTAGAAGCTGATATTTCGCAAGATAGACAACTAATAGAAGCATTAATTCCAACCGAACCTGAAGACGAAGACGAAATCGCATTTATGTTGAAGTTGGCGCGAATATCGCCGCGATCGGCGGTAGTTGAGGCGTGGAGGCGTCTTGAGGGCGCTGCTGCAAACGCAATTGCGCGTACTTATCCAGATTTACCACCTCCTAAACTTTATACTCCCCGTCAAATGGCTGAATTAATGCAGGGCAGCATTTTAGATGAAGATGAATATCGAGATTATGAAGTGCTTAGACGCCTTAGAAACGCCGCTGCACATTCTGATAATTTTGATTTACGTGGGCGCCCAATTGAGATGTATATTGATATCGCTTTATCATTGGCCAGGTGCTTAGATAAAAAGTAAATGATTTACAACGTAGAGCAAAACCGTGAAATGTTTTATTACTCACAAGTGGCAATATGTGCATGTGTATGCATTATAAATAATAATGACTGATAAAAATAAAAGATTGCGGGAGCTTGCAAAGATACCTCCGTTCGCCAGAGTAGATCATCGTCACCATTTGAACGAGAAAGGTGAATTGCCATATGTCGCTAAATTACCAAGAGCAGAAAGAAGAAAGCTGGCGACAGAAAGTGAAAAACTTGTTCGCCAATATGGAAAGATTCTAAAAAGTCTGGCCACTTCTGGGGCCGGCTTTCCTACTGACCAATTGTTAAGGCAGATGGCTACGGAGTACACGCACAGATACGCATCTTCTGGAACTAATAATCAGCCGGTAAGCTTTAACTACTTTGAGCCATTCCTCCACATAAAGCTTATTCAAACCGTCGCTCCTTATACCGAGCTGGTGGAGGAGTTTGATCATTTATTCTATGCCTCTGACTTTTTTGATTATCTTACGTCACCGGACAGTGATGGCTTTGATTTAGAGTCTTTATACGAATTACGTGAAGAAAAGACATTCCATTTTTCGGCAAATGGAAATGTGGCAGATATTAGTTTTCTTAATGGTGAGAATAAGGAGTTTCTTGTTTCTGGATTTTCTATGATCAGACGCGGAAATTCTCTATATTGGTACCTTATTGGTGGTGAAGTATTAGGTGAAGACGAATGGGAAATTCGTTGTTCTAAACAGCCTGAAATTGACCTCCAAAGCATCAATCCCTCAAAGCGCGCTTTCTTGAGAGAAAGCATTGAAGAAAGTAATTTCCGCGCTGGGCCGCCGCTACCTTTGGAGGGGACAAGTACGGCGATTAGAACAATCATTGCTGGTGAAATAGATATAAAAACAAAAAAACATCTAGCTCGTTGCCACATGACAGAGTACGAAAATGCATTTCCTGTATTCTGTGATGACCCTGAGATTCACTCAAGCATTGAGGATGAAGAGAAGCGGGAAGCCACTATAAATCATGCGATGAATTATATTAATAAATCCGCGGTGTTGTGGAATTTGGCGGAGGGTTTTCTTCAGTTGCCAAATTATTTTCGTTGTCGACTACCTTTAGATAAAGAAGTGTTAGCCAAATCAAGAAAACGCCTTTCTCAAAAAAAGGGTGGCCGGGGAATAAACAAAAGTTACAAAGTGGTTTCAGCGATCGAAGTCACCGACGCTAAACCGGCGTCAACAATCCTCCGAATTGATTTACCGCACTATGCAACTGAGACGGAGGGTCACTGGAGGCGATTGCCGCAGGGCGCAATTGGATATGATCGGAATGGAAGTGCCGTGATTGAAAAAACGTGGGTCAACTCGTCAAGCAAATGGAAAGCGCCTAAAACATATTCAAGGACAATATTTGTTAAAGATACTATTGAATCTGCCAAGCTTAAGATCTCTGAATATTTGAAGGTTGCCAAGGAGATCGAGGAGAATGCAACTGCAAACAGCAATACAAGAAAACAAAATCATGGGGAATTGTATGTAATGCGTTGCGCGGGAATGAAGGAGACAATATTTAAGGTGGGGTTCACCGAAGGTAATTCAAATGAACGTGCCGAACAACTTTCGTCGGCGACAGGTGTTCCGTTATCATTTGTTGTTGTAAGGTCCTGGCAACATCCGGATGCAGAAGCTTTGGAAACAGAGGTTCATATGATGCTTGCGCCGTATCGTGTAAATGATGGGCGCGAATTCTTTTTGGTTAGATATGATGTCATTGAAAATATAATTGAAACCACTATAGCAAGACTTGAAAATAGCTAAGGCGCGACATGTAGTTGCAGATAAATATCATCCCTTATTCCGAAAGCATGAATGTCCTATCTTCGCTAAAATTTCATGCGGAGACCTTAGATCGCCGTGGGGCCTGTGCTGCGGCGATCGCTCGCGCCTGGGCTCGACCTTGTGGATACGTTCTGCCTCGATACGAACTTTCTCAACCGTCCGCGCATTGATGTCGAACAGCTCCCCCACGAAAGCCGCGAGCTCGGAAGCGTGCCTTTTATGTGCGGCCAACGAAAGAGATTCGCGGTCCTCGTAGTGGAAGGTCGGGAGTAAATAAGGGAATCACGTTGCGCGAATGCGCTATGCTTTTTCTGTTCATTGTCTGACCCTCGGTCGGTTGGTTGATGGAAAGTCTGGCGGGCGTGCTACCGACACCGCCGCCAGGCGCTGCCCGCCTTAAGCCACCGCCTTCCTACAAATCTCCCTCATCACTGGGCGGTAGCGTCTTTATCTCCACTATCGAGACACTCGGGAGGCTGTTCACCCTCTGCGGCTGCCAACACAGTAGAGTTCCCAGCGAACCTTGCACTCTCGACTCGTCCTTTATGGGCAAGTCTTCATGGCTCTCTCTATCGGCTTCGGTTCTTTGAGCTTCGGCGGCTTGTATACCCGGCTTCACACAGCCAGTCGAAACTGGGCCATTGAGTGAGAATCCACAGTTCTTATGAACTGTCTCATATTTTTCTCACCCTCAAATCGGACATTCAGCTGGCCTGCAGCCTGTCGTGACAGAATAATTTGGAATACCCGGGGTTAAACCACCGGGAACTGAATTTTATTAATTCTGGCTTAGCGAGGTCACACCATGAACACGAATCTGAAAGACGAAATAGCACAACGGCTCCAGCGGGCAAGAGGGGAACTCAACAGCGCTCTTGCATCTGGGGACAGCAGTACCATCGAACTTCGGCATGCAGTCGCCGCCGCCGAACGCGATCTGCAGGCCATCAACGACGAGGAAGCGAGCAATCAGAGTGCCTCGCAAGCTGATATCAATGCTGAAATCCTTGAACATGCTACCCGGGAGGCGGAGACCGCCCGCGACCATTTGCGCGCTCAACTGGCAGAGCTGGCCCAGATAAGTCTGCCTGATGTCGGCCTTCTCACCGGTGTCGCGGAAAACGTTCAACGGGCCGGCCGCGAATTGCAGCTGGCGCGTGAGGTCGAAGCGGCTGCCCAGTCTGAGCACAGACGTCTCCGTCAACGCCTGGATGAACTTGAATCCGAGCGCCGCGCTATCGTCAACCGCCGCCAAGGTGGTCAGGGTGACGACACTGCTGACGGCCCGCGACTCCACTTGATCGCTGCGGATACCGAGGGTGTCGAGAAACTTATCACCAATTCAACGGAAGCCCTCAGCCGAGCCGTGGCCGCCTCGTCGAGCGCGCAGGCAGCGTTCGACCAGGCCCAGCAGCAGTTTTCCACGATTCATGGAGCCGAATTCAAACGGGCGCTCGATACGCTGGCCATCGAAGTGGACCGCTGTTTAGTCAGGGTGGTCAATGCCGCGAATGCGAACTACAACCTCGGGGTCGACGCCGCGACATACCTGTGGCGACCCAGTGCCGAGCTCAAAAGCATTTTCGCGCATGGGCGCTAAGATGGCGTCCCGCAGACCCGGCCGACCCGCGAATCACATACCAGCGGCGCAGGCGCTCATCGACGATAACCTGCCAAAACTCGTCGAAAAGGGCCTTCAAGTGGCACTTATGGGCGACTCGCGAATGCTGTCCGCGCTGCTGGATCGAGTCTGGCCGCCACCGGCGCACCTGCCGGTCAAGCTGGAGCCTGAATCCATTCGCAGGGCCATCGCCAAAGGGTTGATCACAGGCGAGCAGGGCTCGCAGCTGTTGCAGCTAGCCAGCAGGCACCCGCAGCAAGAAGAGGCTTGATTATGGCAGTCCCTGAGAAAATCCGACTGCGGGCGATGAAGGAGATTGCCGATGGCTTGGCAAAACACGGCCCTGCGTTCGACCTGAGCGCGCTGCGGCAGCGTCGATACGCTGAGGTCCCATCTTCCTCCTGGTACCGCTGGGTCGCCACCGTGCGCAAGTCGGGCGCGCCAGGCCGGAAGGCAGCAAAGCGGATCAAACAGCGAGCGACACAGCGTGCGCAGCAGCCGGACCCGCAGGGATCGATCGCCACTGATATCCAGAATCAATTACCGTCGGTCGTCAGGCCGGGGGACATTGCCGGCAGTGGCCTGATATCTGTCATGGACCGCATCCGAGACTGCATTCAGCACGCGAGGAACGTAATCGACATGTGCCAGGCCAGCGACGGCCGAATTCGAAATCCAAAACTGTATCTTCTCGGGTCGAAGCACATTCTCGACGCCATGAAGACGGCCTCTTATATCGCTGGGCAGCTCATGGATGCGCAGCGGGTCGAAGAATTCCACATGACCATCTTGAACGAGTTACGTGATATTGATCCCGCACTGGCGGAGCGCGTTCTTGACCGGTTGGAAAAGCTCAACCGCGAGGTGATTCCATAGCGTCAAACGCGTCGGGTCAGACTGATTTTTTCTTATCCACGCGTTTGCGCAGGTGCTCCGGCAGGTGTGAGTCATCCAGCCGGTAATGCCGCTTGACGTCGGGCACGTCCGGGTAATCTAGCGCCTCAGCATGTTCCTCGCAGAACTTGCTGAAATCATCGTCCTTTTTTTCGCAATCTTTCGGTTTCTGATGCTTTCTGAAGAATCCGAACATGGTCACCTCACGCGGAAGAGTATAACCGCCTCAGCTTTATTCTGGCACAATCCAGATTGGGCCGTAGGTTCCATAGGCGGAGTTTCGGTTGCCGCCGTAGCTGTCGCGCTGATGTTCGCGGCTATTTTTCTCGCCAATCCAGTGTCGATGCCGTACCGCTTCTTTTCACCAAGAATTTCAATAGGTTATTATAATATATATGATTTCAATCAGAGCGTCCCTACCCAGCTACACGCTCAGCTACACGTTTAGGTGCACTGTAGGTCCAACTGACTCCTCGTCCTGCCTCATAATGCAGGCATAGTAATCGTTATAAGGGTTAGGTAAAGCAGGCTAAGCGGTCTATCCCTGGAGGAAAGGAACTTCAATGTAGTGGCGGACTGCTATTGATTGCTAAACTCCCTTCCCACACGGAGCATGTAGACTCTGCATCTTTAGTTCAACAATAAACAAGATAACTCGAAAACTATGCACTGGATCGCCCCTTCCGAAAAAGACACCGCCGCCGCCACGCTCGAAAAGCGCCTCTGGGATGCCGCCGATCAGTTCCGCGCCAACTCCGGCCTTAAGGCACAGGAATACTCCGGCCCCATCCTCGGCCTGATCTTCCTGCGCTTTGCCGAGCTTCGCTTCACCGCCCAGCGCGACAAGCTCGAAAAGGCCGGCGCCTCCTCTCGGCGCGGCAGCCGGGTCGATGAGCCCGCCGCCTATCACGCCGAGGGCATCCTCTATCTCAGCCCCGAGGCGCGCTTCGATTACCTGCTCTCACTGCCGGAGGCGGCCAACATCGGCGCCAAGGTCAACGCGGCGATGCGCGACATCGAGAAGCACAACCCGCAACTCGCCGGCGTGCTGCCCAAGACCTACAACCTGTTCACCAGCACCCTGCTCAAGGAACTGCTGAAGAAGGTCTCGGAGATTCCCGCCAGCGTCGATTACGACGCCTTCGGCCGCATCTACGAATACTTCCTCGGCGAGTTCGCCCGCACCGAAGGCCAGAAGGGCGGGGAGTTCTACACGCCGAGCAGCATCGTGCGCCTGCTCACCGAAGTCATCGAACCGTTCCACGGCCGCATCCTCGACCCCGCCTGCGGCTCCGGCGGCATGTTCGTGCAATCGGCGCGTTTCGTTGCGGAGCACCAGAAGAACCCCGCCGCCGAGCTCGCCATCTGCGGCGTCGAGAAGACCGACGAAACCGGCCGCCTGTGCCGCCTCAACCTCGCCGTGCACGGGCTGGAAGGCGACATCCGCCACGGCGGCAACGTCAACAGCTACTACGACGACCCGCACACCGCCACCGGCCAGTTCGACTTCGTCCTCGCCAATCCGCCGTTCAACGTCAACGCGGTGGACAAGGAACGCCTGAAAGACATGGTCGGCGCCGGCCGACGCTTTCCCTTCGGCCTGCCGCGCACCGACAACGCCAATTATCTGTGGATTCAGCTCTTCTACTCGTCGCTGAGTGCCAAAGGCCGCGCCGGCTTCGTCATGGCCAACTCGGCCTCCGACGCCCGCGCCTCGGAGCAGGAGTTGCGGCAACAACTTATCGAAGCGAACGCTGTCGATGTGATGGTCGCCGTCGGCCCCAACATGTTCTACACCGTCACGCTGCCCTGCACGCTGTGGTTCCTCGACAAGGGCAAGGCCAAATCGAAGCGCGCCGACACAGTGCTCTTCATCGACGCCCGCCACATCTACCGGCAGGTGGATCGCGCCCACCGCGACTGGCCACCCGCGCAGATCGGCTTCATCGCCAACCTGGTGCGCCTGTATCGCGGCGAGGCGCTCGACTACACCCTCGGCGGGGATGAGGCCGAGGCGAAGATCAAGGAAGTCTTCGGCAAGAAGCCGTCCTATGCCGACGTGCCCGGCCTGTGCAAAGCTGCGACGCTTAAGGAGATCGAAGCCCAGGGCTGGTCGCTCAACCCCGGCCGCTATGTCGGCGTCGCGCCGGGCGAAGACGTGAGCGACGAGGACTTCAAGGAACAGTTCGAAGAACTGAACGAGGAACTGGAATCGCTGAACGCCCAGGCGCGGGAACTGGAGCAGACCATCGCCGCAAATGTGGCGGGGATTTTGGGGGCGTGATGATGGGCACGACCAATATGCGCAAGGTTAAACTGAAAGACGTTTGTGACCGAATTACGGTTGGTCATGTAGGCCCGATGGCAGACAAATACACCCCCGAAGGCGTTCCATTTCTTCGCTCGCAGAACATCACGCCGTTTCGACTCAGTGTCGATGACATCAAATATGTGCCGCGTGAATTTCACGTAAAACTCCGCAAGTCTGCACTACACCCTGGTGACGTGGCAGTTGTCCGAACCGGCTACCCCGGAACAGCCTGTGTAATACCAAACACATTCTCGGAATTGAATTGTGCTGACTTGGTCGTTATTACCCCATCAGGAGAACTCAATCCACATTATCTCGCTGCCATCTTTAATTCAGCTTGGGGGATGGCATCGGTCGCAGGCAATTTGGTTGGAGTCGCACAGCAACATTTCAACGTCGGTGCTGCAAAAGAACTTGTGGTTGGCCTCCCGTCCAGACCCGTCCAAGACCGCATCGCGGGCATCCTGTCGGCCTACGACGAACTCATCGAGAACAGCCAGCGGCGCATCAAGATTCTGGAGTCGATGGCCCGCGCCCTCTACCGCGAGTGGTTCGTCCACTTCCGTTTCCCCGGCTTTGAGAACCACCCCCGCGTCGCCTCCCCCCTCGGCGAGATTCCGCAGGGATGGGAGGTGAAGACTGTTGAGGAAATCGTGAAGCGTATTCCGGTCGGCAAGAAATACAACCAAAAGACGGTAAGCTCAACGGGCTCTGTTCCAGTTTTCGACCAAGGCAAGTCAGGCATCATCGGCTACCACGACGATGAACCTGGCGTTGAGGCGTCTGAGAATTCTCCGGTAATAGTTTTCGCAAACCACACCTGCTACCAGCGGCTCATTCACTTTCCATTCTCGGCAATCCAAAATGTGCTGCCGTTCGTTCCCCACCCTTCAATGGCAAGAAATATCTATTGGCTACATTGGGCGACGAACGGACTTGTTGCGTTCAACGATTACAAGGGACATTGGCCAGAATTTTCAGCTAAACCGTTGGTTGTTCCACCACAGGACATATCCCAACAGTTCGGCGATTTCGCTGCTCCAATATCGCGCCAGATTATGAGGCTCGCACGTGCAGTCCAAAACCTCAGCCGCACCCGCGACCTGCTGCTGCCGCGCCTGCTCTCCGGCCAGATCGACGTGGGAACCCTCGCATGAGCATGAAAAAGAACCTCGGTAAACTGGTGTCCGTATCGCTGCGCGAGGCATGGAGACACGAAGCCAACGATTTCAAGCCCTGGCTGGCAGAAACCGACAACTTGAACGCGCTGGCCGACGCGCTGGGCCTGAGTGAATTGGTACACGTAGCCACCGAGCACTGGGTGGGCGACTTCAAGCTGGACATTCTCTGCACGGACGGCGACAACCAGGTCATCATCGAGAACCAGCTGGATAAAACCAACCACGCGCACCTGGGCCAGGTCATCGCCTATGCCGCCGGCGTGGGCGCGAAGAAGGTGATCTGGGTGGCGGAGTCGTTCCGGCCCGAGCACGCCGCCGCGCTGGATTTCCTCAACGAGAACACAACCGACGAGCTGGACTTCTTCGCTGTCGAGGTGGAGCTGTGGCGCGTCGGCGATTCGCCGCTCGCGCCGAAATTCGAGGTGGTGGTGAAACCCAACAACTGGGTGAAGTCCGGCCGCGAACAGGCACGCGCCGCGTCTGCCACCTCGCCCACCAAACAAATGCAGCAGAAATTCTGGATCGCGCTTATCGAACGGCTGGCCGCCAACGCCCCGCACATCCGCCCGCAGAAACCCCGCCCCCAGCACTGGCTGAACAATAGGATCGGGCGCTCTGGTTCCGGGCTAAACATCACAGCCAACACCCGCGACGAGCGACTGAGCGTGGAGCTGTGGATTCCGGGCGCGGCGGGCAAGCAGCATTTCGCCAACCTCGTCGCGCAGAAGCAGACCATCGAAGACCAGCTGGGCTTTGAGCTGGACTGGCAAGAACTCCCCGATGCCATGGCGTGTCGAATCGCCGCCTGGTATCCGCAAGCATCCATCGAGGACGAAAGCCGATGGGATGAGTATCTGAACTGGCTGACGCAGAAATTGGTAAAGAAGGATCAAGTGCTACGGCGTCAAAACTCTACCATGACTAAAAGCCTGCATGGAGTATACGACCTACTGCACTTGCAATGCCCGATCTCGCGTCAAATGGATGTCGAGGTCGCTACCATCTTAGGCGCTGAGCCATGATCAGCACTCTCAGCGGTAGCGATATGTCCCAGCTACATGCGCTCGCCTGTAATGCAATCACACAATCGCACGCAAAAGCTTTCAGTGAAATCACTGCAAAAAAACTGAGTCCGACCCAGTGGGAAACCATATTCGTCGCCCATTTATGCAGGGCCATGGTTAACGTCGCACATAGATGGAAAAATGTATTTACTAAAGCTGCTCCTGGACTAGGGCTAAGCATGGCTACGGTGTTTACCCATCAAACACCCTACGTGAAATGGGTGAATGGTGCGATCAGGAGGCGGTGTGAACTGGCTGATGTGCTGTTAGTGGTAATTGACCGAACATCAAGCACCCCGAAGGGTGTTGCCGTTCTGGTTCAAGCAAAAAATTCTACGGCCGGCAGTGTCACTCTTTCTTCAAGGTCGGAGAAAAATCAGTTTGATTTATTATCAACTCGCCCGAAATTCGATGTGGACGCGGCGCTAGCTCCCACTAAAATTGACTTGAGTCATCTCTCTCCAGATTCGGCGCTCGTTTATGGACTCACCAGTTCGAGTTCAACACATTTGCCAAGTCGTCATTCTGGAGTACATCATTGGTTAACTACCGATGGCCTTAGTGGGTCAGCGGGAACTTACAAGGTTACTGGTGAAGACTGCCTTGCGTATCTGCTAACAGGGATGTTGCCAGGAAAATTTGGATGGGAATTCGATCTTCCTCCCAAAGGAAATGGCTGGAAAACCATTGATGCAGCATCTCCACGTGATGATTGGTCAACCTTAATCAACTATCTCCTCGAAGCGACATTTGCAAAACCATTAACGGCCACTCACAGCGCGTCGATGGGCCGCTCCAGTCGCGGGCAGGAAGATGTCCTTTATTTAACTGCAAAGAATTCATCTGGCCGCCCAATGTTTTTCCTTGGTTATGAAATGACCAACTCGATGGCCATGCAGTATTTTTCCCAAGGTGGAGTAGCTGAAACTAGTAATTGGCAGCCCGGTAGCCTTGATAACGAAACTTCAATTTCAGGTAGCGGGAACTCAACGGATGACGGCGATAAATCAGTAACTGGAGAGCCGCCTGAGGGTGGGCCAATCAGCGCTATCCTCTTCGAAATAGGGACGTAAGGTTGATGACTCACGCCTACTCCGAAGACCAACTCGTAGAACAGCCCGCCATCGGACTGTTTGTCGGCCTTGGCTGGCAGACGGTGTCGGCGCTGGAAGAGACCTTCGGTGCGAGTGGCACGCTGGGGCGCGAAACCAAGGGTGAGGTGGTGTTAATAGAGCGCCTGCACGCCGCGCTTGTAAAATTCAATCCTACGCTGCCGCCGGAGGCGATCAGCAATGCCGTCGATGAACTGATCCGCGACCGCTCGGCGACGAGTCTAGAGGCCGCAAACCGCGAGGTGTATCGGCTGCTCAAGGAGGGTATTGCTGTATCAGTGCCTGACAAGGAGCACGGCGGCCAGAAGACCGAACGCCTGCGCGTGGTGGATTGGGAACATCCGAACAACAATGACTTCCTGCTGGTCAGCCAGTTCAGCGTTGTCGGCAATCTCTACACCTGCCGGCCCGATCTGGTCGGCTTCGTCAATGGTCTGCCCTGGGTGGTGATCGAACTTAAGAAACCCGGCGTGCCTGCGCGGGCCGCCTTCGACGAAAACCTCACCCACTACAAACAGCAGATCCCTTCGCTGTTCTGGAGCAACGCGCTGCTGATTGCCTCCAACGGAACTGATAGTCGTGTTGGGTCGCTCACCGCTGACTGGGATCGCTTCTTTGAGTGGAAGCGTATAGCCCGCGAGGACGAACCACGACGTGTGTCATTGGAAGTTATGCTGCGCGGCACTTGTGACCCCGACCGACTGCTCGATCTGGTGGAGAACTTCACGTTGTTCTCCGAGCACAAAGGCGGGCTGGTCAAGATTCTCGGCCAGAACCATCAGTTCCTCGGGGTGAATAACGCCATCGGCTCAATGCTAGAAGCGCGTACGCAGGGCCACGGTCGCGGCGGCGTGTTCTGGCAGACGCAGGGTAGCGGCAAGAGCTTTTCGATGGTGTTCTTCGCGCAGAAAGTGCTGCGCAAGCTGGCCGGCAACTGGACCTTCGTAGTCGTCACCGACCGCGTGGAGCTCGACGAGCAGATCGCCAAGACCTTCAAGACTACCGGCGCGGTCAGCGACGCCGAGGGCGATGAATGTCATGCCGCCAGCGGCGCCCACTTGCGCGAGTTGTTGCGTGGTAATCACCGCTACGTTTTTACACTGGTGCACAAGTTCCAAACGCCGGAGTTGCTCTGCGACCGCTCCGACGTAATCGTGCTGACCGACGAGGCACACCGCAGCCAGTACGACACGCTGGCGCTGAATATGCGTTCCGCCCTGCCCAAGGCGATGTTCTTGGCCTTTACCGGCACACCGCTGATAGCCGGCGAGGAGCGCACCAAGGAGGTCTTCGGCGACTACGTGTCGATCTACGACTTCCAGCAGTCCATCGAAGACGGCGCCACCGTGCCGCTGTTCTATGAGAACCGCACGCCGGAATTGCAGCTCACCAACCCGGACTTGAACGAGGACATCTACCACCTGATCGAGGACGCCGAACTCGACGCGGATCAAGAGACCAAGCTGGAGAAGGTACTAGGGCGGCAATACCACTTGATCACCCGAGACGACCGGTTGGAAACCGTTGCACAGGACATCGTGCGGCACTTCCTGGGCCGAGGGTTTGTGGGCAAGGCAATGGTGGTCTCCATAGACAAGGCTACCGCGCTGCGGATGCACGACAAGGTTAGGAAATATTGGTCAACAGAGACCGAGTCCGCGCAGAAGGAACTGGGTGCGCTTCATTATCACCCCGGCGGCGATATGACACCCGAGCAAGCGCGGCGCGACCTGCGCATAGCCGAGCTGAAGCAACGGCTGGAGGTGCTGACCAGCACTGACATGGCAGTGATCGTCTCGCCGGGTCAGAATGAAATACAGCAGATGCAAAAGCAGGGACTCGACATCGAGCCACACCGCAAGCGCATGAACGAATCGCAGCCTGGGCTGGACGAAAAGTTCAAGGATACCGATGACCCGCTGCGTTTGGTGTTCGTTTGCGCCATGTGGCTGACTGGCTTCGATGCACCAAGCTGCTCGACGGTGTATCTGGACAAACCGATGCGGAATCACTCGCTGATGCAGACGATTGCACGTGCCAACCGAGTGTTCCCTGGCAAGCACAGCGGCGTCATCGTCGATTATGCCAACGTATTCGCTTCGCTCGAAAAGGCATTGGCTATCTACGGTGCCGGCAAAGATGGGAAAACTCCAGTCAAGGACAAGCAGCAACTGGTAGAGGATCTGCGTAAATCGTTGATTAATGCCACAACGTTCTGCGCCTCGCACAGTGTAATGCTTACGGAAATAGAATCACTTGCAGCAGGCAGCATGGAACGCCTCGCACGCATTGAAGATGGCATGAACGCACTAATATCCCCAGATCCGTTGCGCCGTGATTTCTTTGCCCATGAGCGTCTGGTGAGTATGCTCTATCGTGCCGTGAAACCCGATCCGACTGCGGTGGAATTCTCGAGCCGCGTCGCCTGTATAACGACTCTGGCTGAATCCATCCGCATCAAGCTAAACCCAAACCCGCCGGACATCTCGCAGGTAATAGGGCAGATCAATGACCTGCTCGACGAATCTATCACCGGCCACGAAATTCGCCAGTCAGGGCCGCCGGCGCTCGACCTTTCCACGATCAACTTCGAGGCACTGGCACAACGCTTCAAGGAATCCAAACACAAAAACACCGACCTCGAAGTCCTCAAGGCCGCGATCCGTGCGCAATTGGGAAAAATGATCCAGTTGAACCGCACCCGCGCCGACTTTGCCGAGAAGTTCGAGGCACTGATCGAAAGCTACAACGCCGGCAGCCGCAGCATCGAGGATCTGTTCGAGGAGCTGGTAAAGCTCTCCAACAGCCTGAACGACGAGCAGGAACGCCATGTGCGCGAGAACATGAGCGAGGAGGAACTGGTCATCTTCGACATCCTCACCCGCCCAGCCCCGGAGTTGAACACTGAGGAACGCGCCGAGGTGAAAAAAGTCGCCCGTGACTTACTGGCTCGTCTCAAGGAGTTACTGGTGTTGAATTGGCGACAAAAAGCCGCTGCCCGTTCGCAGTTGAAATTGACGATTGAAGATGCTCTCGACATTGGGCTACCACGTGCCTACACCCCAGAGATCTACAACCAGAAGTGCTCGGCGGTGTTCGAGCATGTGTATGAGAGCTACCCGGAGCGGAACGTGGGGGTGTATGCGAGGGGATCTGAATGCGCTATCTGGTGACGAATTATCGTCCACTTTGAATGGACGGTTTGACACTCAACTAGCAGAGAATCTGCGGTGATCTAAAAGGCACTATCTGCCGCTCAATTGCTTTTCGAGTGATGCAAGATCACCCTGTCACTACAAGCGCATAGCCGATTTCTACCGAGAGTAAACTTGGAGCAAAACCTAATACTGGAACTTCACAACAGACAGGCACGCGTCATTGCCGGTGACCTTCCTGCGAATGAAGGGATCTTCACCGAACATCGTGTACCGGCGTCACGGCGATGATATCTGGATTCTCCCGCAAATCCCTCAGCAGGTAGTCATCGACGATCGATTGTGCCTTCGCCAACGCCTCGTCCCAAGTGTCGTATTCTCCAGCGGTGTATCGCTCGCTTGAGTCCATGTAATGGAAGTTGTCATCTACGCGGACAGTATAATCCGGCATAACCGCAGCTCCGTGATCAGCGTTCTTTCAGGTGACTAGGAGCCCTCAACGCGCACCGGCATGACACAGCACTGCAGTTCACACCACTCCGGGACCGACAGCAGAATTGCACGATAGCTCGCACAACCGTCTGCTTCTGGTCCGGAAGGCGGAATTGGGGACTTTCGCGGAATCCTAAAGATTGTGAGACCTGAACCTCGTCAAGTCACGGCAACAGACCCTGCTTTGGCGTAAATGCAACATTTACATAGCGGTTTGTCAAAGGTGTTAGGTTCCTCGACGGACCCCGAGTTAAACCGAAAATCACGATAAGCCTTTGATATATGCGTTTTATTGGGCCTATAGGAAATATCTTCTTGTGTTGTAAAGCTTTACATATCTATACTCCCGCGCTCCACGGGTCTCCCTAATGCGTTGTTTAAAAAAGACATTCTTAATGGGTATGAGTTTTGCTAGTAAAAACAGGTGATTAGACCTCGAATATGCACAGAATATTTTTCTGTTTCTGCCGCTAATTTGGCGCTACTTGTACGGCAGGGCCAACACACTGAGCAGCGGGACGCGTTCGTTACATTGAGCTAAAGTTCAATTGAGTCAGTCGCAAAGAGCATACATCCGCGGGTATATTGAAATGGCATCTATTTTCGAAGTGGCAAGGTACATTCTGGAGAAGAGCGGCGAAATGACCGCAATGAAGCTTCAGAAGCTTATGTACTATGCGCAGGCTTGGTACATGGTCTGGGACGAGGAAACTCTGTTTGAGGACGACTTTCAGGCTTGGGCTAATGGCCCGGTGTTGCCTGACCTTTACCATCGCCACCGGGGCAGGTTTAAGGTTGATCTCAACCTTTTCGAGGACAGCAGCTCGGAGAGGCTGTTGCCAAATCAGCGCGACACCATTGACCGGGTGTTGATCTTCTACGGCAGCAAGAGCGCTCAGTGGCTCAGTAACCTCACGCATCAGGAAGATCCGTGGGTTAATGCCAGACATGGTTTGGCGCCTGGCGATCCCTCCAACGAAGTGATTTCAAAAGCAGGCATTCACGAATACTACTCGTCGCTCTAACTGTTCGATGTGAGCAAGAAGAGCGAAGAACGCCAGCGCAGGAAAGCACTTAAACTCCAAAGATTTGAAGCCAAGAAGGCTGATTTCGTTGCTAGGGTCAATGATGCACCCGAGCCCAAGCTACGCGCTCAACCGGCCCAATCTTTTTCCCCAAAGATCGCACCCCATTTAGCCCAGGCTGCCGCACAGCAAGAAAAGTCACCGAAGGCTAGCAAAGACGGTAGCCGCTTTGGCGCTCGTGTCACTTGGTGTATCGCGAAAGCCGACACTCAGGGTGAGTGGACATGGGGTGAGCCTCGCGCATGGCAACGGGTAGAATGGGACAGTTACATCTCCCCTCAACTCGGGCATTTTGCGCAGCTGACTTGGGGCGAAATCGACCGACAATCCTCTGAATCAGGGCACAAGATGCACCATGACCACGAGATCAGTGACCTTGTGGACGAAGCCCAGCGGCGGTGGCTAGAACTTCAGTTAGAAGAATACGACACCGTTTTCCGGTTTCGCCTAGGCGCAACAAAAAGAGCATGGGGATACATCGTCCAAGCGCACTTCCACATGGTCTGGTGGGAGAGACATCATCGGATTTACCCAGTCGGCTGATGGAAAGCGAGGGTTAATGTTCGTGCCTCGCATCGGCCAATTCTTGGCGCAGGCGCAACACCATTACTTCAGCCGGCGCTGCGATACGACTTCGATACGTTCGCCGGCTGGCGGTTCAATGATGACCGTTTCGGCTATGCGGCGGGGGAGGATGAGCATGGCCGACTTCTTTTTGCTTCGAAACCAGCGTCATCCTGCCATGCGCCGCTTCTGAGCCATTTCTGACGAGCGGGGAATAATCCATGGGCACTCCCGACTATCGTGGTAGAGCGGCTGAACAGATTATTACAGAAAACATCTTCCACGATGCGTACGGATTCGGCTTTCGTGCTGCATCATGGCTGGATCTGGCAAGACGAACGGGACATTTCGCGACTATCCACTATGCCTGTATCGACGCAAGATTAGCGATCGAGCATCTAATATTTGAGTTAACCGTGATTACCAGCGGGGAAAGCTTCACGAATGAAGAATACGAACGCTGTTTGTGCGAACCGAGAAAGCTTGCCAACCTGCTCAAACGCATCAACCCGCACTATGAAAAACTTCTGACGTTCACCGGCATCATTGTATCGCTTCAGCCAGACGCGCCGTCAATCAACCAGTGGGACACCGGCAAGCTTATGAAGTCTTGGGGTGTGCTTTCTTCATTACTGCATTGGAGCGGTGCACACGCACACACAACGGAGCACTCTGGCTGGCAAAGCGCAATGCTGCGCAAAGCTGCGGGGATAATTGAACCCTTATGGCAGAAGATGAGTTCAGCCGGGACCGGCTGCATGGTTCCAGAAAACATGCATCCGGCAACTCGCGAAGTATGGCTAGATTTCCGGGATGGGCGAACGGACTCAAAAGGGGCGCGAATCCGATTGGAACTTGTTCGGCCGTTTCTCAAGAAATAATAACGACGCTGTTTAGCGGGACAAGCTACCAGACGATTAAACCGCGATTCGACCGAAGCCACAAGCGCCACCGCCTCACCGTCTGATCTTCCCCCCACACGATCCGGATCTGCCGGACCTCTACATTCATACCGACGAAGAATCGCCGGCGGGACAGAACATGATTCCCCGTTGTTTTGCATCGCATGCGCCATTAAATTCGTAGCCACCCATTTTCAAGGTATGGGGCAAGGATGCCTCGAAGCCGGGAACGGATCTTTCGCCCCGGCTTGATCGTTATTTCTGCCTCGCACCGAGTGCACGGCAGGGAGCCGGGAACCCGAGAACGGTTCAAGAGGACCCGGCACGATGAATATTTTGATAACGGTAGTTATCCAGGTACCCCCTAACGCTCCCTGGGCCGTCATCGCATTGGCGATAACGCAGATCGTTCCCTTTACGCGTGAAATCCGGCTATGGAACTGCAATCGCAAGCGGATCTCGGCGCTATCGGATCGGGTGAAACAACAGAAGAACAAAAAGCGACCCTGAACTGCATGGCCGCTCGCCACGGCGGAAGTGCAGGCAATGGCCGCACAATGGATGAATCCAGTTCAGGAAGACGGCCCATCAAACGGCATGACCGCTCAAGCATCCAAGACCAGTTAATTTTCAAACTGAGCCACTACCGGGGATTTCAAACTGAGCCACTACCCCTCCACCTGGTCTTATTGCAGAAACAAAGACGCTTCCATGCTGGATGCACTCCTTCCTGCAGATATATGGAGTGGCCGCTTTGCTACGCATTAATCCCCTGATCACTGACCTGGAAGTGGTCCTGCCTGGACGGGAAGTCGACCAGCCATGTGTGAACATTACATACTGTGTTTCGCCTGACTCATAAGCACGCTCTATCGATTCCAGCGCAACCTTGTACACCTGCCCCATTCCCTCATAATAATCAACCTCACGTGGACCGTTATCAGACCAGTGAAAGTCGACTTCGTTTAGATTAGGCAGTGTCCGGTACTGAACCCAGTCGCCTCGTCCTTTTTGAAATTTTGACATTAGTTAAAATCTCCAACCGTCATGCGTGTTTCCCGCGTGAATACCCTTCGTTCAGCCCTGAAAACCACGCATCACACTCAGCCGTCCCAAGTTCATAGGGCCGGGTCGCTTTGGGACTCGGCCCCTCACCAGTCTTGAAGCGCAGCGCATCAAGAACACCGCGCTTGTAGGCGTCGCTCCGCTGGTCCCTATAGGTTTCCTCGGCAAATGCCGCATCAAACAATCTCTGTGCCTGGCTGATTTTAGCCTCCTTGTTCATGCGAGCCGACCCGCAGCCTCGTTGCAATAAGCAGCCAGCCCCCGTCCCGTCAGCCACACCGCCTGCCGGATGCCGCAAGGGTTCCCGTTTATGTCCTGGATCAGACTTCGCTTATACAGGCTGCCCCAGGTCGCCTCGGTTATCCTGGGTTTCGAGTGTCTGTACCACTCCGGATGTCCACCAATCAACCGCACCAGGGCCAGCTGAGAAGGTGATAACCGAAGGCCTTTATGTTTGCTCATGATCGCCTCCTGCATCGGAATTATTTAACATTGTTTTACGCTTGCTATTATTGATCCCACCCCACATAATGTCAAACATTGTTTAACTTTTATAAAGAAACGGAATGGCCAAAACCCGCGAATGCACCCTAGGAATCCGCATCAGCTGCGACCTGAAAGACGCACTGGCGCAGGCCGCTGATCGGGAGGGCCGCACGGTTTCCAACTATGTGGAACAGGTTCTCAAGTTGCATATCGAAAAACGAAAGAAGGGAGGAAAGCAGGCCTGATTGGCAGATGCAGCGACAGACCGAAGACGCCCGCCGGAGGTGCTTGCAACACCCCGGCAGACTTCCCATCAACCGACCCCGGAGATCAGCCAATGAACACAACCAGCATACCGCAATCGCGGATCAGTGTTGACCCCAACAACCATGCGGATCAACACCCATGAAATGCGTTCGCAACCGCCTGGAGATCGAGAAATCCGAATTCTGTACACGGTACACCGGCACGAAAGAGGAACTGATCGCAGCGGGCGTAGCGGGCGGCGTGACATTTCCGGTCTGGCCGAAACGGACCACCCGTAACTGTTTCCGCGATACACCGCAGGACCAGCGATATGGGATCACTTATCGTAAGGGCGGGCGGTTTACCCTGAAGCGCTGGCACGATCCGAAGGAATCGAGGAAAGAGCCTGCACCGTGGGACCCGGCAGCATTCAAGGTCAGCCTGTTAGGGTATGGGCGCGTTTTTAGTTTATTTCTTCTGGATCAGGCGTCGGGGGCATGCGAGCACTTTAAGTGTGGAAACAGCAAAGCAACCCACAGACTGAGTGCCGCCGATCTGGACAAGCTACGGGCCCTTCAATGCCAAATCACCAATGTTATCAATAAGGCGACGATTGAACGGTGCGATGGCGGTAGTCTCTTACAGCTGGTGAAGTAACCCGCCACCCACCACAACTCCGTCGACGCTCCGGCTTCGGCGGGGTTTTATCTGTATGCTCTGCCTAATCCGCCGGGCGACGCTATCTTGCCGCCCATGTATTCTGCTGGAGGTAATGTGAAATACGCAGAACTTAATGACGTACTCTACCGCGCCAAAGACGACAAGCACTTCGATGAACGCCTCATGAATAGCGAGTGGACCGGCAAGGGCGTAGATATGTCCAAGGTTGCCCGGGACGGGATGGTCCTTGAAGAAGACGAAGCCAATGAACTCGCGGGCGACGAGTGGCCCGCAGAATCGCGGCCAACCTGAAGTGATGGTGACAGTAGAACCAGCCTGGCACCGCTGCCATACCGCCGATGGAGCAGCATACGCCGATCCTGATCACCAACGACCCAACTTCGGCGAGGTGCTTGGAGGGAATGTGAAATACGCAGAACTCGATAACGTACTCTATCGGGCCGAGGATGATTATTTCTTCGGCGGAAAACTCGTAGGCGGTAAGTGGGTCCCGAACTTCAACAGCTCCAAAGTCCGGGCCAACGGCTCACCGATGGAAGAGGACGAGGCCAAGGCCTTTGCTGGCGACGAGTGGCCATCGCAATGTTAACCGCCTGAGCGCCAAACAGAGCTTCCATCAACACATTGCACACGGATGCCGCAGTGGCCTGGCTGGAGCGCGTGTGGCCTCAACGGTGCCGCCAGAAACAGTAACAATGTACGACGCAGGCATGAAATACGGGAGAGAGAACCTGCAGCATTCCCCGATCCGATGACGTCGTGGTCCGATGGCGCCGTCCCTGGCAAAGTCCCGGCCCCTATCCTGTGAGCGCTGCCACCAGCTTGCGTGCGCTTTCTAAAACTGGAACATGTGTGATAGCAATGCGCACAGGAACGCGGATTACAGCCGCATCCGACATGTTCTCGGCGTGAACGCAGCATTCCAGAACGCCACTAGCCACGTCTTCATCGCAGGTGACATTAATAGCGCCTTCAACATGGTGTGCCGCAACGCCATGGCGCCACTGTTCGCATTTAAGCTCAAACAAAGATTGACTCACGACAGGTCGACCTTCTGCCCAATAAAGCTCATTCGGATCCCTCTCGCGACGAACAGCCGCGTCGAACCGAGAACCAAGATCGGGGGTCAGGTGAGACAGCCCCAAGGCAAAAGAGGCGCTTGCGTTAACCGCATCGGAATAGGGATTATGCCACCTACCCTGCGGCGGTTCTGGTGGCGCGGGAAGATTTGTACTACGTCGTTTCTTTTCTGCGGTGGCGTTGACACGCGACGCAGGCGTAATGTGGATCCCTCCCTTAGCCTCAATCGTTAATAGCGCGTCTTTGCCGGGCCTCGTCCCCTCGTTGGTCACCATAAAGCAAAATCGCGGGAGAACAACGTCACGCTGTAATGTCTGATGATAGTTACAAAGAAACTGCTCACATCGCTCAAGCCACCCTGGATAGTCTTCATCGCCATAAGCTGCGATACTTTCATCGCTGGCTGGCACGAACACATCCTTCATTCCGGGCGCAACAAGCCCCCACTCTCGGGATGGACGTTTCTGCGATTCACGCTCGCCGAAGTTTGTTTCCATTGGACACCGGCTCCTTACCAGGCCCATGAGTTCGCTGACCTCATCGCTGTTGAGTGGTCGATAGCAAACAGAATCCTCGTTTAGTACGGCGATTTCGCGCCCCTTTGCATTTATGCATTTAATGTGGAACTCGGGTTCCGTCTTTTTCAGCCGATCGACTTCCGCCCGCAGTTCTGCCAGTCGTTTGTCTGTTCGGGTCGTTTCCGGTGGCATTAACCATTCATCAGGGACAGCTACGAACGGGACACCGACATACTGCGCAGAGGCCATAGGCCCGGTATCGTGCGTCAGCAAACGGCCGTCCAAACCTGGATGCTCTTCAATGAAGAATTTGACTGTTCCCACCAACTGGTCATCACACTCCTGATAATTCAGGCGATCGCCAACTGATTTACTGGGAACATACTTGGGGCAGATCTGCAGCTTGACGCACGGTGCAGCCTCCCTAATGACCTTGACGTCCGAATCGCTCAAAATAAGATGACGGAACATGCTGGCTGTCTTTCGCGCACGACGACTCACCCGGAAGTTTCCCTGATTTTTCTGTCTATCGATCTCCCGTTGGACTGGGCGCGTGACGATCAAACGCACTTCTTCGAAGTGCAACCAAGCTGACCAGTCGAGCTGGTCGGGAACGTAACATTGGACGAAAAAATTGGTGTCGGGGAATAAATATATGGTTCTTTCACTCATAACTGTGCCGAGGATGCTGCGTATACTCCAACTGTAACAGTGAAACCGAAGTCGGTGCGGGCGTAGTTTACGGTGCCCGACATTCTACAGCATCGGCCATAAGCCACACTCGTGTCCAATGTTACTTTCAGTGTCCCCAGCTTGCGCTTTCGCAAGCGCGTATAGCAGCCATCTGATCATTTGGTAGTGGCTCAGTTCGAAATCCCCCGCCCTGATTATGCTTGAGCGGTCATGCTAGAATAAGCGCATGACTAAACCGAAACGACCCCGCGACACGAATCAGCTAGCCAAGTCCATTGTGGACCTGACTACTGGCGAGGCCGAGGAAGAAAACCCAGACGAAGGGAAAGACCCGGCGGCGGTTGCTCTTGGCCGGAAAGGTGGCTTGAAGGGTGGCAAAGCCAGAGCGACGAAGCTTACACCAGAACAGCGCAGCGAAATAGCTCGCCTCGCTGCTGAAGCTCGATGGAAGAAATCTGAAAGCTAACTTGCCGCTTTTTTCTCAATGCTCTCAGCGTACTGAATTTCAGCGACGTCTTCACTGAAGTCCAAAATGATTTGGATAGGGTCTTCCTTCTTATTCGCCTCATTATAGTAATCAACGTCATTTTTCAGCTGATGGCAATCGCCAACTATTTGTTTCCTCCTTTGAGAAAAGGCTTTGACCATATGGCTTCGCGGCGCACTATCTATATCCGCCCAGAAACTGATCTGTTTCCCATCACATGTTGATCGTACTGCATGCTTGGCTCTGTATCTTCGGCCATGCTTGTCAGTGCGATATTCATCGCGAAGGGCTTTCGCCATGTCCTCGGCGCACTGGGAAATTATATCTGCGGGTTTTGGCGCCCAGAGTCTCTCTCTAATTGCCCATGCGGCTACATCCCTGGCAGTCGCAGGCGTAGGCATGCCTGCTTTTTCATACTTTACCCAGATATGCTGTAATTTTTCATGGTAAGACATCGCTTCACCTATATTTCGATTAACGCCTCTTCTCCCCATCCATCGACAATCGCATAAGGAAGAATATGTTTTCTGACATTTACTAAATATTTACGAAGGAAATTGTATTTCTCCGTTTTGTTATGCAGCTGACCAACCACAAGCCCAGGATGGATGCCCAATTTCGCAGCAAAACCAGTTATATCGCGCTCATAAAAATACGGATACTT
This sequence comes from Thiogranum sp., assembly GCA_024636585.1. GTDB lineage: Bacteria > Pseudomonadota > Gammaproteobacteria > DSM-19610 > DSM-19610 > Thiogranum. Next base: position 22,784 of record JAGXGS010000031.1, on the reverse strand, counting down.
TCTGGCATAAAAAGATTTAAATTCCGTTGTTGGAGTACAGAAATCTGCGCCTGCCGCATTAGCGATGCGCTCTTCTTCTGGCACGGACTCGCCAGTACCAGCATTTTCCCCCTCTAAACCAACATCAATTATTGCCTGCTCGTCTTGGCCATGCTTTTGCAAAACATGCTCAATCTCGTGCCTAAGTACAAACCAAAAGTTATCAATTCTATCGAATCTAATAGACATACCTATTACAGGAGAAGATTTGTCCAACCAAGTACATACCCCATCGATCTTAGTGCCTAAAAACTTCTCTACGATCACAAATCTAACACCACTCTCAGTTAAAATGCGCGGAACATGTCTAACCTGTTCAGGTTCATTTCTTAACTGTTCTAATTTCTGAACAGCTTGAAGCAAACTTTTGCGAGAATATTTCGGGGCTGCTATATCTTTAGCTATATTCCTCACCCGATATAACCAGGAAAGCAACAATCCATTTACACCTTCATCCTCATCTGTTCTGCGGAAACAGGCGGTCAATCTCGGAGTTTCGGTTATGGAACTGACACCAAAGAATTCACAGAATCTCGTTTCCAGAACCTCTATAGATTCGCTATCTTCTACCCATCCACGCTTGAGAATATCGCTTACTGGGAATGTTTCGTAAAGCTTGGCTCTACGCGGTACAGCATCATCAAGCTGGTCAAGCTGAAATAGCTGCCACATGCTTTCTAAGTTCATCCAAAACTGCGCTGATGTACCTAGAGCGCTGGATAAGACGGTAGCTGTTTCCGGCGTGATAGCACGCTTTGCATTTAGAATTTCATTCACTAGACGAGAGGACTTGCCCAAAATACGAGCGAAATCCTGTTGCGTCCAGTTACGGGCCTCAAGTTCCTCTCGAAGGAATTCTCCAGGCGGAAATATTTCTGCATATGTGTTTTTCATTGTCATGATCTCAGTGATAATCTTCGACTTTAACGATTTGCAATACCTTGTCTTGACCCTTACTAACCACCACCACAATAAGTCGCCATTGATTATTCAACCGTATCGAATGCTCATCTGATCGATCGCCTTTTAATCTCTTAAAATGCAGCGATTTGAGTGCTCGTAAATCTCGCTCATCTACCGCTGCTCCAATTTGCTGTACACGCTTTCTAAACGCCCTGGCCACTGCATCCGGCCATCTCGAGCGAAATGACGGGTCAGTAGCCAAGCCCTCCAACTCCGGGTCAGTAAATTCATATTCCATGACTCAAATACGTTTTTTTCTGTTCGAGATATAAATATAGACTGTATAACGCGTAAGGTCAAACTGATTCATAATGCTTGACAATTTAACGCACTCAAGCATAATGTTCATTATGAACCGGCTAGACATAAAAACAAGAGCGCAAATCCTTCACCTGCTGGTTGAGGGGAATAGCCTTCGTGCTACGGCCCGGATAGCCGATGTCAGCCGGAATACTGTCGATAAGCTCTTGAATGACGTAGGTTCTGCTTGTTTGGACTACCAGGATGAACACCTGCGTGACCTTGAGTGCAAGCGCGTTCAGTGCGACGAAATCTGGTCTTTCTGCTATTCCAAGCAAAAGAATGTCCCTGAAGATAAGAAAGGCCAGTTCGGCTATGGCGACGTCTGGACTTGGGTCGGTATGTGTGCGGATTCCAAGGTTGTGCCGTGCTGGCTGGTCGGTAGCCGGGATGCGGACTCAGCCAATGAGTTTATGCTGAACCTCGCGGGCCGGTTCAAGCACCGCGTTCAGTTGACCACAGACGGTCATAAAGCCTATCTTGAGGCGGTGAATGGCGCTTTCGGAGCGGATGTCGACTATGCCATGCTGGTGAAGATGTATGGCCAGGGACAGACAGAAACCCGCTACAGCCCGTCTGAGTTCGTCTGCGCGACTAAACGTAAGATCACTGGAAATCCCAACAAGGCGGATGTTTCGACGTCTTGTATCGAACGCCAGAACCTGACCATGCGGATGAGCATGCGCCGGTTCACCAGGCTAACCAACGGATTCAACAAGAAGATCGAGAACCACATTCACGCCATATCACTGCATTACATGTACTACAATTTTGGGCGAATCCATAAAACGTTACGAGTTACTCCAGCAATGGAGGCAAAAGTCTCGGATCATGTCTGGAGTTTGGAAGAAATAGCCGCCTTATCAGAATAATTTCCCACTTTGTGAAAATAAGGTAGAACGTGGGAATATCAGAATAGACCTTATTTTGGCTATTAGTTCGTGATTTTAAGTAAAATCAATGACTTGAACTGAGCCACTACCGATCATTTACCACTGCCTCGCCCTCTGGCCTACCCCCTCCCCAGCTGCAGGCGGGCAGTCCACTCCATTTGTACCGCTGACTGATTGCCGGCGGCATACAACATTATCCCCCGTTGTTTTGCATCGCATCCGTAGTTACATTTGGAACCCTCGTTAACAAGGTATGGGGCCAGGAAAGCCTCTGAAGCCGGAAAGGATCTCGACTCGTTCTGGAGAACCGGCACCTTGGATGAACTAATTAATCTTGTCGTATTCATATTGCGTGATCTTCGGCCATCGATACTTGCGTTGGCCATATGGAGAGCGCCAAGTATCATTCGCGAACTTCGTATATGGAACTGTGAGCGAAAGTGGATCTCAGCGCTATCAAATAGCGCCAAGCGACAGAAGAAAAAAAAGCGGCCTTGATGGCAGCTCAACACGGCGGCAGAGCGGACAGCTGGGTGACTCTCTGAGGCCGGCAGGATGTGGTAAATCCTACGACGCTGGCAAGCCTCAGCGAGTCACAGCTTGCGCTTCAATTGTAGGCGCCCTTCCCACGCTCGGCCAGGTAAGGGGATCCAAACATCTTCGAGCGTTCAATAAATCCAGTGCCGCGTATCAGATCGACGTGACTCACCCATGATCGATACGGAAGGTATTCCTGGACAACGCCGAGGCAGTAATATTCAGCGACGTACCCGCTCTGCCCTTCACCGATGTGCATGCGCAGATACCGGCCAGGCTTAACCTTATCGTCGCCGCGAAGAGTTGCCGAACCGTCCTCGAAAAGAACATTATCACGATTAAATTTGATCAGTCTCTGCACACGATTGTTGACCCACGTACCGCTTCCCGCTTTTGCTTTCTCATGATCTGCCTCATCGAGCCCAGGCACCGCCGGACCCTGCTCGGTATTCACTTCCATTTTGCGGATTCCATACAGATCGACGTCCGCATTCGGATAGTCCCTGATATAGAAGTCCTCCGGCTTCTGATAAGCAGCCATTTTCAGCATTGACTGGTGGATCAATACCGAACGCGGCGCACCAACCCAATAAAAATTGGCGATGTTTCTTTCGCTGCGGCTGACGGACATTGATTTCACATGGTCGTAGCTAATATCGACGTGTCCTGGATCCGTGGCATCATCGATGTAGTTCCCGTCTATGTCTTTAAAAGGAAACTGCCGGCACACCAGATAAACGCCGTCCTCGCGATCCTCGATGAACAGCTCGTTCCAGAATCGGTCGGACTGCTGGCGCAGCAGTGTCCAGATAGGCCCCTCGAAACTCTGAAAGCCGTAAGGCATGACGATGCCATCCTTGACGCCGGACGTATCCGGGATAATGCGCGGCGTGAAATCCAGCGCACTATCGCGCTGCAGGTTCTGCAAATGTGGGTTGACGACATCATCCAAAACAGTCCGGACAAAATCCGCGGTCGTGAACGATTGGAACGTAATGTTATGATTCGTCGTCATCTTGAAAGCGGTTAGGAGGTCTTGGCTGATGCCGTATGTCTTCTGATAAAAGACCTGAACGATTCCAAGGAGCTTGCCATAGTCCTGTCCGTCGATGACGATAGATCTCGTCGGCTTCCCATCGCCGGAGACGGTTTTTTCCTGGCGGATACTGGAAACAAAGCCCCTCATCACGATCGGGATCCCGCCTGACGGCAGATTCTTCGTATGCAGGTCCCGCCCCATGCGTATCTCAATCACGTCCATGGGTTCGATCCAGCCGTAGAGGGAATCCTGAAAGGCGCCAGGCTCCGGCTGTATTGATTTATCCGGCAGAGTGATGGTGAAACTGCCAAGCGACTGGTCTATGTTTTTTCTCGTGATCACGCTCGATGAGTCATCGAGCAGCGGCGTCAGGTCGATCTGCTTGCGCAGGCCCCGATACCGCTCTGCCTGGTTGGCGCGCCGGCGAATCGTTTTCACCAGCGTCAGTCGGATCGCAGGCCTGCTGGTGGTGATCATTAGATCAATCCCGCGTTAGCGAAGGTTTGTGCCAAGCGATTTCGCTGCGTCTCGAGCAGGAAGGCTTGCTCAGCACTGAGCTCGCCCGATATCGTTGCCTGCCGCAGCTTCGCGCTGAACTCTGAAAGCCGCATCGGTAAAGCCTTTATAAATTGCTGACGCTCGCTCTCGGCACGGTGCGCATTTCTGGCACTTTCCGCTCTCAGATTCTTGCCCATACGTTGAAAATCCTGACTGATCGCGTCGAATGCCCCGTGGCCGACCGAGCGAGGTATGCGAGCAGTTGCGCCCTGGGGCCGCTCTGGCTGCGCGAATTGCGATTTTCGGAACGACTGATCACCGATCAAGTTGCCATCGCGATCGTGCAGGTTGCTCAATTCATTTAGCAGTACTTCGAAAGACATAATCATTCTCCTAAAATTCAGAAAAGGAGGCGACGTATCGTGTCGCCAGACCGGCAAGATCACCCGCTTTCAGGAGACATCGAGCTCTTGCTGCCAGTGTTGTTTTCCTGCTGCGCACCGCTGGCTGGCGCCGCCTGCTGGGCAGGGTTAGGGAACTTTAAGGTCTCGATTTGGCTTTACCTTATGGGCCTCAATAAAATTATCCAGATCGACAACGTCGTAGATAACCCGTCGACCAACTTTCGCATACACGGGCGGCAGGCTTAGGCGTCGTCGACGTTCCATGGTCGCAGGCGACAATTTCACGTATTCCGCCGCCTCGTGCTCGTCCATACGCTTGCTCCGCACGGCTGCAGTCATAGTCATTTCAAAACCTCTTGCCTTAATGAGCCTTCAGAAAGGGTACTGTCACGACATATAACCTGTCGATCCACCGGCACTCGATCAATGGTTTGAAGCGTTTATTTTGGCTTTGTGAAAACATCGAGAAAGTCCTGGCCGGGAATGCCGGCAACGATGACTTCGGCACGTATGCCCTGGGAGACTGTCAGACGGTTGGCAAGCGCATATGCCGCTTTCTGGCCAGTGAAGCTCTTGTCGTTGTCTGCGTAGATGGTTACCGAATCAATGCCGGCCGGGATCTGCAACTTCTCCATTCCGCCGGCGCTTATGGCGGCCCATACCGGAAGCCGTGTTGCTTCATGCACGGCGACTGCAGTTTCGATACCCTCGGTCACCGCAATATGAGGGCCGGCGCCGAACAACCGAACTGCTGCTCCAGTTATGGGCGAGACTGGAGTCATGATTTTTTTCGGCGACGGCACGTGCGCTTTGTGCCCGGTCCTGGTGAGGTACGTCACGTGCCAAGTGAGACGATTTCGGTTACTGTCTTCGATCAGGCCAAGCATGGTCGGATACTCACCCAGTTTCCGACCGCCATCAAAATAAGCCATGCTTGGATGAAGCCTCAGTTCCGCCGGTATTTGGCTAAGACCACGGCGTTTCAGGTACAGGCTTACCGGATTTTCTCCGATCAGCTTCTCAGCGTTCCGGTAGATGCGAGTCAGCAGCAGGCGGGGATCCGGCTTCGATTTTGCTTGATTCGGCTGAACCCGCTCGACGATTTGCTCAACCTGGCGCGCTGCCGTTTTGAAGTCCCACCCGAAGAAGATCATGATTAGATTGAAGCCGTCACCGGCGCCGCACCCATTGCAGAAGTAGGTACCGTTGCCGTCCTTGTCGTCGAACCTGAACCGATCCTTACCCCCACACGCTGGGCAGGGCCCGTGCCGGTTGACCAGGAACTGCTCGGGGATCCCCAGCTGTCGCAGAATACCGGGCCAGCGGCCTTTCGCAGACTGCTGAAGAGCGTTCACGCTACCCGCCGCTTGGCGTGCCGGATGTTGCGCGACTTGATCCATTTGGCGACTTCTGGCGTCACGGGAATTTCCGGCGCGGCTCTCAGGCGTGGATCGTTTGGCCAGACACCGAATCGCTCTCGGTATTTATGTGAGGTCCATCCAAGATTGAAGCCTTGGGCCAGACAGTAGGATTTGAGCTGACCGAAGAATTTCACCTTGTCTTCCCAGGTTGAATTGCGGTTCATGCCGGCCTTGCCGCGTCCGACCTCCTGCAGGTTTGCCTGGTAGGTCGGCACAGGCTTGCCCGGCAGTATCATTTCATAGCCGCAATTTGGACAAACGCGAGCGCCACGAAACACCGTGCCGCAGTCGCCGCAGGTGATTTCCTTCGGTTCGCGGCGCTCCTGCTGCGCCTGCTGCTTGCGCTCTTTGACTGTTTCCTTGCCATCAAGAGACCACGGAACCGGATCGTCGACAAAACCGTGCTCAGATACTGCGCCGGCATGATCAATGATCAGCGCATCGGTCTTGCCATCGCACGACCGCAATACGCGGCCCACCGTTTGCAGGTACGTCGAAATATTCCTCGTCGGCCTGGCCAACACGCAGCAATCAAGCGCCGGGATATCGAGCCCGAAGGTCGCGACGAACACGTTACACAGAACCTGAGTCGCGCCGGTCGCGACGCGCTTCAAAATGGCCTTGCGCTCGTCCAGCGGTGTTTCACCGTCGAGGTGCTCCGCCACTATGCCCCGGGCCTTGAACTCGGCGCATACGTGGCGCGAGTGCGCACGCGTGACGCAGAACACCACCGTGCGCCGTTCTCGCGCCAGACGAAACCAGTTGCGCACGACGTCCCCGACCAGCTGCGGCTGGTCCATACGTTTGCCCAGTTCCTTGATGACATAATCACCGCGAGCGATCTTCAGACCTTCCAGGTCCGGTTTGCTGGGTGCGTAGTAAAGTGCCGGTACCAGAAACCCGTCATTCACCAGCTCGCGCATCGTTACGGTTTCGACCAAGTGGTCGTATATCGCGCCGAGCCCGGTACCGTCACTGCGCGCCGGCGTTGCCGTCAGACCGATGACAACTGCGTTCGGGTAGCAGTCAATGATCGCCTTGCGCGTCGGCGCCACGCTTAAATGCGCTTCGTCCACGATCAGCACATCCGCGTCCGGCATCAGCATCCGCTCACTACGCACCCCACGAGCATGAAGCGTATCGAAGCTTGCAACTTGCACGCTCTGATAGGGACTGCGGGGCTCCCCGGCCATGATGACGCCTGGCGTGATTCCGTGCGCCAGCAGCCGGTTGCAGGCCTGGTCGATCAGTTCACGACGTGGAGCGAGAAACAACACCCGCTTGTTCTTATCGAGCGCACCCCTCACTACCGCCGCGGCGATGTTAGTCTTGCCGGACCCGGTTGGACTCACCAACACCGGACGCCGATACCCAGCCTGCAGTGAATGCCTCAGGGCCTCGACCGCGGCGTGCTGGTAGGGACGCAAACTCTGGCTCATGCGCTCATTACCGCAGCCAGCCGGGCGCCGTAGCGGCGCAGCAGGCTATCACGGGCTTTGGCCAGATCGGGCTCATCGGTGACGACGACTCCCCCGCCTTCCACGCCACGCAGACGGAAGCGATACGTGTAGCGCCTGGGCGGTACATCGAGCATCGCCAGCAGTTCCGCCTTGTGTAACCGCAGGGCTTCCAGCAGGTCATCCGGAGGCCGCTGAGGTGCGCGGATTTTCAGGCGATCGCCGTTCGGGATCAGTTCGACGCCGGCGGCCTGGGCGCGGTGCAGGATCTCCAGGGCGATGGCGTTCACTACAGCTCACCCTCGAATTCCGACACTCCGACACTTTCCGACCCTTTTTCGGGTTTACCGGGATTGTGTGCGCGTGAATAGCGCGAACTGGGGGAGGTGTCGCAAGTGTCGGAGTGTCGGATAGTGAGCACACCAATACCGTGCCAAACTACGTTTTTTGGCTTGCGTTTCTCAAAACCGCGCTCGCCAAGTGCCAGCCCGAACCGCGTTGTACTGATTGGCTGGTGGCCGTTATCTGTGCACCACTCACGATACGCGGTGTGCAGCTCCGACGCTTGAGCATAGGCGTCGGCCGCGACAATGCACCGCTCAGCGATGAACTCGCCGAGTAAATCCATTTCCGCTCGGTAATCGCGTCCCGCAGCCAGCACGCTATCTGGGGCCTGCAGGCCGTGTTTTTGCCAGGCGAGGCAGCCCTCGACCGCCCAGGCGAGGATCCCTGGCAATTCATCGAGCAACTTGGCCGGCAGCATCGGGTCGACGTCGGTTTGCGGAATCTGCACCGTGAACGGAACCAGCAGCAGTCGCCGCCATATGCCGTCATCCGTCCCCCGAATTTGAGGTTTATGATTTCCACGGACCAGTAATTTGAATTGAGGCCGAAATTGGAAAAATTCACAGCGTAAGAATCGCGCCGAAATCGTGTCACCGCCAGTCAGATCCTTCAGCAGGGATTCGTTGAGTCGCACGCCCTCGGGTGTCTCGGCCACCGTCACCAGGCGCGCACCGGCCAGCGCGGCGACGTCGTTAGGAATTCCGGACTGTTTCGTGGCCAGGGTCTCGATCCGCGTGCTCGTGTGAAAATCACCAAGCATGGCCGCCAGGGTCTCAATAAACACGGACTTGCCATTGCGACCGGCGCCGTATAAAAACGCCAAAGCTTGCTCCGCAGTCGAGCCGGTCAGAGCGTAGCCTGCCAGGCGCTGCAGAAACTCACGGACAGCGACGTTGGGCTGTATGCGTTGAAGGAATCGGTGCCAGGTTGGGCAGGTAGCGGACGCGTCGAATTGCACTGGTGACAGCCGCGTCGCCATGTCTGCCCGGTTGTGCGGATGGAGCTGTCCTGTCCGCAGGTCGAGGGCGCCGTTGAGCACCGGCAGCAGCCATTGCTCACGGTCGAACGCATCGACACGCGCCACAAGTGCGGGCTGTGCAAGCCAGAGCGCAGCTTGCACCCGCTGGGCTTGTTGACTCTTTCGCGCCCAAGTGGCGATGTCTCTTTGCGCGCCTACATTCCCAGCCTGAGCGGCTTCGCAGTGAATCCCCTTGGCCACCTGTATCGCGAGCTTGCGCGCAAGAAGTTCGTCCCGCCGCCAGCGGGTACCGTCCCATGCCAGCCAGCCCCATTCCGGAACGTAATAAAGATTCTTCCCATGCGCCGCGACGATGCGATCAGCATTGCCCGCGTCGGTCAGCTCAAGCTGTGCGCGCTCGATCAGCTCGCGCTGCACGGTGCTCGCCAGTCGTGTCGCGCTCACCGCTCCGTACCCCGTATCAGCCTACCCGGAGCCTGCCGGCTGTTCGCCAGCGCCCGGCGCACGTCGGGTGCATGGTTGCGCGGCTGATCCTCAGTGTTCTGCACGGCGACGCGCAACCGCTCGGCAGTCGGATTGTTCTCATTTAAGCCGGGTGATGTGCCCGCCCAGCGGTGGTAGTGGGCGGTATCGGCCAACCGTTCAGTGAGCGCAGCAGCGCACGGTGAGCGTTGGCGCGTCATGACGGCTTTACACGCCCAAGCCATTCTCCAGGTGTTTCTGTGATGAGGCGCCGCCGACCGATCTTGATGGATTTAGGCCCTTCCCCTCGTGTCCATAATTTGTATAAGAATGGACGACTAAGATCGGCTTCCTGTAACCATTTGCTTATGCCATATATGTGTGTGGCATCCATTGTTAAACCTCGATCGTCTGTGGAGGTTTGTATATTTACAGAGATGCTAGGACACAATCTAAACTTGAATGGACGGCAAAATGTCCAATTGGCTTCTTCAGTAGGAAATGAAGTCAGGCGCCAGGGTGGCGGGTATAAAAATCCTTAAAATAGTAATCGGGATCGGCCGCCAATCCTGCTTCGGCGAAGGCGCTGCTGACAAATTGCAATACGGACAACTTGTCGTCGCTGGCTGTATGACCGGTGGACTCTTCAAATAACTCTACCAGAACACTGGTGAAATATGGGACGGTTAAGCGGAGGCGGTTCCCACTGGGGGCTTTGTGATCAGCTAAACGCTGCGCGCTTTGCCTGAGCGGTGCAAGCAATGCTTTTATTTCGTCAGGTGTCACATAGCGGCCGAGATCATCAACCTCCGCAGAAATATCTTCCCAGATAAAATCGCGGGTAACCTCGTGCAGGCCGGTCAGTGCGGCGTTCAAGTTGCCAATGGCAGTCACCAACTTCAGACTTTGGCGTTTCGTCGCCTTAGCGCTGGGCTCCTTCGCCCGTTTATCATCCGCCGACTTCATTTCTTCAACGTACTTTGCGAGTTTTGCTGTCAGTGCCTCGACATCGGCATCTTCGCAAAGCGGCAAAGCTTCAATCATCGTCCGAATGCTTGGATCGGTCATCATTACATCAATACAACCTGGTTCAGCAGCCGGCGCCGATCCTTGGGCATGAATTTACCGTAGTGTTTTTCAATCATGCGCATGCTGGTGCCGGTATTCTCAGCAATCACCTGGACGGGGAGGCCAGCCAGAAGCGCCTTCGAGATGTAGTAGTGTCGCAAGCTGTAGAACACCGATTCCCGCGGCAGCCTGGCGGCCTTGACGGCATCTTTCATGAGCCGGTGCTGATGCGATTTTCCCCATGGCTCGCCGTTGTCTTTCGCAAACAGCCAGGCATCCGGAAGCTTGTCGCGTGACAGTGCGCGGAAAAATGCCAGCCCATCGTCGGCGAGGTAAGAATGCCGGGTCCCAGTTTTTCCGGCAAGTCGTAGCGACCCGTGCGCCAGGTCCAGGTCACGCACACGGGCGGCGGCCAGTTCGCCATACCGGGCGCCTGTCAGGACCGCTGCGCGCACTAGGTTGTGAAAGCCACCCTCGATATGCTCCAGCAGCCGTTTGACCTGTTTATCCGTCAGAAACAGTTTGCGGGCTTCGCCTACGTCCCTGAACGCCGGTACGCGCTTCCATGCCGTGTCCGAATTGATCATCCCCGACCGATAGGCCAGATTGAACGCCGCCTTCGCCTGCGCCAGTATCCGGTTCGCCGAGTCCTTCGACTTGCGCACCTGCTCGGGATCGCTCGAGACGCGCACCATGCCATCGCGCCACGTCTTCAGCTGCCGGGTGGTCAGTTTGATCAATTCCACCTTGCCCAGGCTCGGCGTCAGGTGCTTTTCCAGCCGCTGCTTGACGCGCCTGGAGGCGTCCTCGCTGTTTTCGACTTTCAGGTGGGCGACGTAGTCAGCGACGCACTGTTTGACCGTGTAGCGGGCGTCCTCCAGGGTGACAGCACGCTCGAACCATTCCCGGGCCTTGTCTGCCATATCATCGAATTCGGAATCCAGATCGCCGCCCAGTGGCTCGTGGAGCTGCTTTCCTTCCGGGGTTCGCAGTCGGGCATGCCAGCTGCCGCCGTCTGCGCTTCGATAGAAGCCGATGGCCTTTCCTTTGGCGATCGAGTGGAAATACGGCGCCTTACGAGGCTTCAACTGCTTGCGACGATTGAGGGTATTTATCTTCATCTGAAAATTATCTGAAAACTTCATCCAGAAACGACCAGAGACAATGGTGAACGTATATAACTATATTTGCAATGTTTCAAATACTTAGAAAAACATCGGAAGACGTGAAAAGACGGTTATTTTGCCCTCTCACGCCGGTAACAGGGGTTCGATTCCCCTAGGGAGCGCCATATAACAGGCGCACCGGATTCAGCCGACTACGGGCCGGGTCCGGACAGTGCACGTAGCGCGGCAATCACCTCATCACTATGACCCGACGGATCCACTTTGCGGTAGATCCTGGCGAGCTTTCCATCCGGATCGATGATAAAGGTCTGACGTTTGGCAAACTTCACCAGCCCGAGATTTCGCAGGGCGCCATAGCGCCGCGCCACCTCGCCGGTACTGTCAGAGAGCAGCGGAAAAGACAGGTGATACTTGTCCGCGAATTCGCGATGACTCGACACCGCATCGGTGCTGACACCGAGTACCGCTGCCCCCATTTTCCTGAGCGACAGAATGTCATCGCGGAAGGCGCATGCCTCGGTGGTACAGCCCGGTGTATCGTCTTTGGGATAAAAATACAGCACCAGCCAGCGCCCGGCATAATCGGATAACCGCTGCAGCTGACTGTTCTGATCCAGCAACTGGAAATCCGGCGCCGCGTCTCCCGGCTGCAAGTCCGCCGCCTGTGCGCCGAACCACATCATCAGCAGCAGTATTCCCGCAACCGGGCGCAGTGACAGCTGGTACATGACGACACTCCCATGATTAGTAGCGCGAGACTTCCGCAAGCTCGCGCATGACCTCATTCAAAGAGGCTGTTGCATTGTCGACGAAGCACACCAGGTTACCGACACTGCAGACGGTGCCGCCCATACCGCGCACCATCCACCCACTGGGAGGCGCCCAGCCGGGCAACTGCGTAAACATGGAAAACTGATCCGTGTTACCTTGCACCATGCGCTTGTAGTCATGAGCAAACCGCGCCAGACGCAGCAGCATGTCATCGCCGAGCATGCCATAGCCTTCCACCAGCGCACCATCATCGCGAAAATGACAGACCACGGAAACCCCATCGAGTGCCAGCATCTTTTTAATCATGGCTGGCGTAGCTGTCCAGAACTGCGTAAGCCGCCTCGAAGTCAGCCGCATCGTTACGCAACACCACACCGCGGTGCCCATTACCGACCGCCGACCATTCAAGTCCGATCAGAGTAAATCCCTGCACCGGGTAAAAACCGCCCTGTCCGGTTGCTTTTTCCCAGCCGCGCGCCTGCATGGTCGCAATTGCGATATTGGCGACAAACATGTGTGCCAGCAGGTCGAGGGCATCCGCCGACAGATTCGAACCCTCGGAGACCCGATGATCCGTCAGTTCCCCGGTGTCGGAAAATTCAAACGCCGCCGCCGCGCCGTCGAGACTCATAAGGCTTTCTATACTGCTCATTTTTTACTTCCCCACTGAATTAAACCATTTCCACGGCATCAGCCAGCCGAGCCTGCATGTGCTTCATGATTTTATTGAATACGCCGGACTCATTGCGCACGAAACAGAACACATTGGCAACTACGCAGACGCTGAAGTGCGGACCGCGCACCGCCCAGCCACGCGCCGGATCGAACGGGCAGTCGTCCATGTTCGCACACAGAATCTCCGCCTGCATATGCGTACCCAGGGTCGTCGCACGACACATAATGGATGCCATCCGCGCCATTTCGTCGCTGAGCTCGCCTTTGAAATTATAACGATCGCCGCGATAGGCATATTCGCCCGCCGCGATCACTCCCGGCATCAGGGCCAGATCGGCGTATAAAGTCATTCACTCCCTCCCAGTTTCGCTTCGCGAATCTTCTTTTCCGGTATTGCTATTCTGTTCCCGCGGAACCCCGGTTGTTTTCATATCATAGCTCTGCAGGCTTGTCACCGTTGCGCCGCGACGGTGGTTACAGGTACATTCACCCAGTCATATTTGATCTCATGAAAATGTCCGATCCCATCCGCCCGGCACAACCCGCCAACCTGCTGCGCAGGCTCGCCGCCCTCCTGTATGATTCACTGTTGCTGCTGGCGCTGTGGTTCATCGCGACGGCGCTGCTGCTGCCGCTTACCGGCGGCGCGGCTATCCGTGCAAACAATCCTCTTCTGACGACTTATCTGCTGTTTATCAGCTTCTTCTTTTATGGCTGGTTCTGGATGCATGGAGGTCAGACGCTCGGCATGCGCAGCTGGCGATTGCAGTTGCAAAATCTGCGTCCGGGCCCGATCAGCTGGTGGCAGGCGCTGTTGCGGTTCCTGGTGGCCGTGCCGTCAGCGGCTTTGTTCGGCATCGGTTACCTGTGGATGCTGGTGGACAAACAGAAACTCACCTGGCATGACCGCTACTCCGAAACCTGTATCGAGCAACTGGATCGCAACCCGGACCAGCGCTGATCAGCTGAAACGACGCAGCAACAGCAAACCGATCATCGACACCAGCAATGACGCCGAGAGGGCATTGATCCAGGGAGGGATACCCAGCACCAGCCCCGCGTACGCGCTGATGTCATTGAACAGTTTGAAGGCCAGCCCGATCAGTACGCCGCTCAGCACCCGTTTGCCGACACTTTGGCGCCCCAGCGGACCGAGCACCAGACTCACCGAAAGCACCAGCATGGCGATGACCGCCAGCGGCGCGCTTACCCGCTGCCAGTAGTTTAACCATGCCGGACCGACATCGGACCCATTGCGATGCAGGTACTGTGCATAGCGCCTCAAGTCGATCAGATTCAGGGTCTGCACGTCACGGCTCAGCAACTGCGCCAGCGCCGAGGGTACCAGGCGCTCGGTGCGCTGCTCAGCACTGCGGCTGATCTCGATCCGCTGCTGCGCGAACACCGTTTCGCGCACGTCCTGCAGTAGCCATTCGCCGCCCCGGTAACGAGCCGCCGCGATGGCAGTCGCGCTGCGTAACCCGGGCGTCGTGCCGAGTTCGAATATCCTGATATCCGTCAGATCGCCGTCCGCTGCACTGTTGCCGACCCGAATCATTCGGTCACCTTCGCGCACCCAGAACCCCGCACCACTTTGCATGCCCAGGTTGCCGTGCAACGCCGAAGCGCGCAGTCCGGCGGCCAGCTGCGCGGAGGGGGGCGCGAGCAATTCACCAACCAGTGCCGCGGCAATCAGCATCAGCAGACCAACCTGCAGAGCTGCCCACAGCAGGCGCATCGGCGAACAACCCGCCAGCCGAAATGCCGTCAGCTCCCGCTGTGACGCCAGACTGCCGAGGCCAATCAGGCTACCGATCAACACCGCCATGGGAAAAATCTGCCAGGCACCGGTGGGCACGGATAACAGCGTGTACACAGCCGCATCACCGAGTGCATAGTCGCCGCGACCGACATCGCCCAGTTCGCCGAGGAACCTAAACAGCGAATCGAGAACGATCATCACCGACCAGGCCAGCAAAGTGGCCGCGAACAGCGTTTTACCCACATACCAGTCGAGGCGAATCATGCGCCCGCCCGACGCACGGTCAGCCAGCGCGCCTGCCCAGCAGCGCCAATGCATAGCGCAATCATCAACGCATGCACCCACCATAACCCGATCCAGGCCGGCACTTTCTCCTGCTCGATCCACAGTTGGCCGGTACCCAGCAGGTTGAAATACAACGCGAACACCAGCACCCCCAGCCACATCGGATAATGCCGCCCCACGCCGGCGCGAAAACGCCCCAGCGGCAGCGCTATCAAACCAAGCACCAGAACTGACAGCGGGCGCGCCAGGCGGCCGTGCAGTTCGGCATGCGCCGCGGGCGAAGCATCCCGCCAGAGGCTGGCGGTCGACAGGGCATCGCGACGCGTCTGCGGTGCTGGCGGAGCCTGCAAACGCAGCGCGTATTCCCGATAACGCAAAACGCGATAATCCGCCTGTCCCGGCTGTCCGTCATAACGATAACCGTTCTGCAACACCAGATAGCGTTCCTCGCCCGCCACGGTTCGCACCCTGGCCGCCTCGGCAACCAGCACCTGTGGACGTTGCGGATGTTCGACATACACGAACACATCGGCGAGGCTGCCCGGCTCGGTTCCGGCGCCGCGCGCGAACACCAGCCAGCGTCCGTTTCTCAGGCGGTGAAAACGACCCGGCGTCAGGGCGCCTGCATCCAGCTGCTGTTCTGCCTTCGCGCGCACGTCATAGCCCAGTTGCGCGGTATGCGGCACCAGGTATCCGCTCAGCACCGCCACCAGCAGCGTTACTGTCAGCACCGGCAGCGCCAGCATCCGGTACAGCTGCTGCGGACCGGCGCCCGCGACTGCCATAGCCAGCGACTCGTAATCCTGGTTGAGCCGACCCAGCAGGTACAGCAGGGCCAGGAACAGACTGAACGGCATCAGGAACACCAGAAAACCAACCGACTTCAGCCCCAGCAGGAGCAACACCGCATCGGCGGGCAATTCGCCGCCGGCAGCCTGCCCCAGGTACAGGGACAGGCGCGCCGCGATCAACACCAGCCATAACACCAGCGTGAACACCACCCAGTACTGGAGCAGCTCGCGACTGAGATAACGGCGCAGAACCGATGCCATCAGACCGACAAAAACCGCAAAATCGATAGCGCAGATTTCAAATCTGTTCTCAGCCTGTTAAATTCACCCGAACGCAATCATCCAGCATAGTGGAAGCAAATTCCAATCAAGGAGTATTCATGGAATTCAACGTAAAAACGGGTAGCGCCGAAACATTGACCGGCGCCTGCACGGTGGTCGGAATCACAGCGCCCCGTCACCTGTCGCCAGCTGCCGAACGACTGGACGAAGCCAGCAATGGACAACTGCGTAGTCTGCTGAAGAGCGGCGACATCAGCACCGACTGCGGCAAGACCACTCTGATTCATCATCCTCAGGGCCATGTCAAAGCAGCACGTATCCTGGTCGTTGGTTGCGGCAAGGACAAGCACCTGTCGCCGGATGCGTTCAGCAAGATCACCAGCGCCGCCGCCCGGGCGCTTCAGGAAAGTGGCGCTACCGATGCCGTATCCTGGCTGACCGAACTGGATGTGGAAGACCGCGACCTTGCCTGGAAAGCTGCCCATACCGCTCAGGCCAGTCGCGATGTCGTATACCGCTTCGATGAACTGAAAAGCGACGTCAAACCTCCTAAACGCCCGCTGAAAAAACTCACGCTGGGCGTGGCCGACGCGACTCAGTCAGGCGCTGCAAACAAGGGCCTGCGCAATGGCATTGCGATCGCCAACGGCATGGATCTGGCGCGGGTGCTGGGCAACCGCCCCGGCAATCTTTGCACCCCGGCCGATCTGGCCGATCAGGCGCGCGCGCTGCAGCGCCAGTACAAGTCGCTCAAGGTGCGGGTGCTGGAAAAGAAAGACATGGACAAGCTCGGCATGGGCGCCCTGCTCTCGGTCGCGCGCGGCAGTCGCCAGCCTCCCAAGCTGATCGTGCTGGAATATCACGGTGGCAAGAAGCCGGGCAAGCCGGTAGTGCTGGTAGGCAAGGGAGTAACCTTCGATTCAGGCGGCATCTCGATCAAGCCGGGGGCCGCCATGGACGAGATGAAATTCGACATGTGCGGCGCGGCCAGCGTCATCGGCACCATGGCGGCAGTCGCCGAGCTGGGACTGCCCGTGAATCTGGTCGGTATCGTACCGGCGACCGAGAACCTTCCGGATGGTGATGCAAGCAAACCCGGGGATGTGGTCACCAGCATGAGCGGGCAAACCATTGAAGTTCTCAATACCGACGCGGAAGGACGCCTGATCCTGTGCGACGCGCTCACGTATGCCGATCGCTTCGACCCGGATGTGGTGATCGATATCGCCACCCTGACCGGCGCCTGTATCGTGGCTCTGGGCAAGCACGCCACCGGGCTGCTGAGCAATAATCAGAAACTGGCCGACGAACTGCTGGAGGCCGGACAGGTTTCCTGGGATCGGGCCTGGCAGCTACCGCTGTGGAAAGAGTTCGACGAACAGCTATCGAGCAATTTCGCCGACATGGCTAACATCGGATCCAATGGTGGCGGAACCATCACCGCCGCCTGCTTTCTCAGCCGCTTCACCAAACATTACCGCTGGGCACATCTCGATATCGCCGGCGTGGCCTGGAAATCGGGCGACGCCAAAGGTGCCACCGGGCGTCCGGTGCCTATGCTCATGCAGTTCCTGCTGAACCGCTGCGGCGGCTCGGGCAGGAAACGCGCCGGCACCAAATGACGCAGGTCGATTTTTATGTGTTGCCCGGAGAGGCGGAGCAGCAGCGCGAACAGTTCGCCTGCCGCCTCGCCGAAAAGGCTTACCGGCTCGGCCATCGGATCTTCATTCATACCCGCTCGGCAGAGCAGACCCGTCACCTCGACGACCTGCTGTGGACCTTTCAACAAAGCAGTTTCGTGCCGCACTCGATCTATCAGGATGCCGGCGATGCACCGCCACCCGTGGTGCTCGCACATGATGCTGAACCGCAGGCCGGTTACCAGGTGTTGATCAATCTGGCAGATGACGTTCCGCTGTTTTTCAGCCATTTCGAACGTGTTGCCGAACTCGTCAATGGCGACGGCGCGATCCGCGAGAGCGGCCGCAGCCGCTACGGCTTTTACAAGGAACGGGGCTACCTGTTACGCACCCATGAGATCAGCAAGTAATGGATACAGACCAGATCAAGCTCGATAACGATGGCGTACCGCTGCTGGACACGCCGGTCGACCCGACTCGTCTAACCAGTCTCGCGCCGACACCGGAAGATTCGGCTGTGTTACCGGCCGATCAGCAGCGGATCGAGGCATTGCTGCACATGCCATCCGTGCAGCAGTTGCTGAACGAGCTGGCGGAAGACCTGCAAAAGAGTATTACGCTCAATGTCGAAGCGATTTTGAAAGAAGAAATCAGTCGGCTGGTACATCAGTCCAGCGAGCGCGCGGCGCCGAAAATTGCCAAAGACATCCGGGCTCACCTGGAGCTGGCCGTCCCCGAGTTGCTGGCGAACATCGCCAGACAGGAAAAAGACTGAGCGGAGCACATCTGCCGGACTCTCTGACTAGGGTATAATCGCCGCTCGCCGTTTTCGCGCACTCCCGACAATATTGATCCCTATGGAAAAAACATACGCTCCGCATACGATAGAACAACGCTGGTACCAGGTCTGGGAAGACCAGGGCTATTTCAGTCCGTCCGGTGATGGTCAGCCCTATTGCATCATGATTCCGCCACCTAACGTGACCGGCAGTCTGCATATGGGACACGCGTTCCAGGACGCGCTGGTGGATACCCTGATTCGCTTCCACCGCATGCGGGGACACAACACACTGTGGCAGGCGGGTTCCGACCATGCCGGCATTGCGACTCAGATGGTGGTGGAGCGTCAGCTGCAGGCGGAACAGAAAACCCGCCATGATCTTGGGCGTGAAGCCTTTATCGAACGTGTCTGGGAGTGGAAAAAAACCTCGGGCGGCACTATTACCCGCCAGCTGCGTCGCATGGGCGCATCGCTGGACTGGCCCAGCGAACGATTCACTATGGATGAGGGCCTTTCCGATGCGGTGAAGGAAGTCTTCGTGCGCCTGCATGAAGAGGGACTGATCTACCGCGGCAAGCGCCTGGTGAACTGGGACCCGGTGTTACATACAGCAATCTCCGATCTTGAAGTCTTGTCCGAGGAAGAGAACGGTCATCTCTGGCACATGCGTTATCCGCTCAGCAATGGAACCGGTAGTCTGGTCGTTGCGACGACGCGTCCGGAAACCATGCTTGGTGATTGCGCGGTCGCAGTGCACCCCGGTGACGACCGTTACAAACATCTGCTTGGCGAACTTGTGGAACTGCCGCTCACCGGGCGCCGCATTCCAGTCATTGCCGATGACTATGTCGATCCGGAGTTCGGTACCGGCTGCGTAAAGATCACGCCGGCGCATGACTTCAATGATTACCAGGTGTGGCTGCGCCATCGCGATGAAAAAGCCATTGCGGAGCAAGCACACGGCGGCCTGATCAATGTGCTGACGATAGATGCCGCGATCCGTGCCAACGAGCCGGAGGAAGGCACCCTGATACCTTACGCCTATCAGGGCCTGGACCGCTTCGCAGCACGCAAACAGATCATCGCTGACCTGCAGACACAGGATCTGCTGGAAAAAATTCAGGACCACAAACTGATGGTGCCGCGCGGCGATCGCTCCGGTTCTGTCGTCGAGCCCTTGCTGACCGACCAATGGTACGTAAAGGTTGCGCCGCTGGCGGGCCCCGCCATCAAAGCCGTGGAGAACGGCAATATTCGCTTTGTGCCGGATAACTGGAAAAACACCTATTACGAATGGATGCACAATATCCAGGACTGGTGCATTTCGCGTCAGATCTGGTGGGGACATCGCATTCCTGCCTGGTACGATGAACAGGGTAATGTGTACGTGGGGCGTTGCGAGAAGGAGGTACGCGAACAGCACAAGCTCGACGCAGGCCTGCTACTGCGCCAGGACGAGGATGTGCTCGATACCTGGTTCAGCTCGGCGCTATGGCCATTCAGCACCCTGGGCTGGCCGGAAAATACCGACCGCCTGAAGACCTTCTATCCGACCAGTGTGCTGGTAACCGGTTTCGACATCATTTTCTTCTGGGTTGCCCGCATGATCATGATGGGCCTCAAGTTCATGGAGGACGTCCCGTTTCACGAAGTTTATATTCACGGGCTGGTACGCGATTCCCACGGCCAGAAAATGTCCAAGTCCAAGGGTAACGTGCTGGACCCTATCGATTTGATCGACGGTATTACGCTGGACAAACTGGTGGAAAAACGGACCGCCGGCATGATGCAGCCGCATCTGGCAGAGAAAATCGCCAAACAGACTCGCAAGGATTTTCCCGACGGAATTCCTTCATTCGGCACCGATGCACTACGGTTCACCTTCGCGGCGATGGCATCCACCGGTCGCGATATCAACTTTGACCTGAACCGTATCGAAGGCTACCGCAACTTCTGCAACAAGCTCTGGAATGCGGCCCGCTACGTATTGATGAATACGGAAGAACAGGATTGCGGACAACGCGGCGGCGAAGTGCAGTTGAGCAGCGCCGATCGCTGGATCAACTCGCTGTTACAGATCACCGTCCAGCAGGTAATCACGAGCGTCCAGCACTATCGCCTGGATCAGGCCGCTCAGGCCATTTATGCCTTCATCTGGGATGAATATTGCGACTGGTATCTCGAACTGTCGAAGTCTGTGCTCACAGATGAACAGGCCAGTCCCGAGGCTTTGCGCGGCACGCGTCAGACACTGGTGCAGGTTCTGGAAACGGTATTGCGCCTGGCGCACCCGATCATTCCCTTTATCACCGAGGAAATCTGGCAGCGCGTGGCACCGCTAGCTGGAGTCGATGGCGCGACTATCATGCATCAGGCTTATCCGGAAGCCGATACGTCGCGCATCGATCAGCAGGCCAGCGAGGAAATGGACTGGGTCAAACAGTTCGTTCTCGGCGTGCGCAAGATCCGCAGCGGCATGAATATCGATCCCCGCAAACCGTTACCGGTGCTGTTGCAGAACGGTAGTCAGGTGGATGAACAACGCCTGAACACCAACCGGCATTATGTAATGGCGCTGGGCCGGGTTGCATCGATTGAATGGCTGGGCGGACAGGAAGCGCCAGAATCGGCTACCGCGCTGATCGGAGAAATGAAACTCCTGATCCCGATGGCGGGACTCATCGACAAGGAAGCCGAACAGGTCCGACTCGGCAAGGAACTCGAGAAAAAACGCGCAGAAGTGCAGCGCGTTAATGGCAAGCTGTCGAACGCCAGCTTTGTCGACAAAGCGCCAGCCGCTGTGGTGGACAAGGAAAAGCTCCGCGCCGAGGATCTGCAGGCGGCCATCCGACAACTGGAAGAACAGCTGAGCAAAATCGCCGCACTATGACCACGGCGGCACGCAGCTGAGCTTCAGCCGGGCTGCGTGACGCGCACCACCAGCTGCACCAGCCCCCACAGCATGAACACAAAGACTATTGTCGTAATCAAACCCACTGCGATATAAGTCGACGCTTTGCCGTGACCGAAATCCTCCCGGTGTTTGCTGCTGCTCTGAACCCCGAACATCGACGCTCCCACGCTGCGAAACACGCTGAACAGCGACTGCTTGCGCTGGGCTGGCGGCTTGTCTTCATACGGCATAGCTAACTCCTCAATCATTCTCAAAAAACACAACGCTTCATAACAGTGTGCAGAGACAGGTTTAATTCAGCAACTTAAGTTTGTATCGAGCAAGCCGTTAGTTAACATCAGCGTGCTAACGAATTTATAAAACACCTTATTTTCAGTATGTTATAGCTATATGTAGCCATCGGTTTGCGGTTGGCATGGAAGCGCCGCAGTGACATTTTTGTGCTGTGACGAGTTGGGGGAAAGGGGCACCGTATGCCGACAGTTCTAATACTGGACCGGGACTCATCCCGGAGACAATATCTGGTTGAGCTTATCCACAAAATCGACCGTCTGATTCACGTCGAAGCTTTTCTTCAGCCTGAACCTGCCCTGTTCTGGTTATCCTGGCAGACTGCCGACCTGGTGATCTGTGACAGCCTGTTCCCTGAAATGGAAACCCGCGACCTGATTCATCAGATCCGTCGATTGCCCGGTGGCGCCGATCTGCCACTGCTCACCATGGCACCCTGGGCGGACCAGGAACGGCGTCGCAAGGCGCTGGATGCCGGGGCCACTGACCTGCTTGCCACGCCCGTAGATGACCTGGAATTCCGCTCACGTTGCAGCTGTCTGCTCAGCCAGCGCAATCAGCAGAAAGAAATCCATGAGCGCGCCCGCTGGCTTGAACAGCAGGTTTCCGAAGCCACCAGCGAAATACGGTTGCGGGAACATGAAACGCTCTTGCGGCTGGCCAAAGCCGGCGAATATCGAGATGAGGAAACCGGCAATCACGTCATTCGCATGGCCAAATATTCACGCCTCATCGCTGAGCAGCTGGGCTTGCAGCCGGCCGAGTGTGAAGCCATCGAACTGGCGGCGCCGATGCATGACATCGGAAAAATCGGCATTGCCGACGAAATTCTTCGCAAGCCAGGGCGTCTGACCTATGGCGAATTCGAAATCATGAAGACGCATACCCTGATCGGCTACGACATACTCAAGAACAGCCCGTCCGAATACCTGCAGATGGGCGCTGTAATCGCCTTGCATCACCACGAACGTTTTAACGGTACCGGCTATCCACACCGCCTGGGTGGGGAAGACATCCCTCTGATCGCTCGCATCGTGAGCGTTGCCGATGCCTATGACGC